>CAKQXQ010000003.1 GCA_934292805.1 uncultured Roseburia sp. | reverse complement strand
ACTATATCTGAAATGCATTTCTACAATTCATTCAAAATATTTCATTTTCGACTTGACTTTTAATAGTTAGTCTTTCGCTTATCATTTTATTTCAGCAACTCGTCTACAATTTTTTTCAATTCATCACAAAACATCTCATTGTTGCTACTCATGCCATGATCCATCTTGACAACAATCTGATCGTAATTTTTAATCACATCACCAAGTGTACTTATGTCCTCAACCGGAATAATTGTCCCCATTCTCTCAGACACGTTTCTGGCAAACTCAACTTGATGATTATTGACATGTTCACCAAACTGATATTGACGTGGCACTACAATAGGTATTTTTCCTATTTGCAAAGGCATAATAAAACTTGCAGGTCCTCCATGTGTAACAACAATACGTGCATCTGCAACATTTTTTACCATCTGCTGATATGGTATTAGTTTACTCCATTGACAGTATTGTGGCTCGTAAGTACTAAATCCTGTCTGGATAATGACGTCTTCTGTAATCTTCCCATCTCTTTTTAATTCATCTACTGCCTTAACTAATCTATTAAATGGCTGTTCATGAGTTCCTACTGTCACAAATATCATCTTTTACCTCTCTAAAAAATACTGCCAAGATTAATTGCTTTTGGATACACTTTCTTCTGCTCTTCCCATTGTACAATAAATTTATCTACAATTGGATATACCATTTTCCCCGTCATAGTAGGCTTGTCTATACGATCAAACACTTCTATATAAATTAATTTTGCTCCCATAATCTTGCCCAGATAGAAAAATGGTACTGCAACTGCTGCACCTGAAGAAATAATTAAATCCGGTTTTTCTTTCCGAAGTATTTTCCATGCAATAACAGTATTTTTAATCAATGCTTTTAAGCTACGATTTGTGGGATAATAACATGGATACATTTTTTCGCCCTCTAAAAGACTTCTAGCATCTTCTTTATCAAATGTTACCCAGAATCTATCCTTGTCTTTCCAAAATGGTTTCAACATATATAAATGCGTCAGGTGTCCACCTGACGATCCTACCAAACATACCTTCATACTCATTACATACTTCCTTTTCCCGTCAACACAACCTGCACTGTCTTCACAAGGATCCTAAGATCCTTTCCAATGCTCCAGTTCTTAATATACTCAGTATCCAGCTTCACGACATCCTCAAAGTCCGTGATATCACTTCTTCCGGACACCTGCCACATTCCTGTGATTCCAGGCTTTGCAGATAATCTTGCTTTATGATGCAGCTTGTATTTCTCATACTCATCCACTGTAGGTGGTCTTGTCCCAACAAGAGACATATCACCGAGCAATACATTGAAAAACTGTGGAAACTCGTCAAGACTGAGTTTCCGAATCAGATTTCCGATTCCCGGCACATATTTTCCATTCGCATCAAAATGACTTCCGATAATTCTTGGATCATCCTCCATTTTAAACATCAGTCCATCAGAGACACGATTCTGCTCCATCAGTGCTTTCTTCCGTTCTTCCGCATCCAGATACATTGTGCGGAACTTATACATCTTGAACATTTTACCGTTCTTTCCGACACGCTCCTGTGCGAAAAAGATTGGTCCCGGTGACTTGATATAGATCATTGGTCCTAAAACAATTGTAAGAATCACTGTGATCAGAGAACCTACAATGCCGCCGACAATATCCATCAGACGCTTCGTCAGATACTGCCTGTTGCTTACGAACTGCATTCCGGAAGTCAGAACCAGATATCCGCAGACATTCTCAGCAATCTGCTGATGGTCAGAGTCTGCAAAATCCTGCATCACAGAATAATGTGTCACAATTCCCATCTCAGAAAATGCTTCCATATACTCTTTCTTAAAATGCTGCTCCTGCGGCAGAACGATCAGTGCCTCATCCACCCAGTTCCTGCATGTCCACTCGCTCATCCCGGATTCCGGTATAACAGGGATTCCCTCATAAGTATCATCCCACTCTCTTCCGATTAGTACAATACCCGAAAGAAAATACGTCATAAAATTATGATTGCGGATATTCTCAAGTGCCTGTTCCAGATATTCCGGTATAGTCACCAGTAGCAGGGCATTCTTACCGTCTTCTGCCTGATGTCTGATCACATGTCTCTTCCATAGGATCCGCACCAGATATCCCACAACAAATTCATAGATTCCAAGCATGAACAGAACTGTCCTCGAGAAATCATCTCCTGACTTCACAGTAAAAAGATAGAATGCAAGCAGTAATTCCAGCAGGCATACTTCCTTCACTGTTGACACCATCTCTATATAATAACCACGCTTTAGAATATCCCGGTATCCATCTATGAAAAACAGATACAGGAATTCAAATACGACAAGTAACAATACGACATTCTGATAAACAGAATCTCTATATAATCTGCTAAGCTCTCTATGCCTTCCAAAATATGCTGCTGCAAGACACAGCTGCATGCACAACAGATCAAGGACAGCAAAATCAAGGTGCTTCAACCATCCTTTATTCCTCTTTCGATACATAGCAATCCCCTTTTTTACATTTTATCGATAGTTAACCTTATATAGTCTAACACAATTATAGGTGAAAAACAACGCATCCGAACTTTTCTTCAGAATATCTTAAATTATTCTTTGTCTGGTGCAGATTTTTGTGCAATTTTTACCTGTAGATAGGCTCTCTTATCTCATAAACCTCATGATTACGCCACAGTTTCCCTGTATCGTCCACACTATAAGTATAACTGAATTCTGCACTTCCTGGAAAATCAACTTTTTCTGTTATTTTCTGTTTTTCCCCAAGAACTGTCCATACAATATCCAGATTCTTTTTTGCGAGAAATGACTGCAAATACTTTTTCTTTATAAACATCGCATTATTCTCTGCCATATAGATAACTTTTTCTCCTGACGTACTGTAACCATAAGCTCCATCCCACTGAAGTTCCATCTCATTCATCAGATAATCTGCCGGAAGCATATAAGAGATATCTTCATTGGTACAAAACTGTGAATCCTTCTCTGCAATATAATCATTTACGGTTGCGATCAGATAGCATGGTGCTACTTCCTCCTGCCGGAAGCTCTGCTCCTCTTCTTCGCTCAGATAATTCACCATATCCGGACTCCATGGGTATTCTCCCAGGCAATTGCTGTACATCTGACCTGCTCCTTCCGGCATCCAACGTCCGTCAAAGTTCTTCTTTTCAAACCATTTGAGAAGTTGTTTCTTTTTTTCTTTTTCATAGAAGTAAGTCCGGATCTGCAGCCAGACCATACGGTATTCTTTTTTCTTCGGTTCTTCTACGGATTGATAAGACTGCAGCACATAGTATTCTTCGCCTTCATATTCTGTTTTCAAAAATCCTGGGATATATTTTTCTATATCGTTTTTGTCAAACCATTCCCTGTCATTCCACTGACTGTATCTGTAAAATGGATAAACCAGTTTTGCTCCGACAAACTCATTTTTCAATGGACGGATCGTCAGATCTATTTCCCGAAAAGAATTGCCCTGTTCGGGAGCAGCAACTTCAATATCATCTGTTTCATATCTTGGTTTATATGGGTAATTATCATAAATATTTCCCATCTCCCTGTATAGATAGATTTTCTGGTATTTCTTTCCGATCCGTTCCACCTGCTCATCTCTATTTCTGAGAGAACCATAAGTGTAATCAATATAACTGTCGTATTCCCTGCAGTTTGGATGATATCCACTCCGGATAATATCTTCAAAAATCATCATCCCTACCTGCTTCTTTGTAAGCCCATAGTCAGACACTTCATATGGAATACTATAGATTGCAAAATCACTTGTCTGGCAATTTCTAAACAAATCATGATATTCTGTCTTATAATTTGCTGCCCATTCTTCATTCGGAATATGCTTTCTGCTTTTATAAGGTGGTCTGACGCTCTCTACCTCCTCCTTGGAGCACCACTCTCTGTAATATGCATATTCGAAAATATTTCTCAGGTAATCACGGATCAATACATTTTGCGGCCATAGTCCTGCATTTACTATATTCTCAGTAATATATGTAAGAATCTCGTGCACACGTCTCTCTTCTGAAATCAGAATCAATGCTGAATAGATTGCCTGCCATATTCTCTCATGGATATAGTCATCCTCCACCCCTGCAAATTGATCAGAGATCATTGTCATAGTCTCCGGATACAGACGCAGCAGATTCGTAAGCCCCTTGCTTGCTTTATCTCTCAGCTTTCTGTCATTACTTCCTGTTCCCCAGCCAAGAATGATCTCCCATAAGAACACATTATCCAAAGAATAGGCTCTCTTCGAAAGTGAAATTGCTCTTTCACACAAATCTGACAATACTTTCATTTGGTCATACTGTTTCAGCAAGAAGAAGCTCAAAATGTAATCTCTGCGATATGGGTTTAATGCACAAAGTTTTTCATGAATAAAAAGTGCATTCACAACACACTCACTTTTTGTTGCCACTGCAAGCAATCCTGCAATTGCTGTCCTCATTTCGGATTCTTTGCCGGAAGAAAGCAATCCATTGATCACATCTATTGTTTTGGTGCCGATTTCTTTCTTACTCCTCCAATACAGTCCACTCATGAAGCTTTCCACTGTAACTTCACGTATACTTTCATTGATGTGATCGAGTAATTCCTCTCCTGTATTCGAAAAATAAGCAATCTGGAGCATTTCGAGTGTTCCTGCCGTAATTCTTTGTTCACGGATATCCTTTTCCAGAACACTAATATTTTCCGTTCCGTGTTTTGCTTCATATGCACACGCATACTGATACTCAAAGAATTTCTGATAGGAAAATGCAATCTCTGTTCCACTGTCATTGGCCTCCCGGAGCAGATTCTCTGAGATGATCGCTTTCATGATTCCAGATGCTTTCCCCTGCATTCCAAAGTCTTTCAGCACATCTGTCACACACTCTCTGAATTTTGCCCAGGAAATAGTATAACGTTCCTTCTCCATCATTTCATTCATCACACTGGAAAGAATTTTCTGCACCACTTCATCTCTCACAGAAAAATAATCACTGTATTTTCTGGAAATCCGCTTGTTCTTCAATGCAAAAAATTCTTCCATCAGATTTCCGATATCATTGACCACAACCGTCTTATCCTTCTTGTCCTGTGCGATCTCACAAAGCATTTTTAGGAAAAGCGGATTCATGAACTCCGGGACAAAAACTGTCTCATAATTGATTGTTACACCATAATATTCGCAGAACCCGGCCAACGCTTCCTCTTCCTGTTTTTCAAACCCTTTGTGAGTAAGCTGCAGTATCCCGCGAAGCTTTTCTTCTTCCAGATATTCCCTAAGATACAGACTCCTGCAGCTTAAGATCAGCTTTAATCCCGGATATTTCTGTATTTTTGAGCAGAGTAATGGTAAATTTCTATTCCAGTATTCCGGATCATCTGTCTCATTGATCGCATCAATACAGATTGGAAGATACCAGTCATTCTCTTCACTGTAGGCATTCAGCCATTCAAAATACTCATCTATCCCACACCCCGGCTGCATCTGATTCAATATTACCTCATCTGCCGCGGCAGTCTTTGGAAACATATCTCCAAGCATAAGAACTGATGGTATCTTCTCACTGCAATATTGGTTAACAATATCACAAAGCAAATGCGTCTTTCCTACCCCTCCCTGTCCGGTGATCAGTATGACCTGATTTTCTTCGACACTAAGTCTCTCTATATCCTGCTCTTTTATAATCCAGGGCAGCTCTTCCACTGCTGACTTTAATTCATCCAGATAACGAGTTGGGAATTCACACATATAGGATGCCTGCCATCCTTTCCAGCTTTTGTTATCAAAAGTACCTGTACCGTGTCTTTCTTCGAATCGTTCTTTCTCTACTGTAAATATTTCTTTCAGAACCTGCGTATCATTTTCAATCTTTTTCTGCATTTTACGCACTTCTATGACGTTAGTTTTACTTTTGTTCAGCTGTTCTATGCTCTGTGTCAGATTCTCTGTGATACTCTTTGTCTTTTCTACATGTTCCTTCAAAAGAAGTTCTTCTTTCTCCTGACCATATTGCAAAAATTCTTTCAGATGTCTTATACATTGCCTGCCTCTTTGTTCTATCCCTGCTTTGATACTATATTTTCCGTCCTTACGTAACAGTAATTGTATATGTTTCTTCAGCTCCGTCTGTACATTCAGCTCTACACTATATCTTGGTCCAGCCATTTCGATCACCTGACGATTTTTTTCGATCTGTTTTTCTATGTTACAGACATCTTCGGAAATATTTACAGAGATTGTCCTGTTCCTGACTGGTATCTCTCCACAGTCCAGGTTCTTTTTTATATATTCGATGGAAAGAGCCTCTAACTTCTCATTACTCTCCTGTCTCACGATCATCCCGACGACTGCTCCGAAAACGATCACAGGTGCTCCGGAAAGTCCTTCATAGTTCTGTAATTCATCTTCTTTCTTCACGGAGATTATAATTTTATTTTCAGACTCATATGCAATGTTCCCGGAAAGCTCCATTTTTCCATCTGCAAGCTTTGGATATCCCATCATCTTGCAATGACTCCCGGCAAGTCCATTCTCAGATATCACCAGACTATCCGTTTTCTCTTCACATAAATTCTCCCGCAGTCTGATAAATACACAGTCAATCCCTTTCTCCTCTGCTTCCCGTAAATTTATGGTTATCCCTTCCACAATATCATCCGGTGCAGCCATAAATTGTACTTCCACCTCCTTAACTTCCTGCATATCCAGAATTTCTTCCGCTTTAAGGATTGTATGCTTTGCAGTCATTACGACATTCTCTGTGATCAGAAAACCTGTTCCTGTTATTACACCATTCTTTACAATCTGACCTGTCAATATCCTATTCATGAATATTCCCTCCTCACACTCGTAACTCCATCTCCGGTAATGATCTCATAGTTATATTTTTGCTCCCATTCCGGTCTGTTCAGAAAAGCTGCTTTTTCAACCGGATAATTGAATATCAGCGTTTTCCTCTGCCTGTCTGTGCCAAGAATGGATGCCATAACTTCCAGATCCGGATGTGCAAATCGCTTTGAATCTGTCAGGCAATAATACTCCACCGCTGTATATCTGTTTATAAATTCCCGTGTGATATTGTATCTGCTGCCATGATGTGGAAGCTTGATTGCTGCAAATCTGTGTTGATATCCAACAACCTTTTGAATATTATCCAGCATTTCCTCATTCATCACAGCATCTCCCGGGAAAAGATAATACTTCTTATTGTGTTCCAGTATAAAAGCGATTGAACTTTTATTTACGATAGATTCATCTGATTCCGTAAGTTTTCCCATGTACTTTTCCAGATCTTCCGACTGGCTGACATTCGTCTTCTCCTTCGCATAAAAATTCTGGATTCTTTCCAGCTGATATTCAAAAGCTTCTGTTAATTTTATTTGATTGGATACCCGAAAACGATAATTTCTGGCAATCATATCTGTTTTCCAATAGTTCTCCACTTTATCCAGATCCATCTTGGATGGTCCTATAAGATAAATCGCTGTATCTTTATTAATCGAAATCTTATGTTGCAGATTGTCTGTTGAGATCGCACGTCCTTCCACAATTTCATTTACCGGAAGCTTTTCTTTCTCAAGTAATACTCCAAAAGACATTCCTTCATTGATGCCAACCATCTGCTGTTCATCACTTATCGTCCCCTGTCTGATAATATGATCCAATATCTTCTGATCTGCAACGCTGCCTTCGTTGCTGCCCGCATCTCTCTTCCGGTAGAATTTTTCGTCGATAATTTGCAGGAAACCGTTGTACCATACATTCCCGATCACGTCTGCATTATGATCTTTTAACATTTTCACAAGTCCGGAAATATGATCATTGTCCATATGTGTACAAACCACAAGATTGATCTTCTCCCCTGCAGACCGGATTTTCTGCAATTCTTTCTTAAGGCTGCCGGAATAAGTTTCTGTCACACCACCATCGATCAGTATATGAAACTTTGTGCCGTTTTCACCAATTGACAGGAGTATGCAATCTCCATATCCTGCCGCGAGTAATTTTACAGTTATCATATTCTCACTCTTTCTACGTTTTTAGTTCTTTTTATTGTAACATAAAATAATAAAAGGCACTTCAAATTTTTTCTACAAGATGCAGATTTTGAAATGCCTTTTGAGTTTCGTATTATATTTTAATAACTGTATCCGAGCTTCACACAGACTGTATCCTCTACGATCTGAATTGAACCATCTGTCGGATATACCGGCATGTTCCAGATCACATCATTTATCTCCTGTGAAAGTCCTTCTTTTTTCACGAACTGCATATGCGGAGAGATATAGTTGACAAGATAATTCTGTAGTCTGTCTGCACCATATAATAAATCCATAGCGTTCCGTGTTCCCATCGTATTCGTCAGATAATTCTCCATATCCATGGCAACACCTTCCGGTGAAAAATAGCTATATGGTGGCTCTCCTGCCAGTACCACTTTCATTCCTTCTGTATAACCCGGACAACTCTGGATCTGCGTGATCAGTATCTGTGCTTTGCTCTCGATCTGCTGATTACAATATACCAGTTTCTGGTGTGCTGTATTATTATTTATAATCCATTGACCGGAACACAATAATACGCATATCGTTGTTATCCCTAAGATTATTTTTCTTAAAAAATCACATTTTTCCAGGTGATTACCGGCGTATACAAAAGCTGCCACTGGGAATAATACCAATGAATACACTGATATATAATAAAATGTTGCATTATTGCTGAGCACTCCGATTGCATTCAACGCAAGTGGTAATAATACAATACTTATGATAAGTGCAAGTATTGATTGAAGCACCTTTTTCTCACGGATTTTCTTCCACATTGTTATCCCTATAGCCGCCAGATAACAAATCACTGTTCCACGGTATGCTATGCGTAAAACTCCGGAATTGCCACTCAATATATCTTTTAGGAAGAATTTCCAGGTGTCTTTGTACGCGACTTTCACAGAAGCAAGGAGTACCGCCGGACTTAAGATTGCATCCATGTCAGATACATTTTTATATCCTGAAAGTACCGTTCCCGTCATTCTAAGCCTGGTCTGCAGAATGACATAATACAGGATGCAGGAGATCAATAAGATTGATAAGAACCGGAATCCCCGCAGTATAATGTCTTTATTCTCTGCTTTATCCTGCGATAATTCCTGCATCAAAATTATCAGCATAAGCGATGCCGCCATTCCAATATAAGCCTGATAAGCTCCCATTGAAAAGGTAAGACATATAACACTGATTATGTAACAGAGAATTCCTTTCTTTTCTGCAAAATATGCCGCTGCAACCGCAAGTAAAATAGAAAAGCCGAAGTAATCTGCACAATGATAAATCATAAATGCACTGATCGACGGAAATGTTACAAACAAAACAGCGATTACATATTGCCTCCACTGTTCCTTTACATCAAGCATTCTTGTGATAAGCACCACTGCCACTGTCAGGAAAACGATCCCAAGGATATTGCCAAGATATGGCAGATCATATGCTCCTTTTAAGGCTGCAATCGGCGTTACGAACCATTTTCCCTGTTCTAGCAGCCAGTCGAAGTCTGTATAGGCATTCGCAAGTGCATCATGGTTCCAGATTGTATCTGCAAGATACGGAAATGATGTGATCATTCCGATAAGAAAAACGATCACTGCCATCTTAATGAAATGCCTATTGCATATCTCTTGTTTTATTTTTCTGATTTCATTCATATGTTTTCTCCCTGTAGATCACGTCTGCGTGCTACTTTTCTCCAAATGCCCAGAATTTATTCAATATGAAATTCAACGGCACACTTACCAGAAGATTAATAACCGGTGCAATAAGTTTCGGAATATGCAGATATTCTACCCAAAGGAAGGACAGAATGCTGTTTAGCAGAATTCCTGTAAAAGCATAAGATGCATATGTTTTAAGCAAAGCAACCGGCCAGGACACTTTCTCTGCCCCTTCTTTGAATACAAATCTCCTGTTCCAGTAAAAAGACCACAGCACACTAAGTACAAAGCCAAAGAACTGTGCCACAAGATAATCTGTCTTTGGCAGCATCTGATACTTCTGCATGATAAGCAAAGATACAACATAGATCACATAAGAAATGATCGTATTGCTGAGTCCCACTATTCCAAACTTGATAAATTGAATGAATTTCTGTTTTAAATCCGGATTCATATTCGTCCTGTTTTATCCCTTCTTCGTTCTATTGCAATTCCTCAAAATTAATCCGTTCTTCTTCCACAACCAGCGGGCGATGCATGATTCTTTTATTCATGCTTAAGATATATTCTCCGATCAATCCGATAAAGAAAATCTGAACAGATCCAAGGATACATACTACAAGAAGGATTGGGATCATACCGGCAACAAATCGATCCCAGAATACCAGCTTCATGATCAGATAAACGAGTGCTATGACAAGACTGATTGCTGAAAGAACAAACCCTAAAATCGTTGCTATCCTCAGCCCGATCTTTGTATAAGAAGTAAAACTTAACATCGCTGCATCATAAAGAGTTGCCCAGTTATTGTGTGTCTTTCCTGCTGCCCGTTTCTGCTGCTCATATGGGATATCTTTTCTCTTAAATCCAAGTTCCGCTACAATTCCCCGTAAGAACGGAGTCGGATCATCAAGATTTTTCAATACATTCAGAAAAGCCCTGTCATAAAGTCCGAATCCGGTAAAATGTTCAATCTGTTCTACATCTGACATTTTCTTAATTGCCTTATAATAACAGCTTCTTAAGAACCGCATCATTTTGTTCTCTTTACTTGTTGTCTTGATCGCACTTACAATCTTATAACCGTTCTCCCATTCTTTCACAAACACCGGAAGCATGTCGATCGGATCCTGGAAATCCGCACAAAGAAGGATCGCACAATCTCCGGTTGCCTGACAGAGTCCATAATATGGTGAATTAAACTGTCCGAAATTCTTTGCATTGAAGATTGCTTTGACCTTCGGATGCTCTGCACAGATTCCACGGAGAAGCTGCCTTGTATGATCCGTAGAACAGTTGTCAATAAATATAATTTCATAATCATAATCAGAAAGTTTCGTTGCAAGTTCATCCATAACTGCTTTGCTGATCGGACCAACGTTTTCTTCCTCATTATAAGTTGGTATTACAATGCTGATTTTTTTCATCTCTTTTTCCTTTGCAAATGTTGACTTTTACTATAGTTTCACAACTTATTAAGTTTAGCATATCTCTGTCAAAAATACAATGTGCCTGGCTTCCTTCATAAATTCTTAAAAATACAAAGGGCAGACGATCACATCTTCCACTGTCAAAATTGAAATAGCTTCCACTATGAATTTGCATGACAGTGTCTTGTATGTTAGAATAAATACTTAGAAACACGAATGGACAGGTGAACTTATGAAATATTTATCAGATCATAAAAATTATAAATTAATTTTAGGCTGCTTATGCATTTTTGCATGTGCCTTGCTTTTTAATCACTGGACACCATATGCTTCGGACGACTACTGTTATATGTTCAGTTTTCGTGATGGAAGCCGCATCACTTCTGTTGGGCAGATTTTCTCTTCCCTCGCAGAACATTATACTCATTTCGGAAACGGACGCCTTGTGTCCCATTTTTTCGTTATGCTTTTTCTGATCGGTTCTAAATGGATTTTTAATGTAGTAAATACTCTTTTCTTTGTGTTTCTGATCCTTAAAGTATACTATCTCACTTCACAGGGTAAGAAGCATAGCCTCTTATTACTTTTTTCTATTCCTACATTGTTCTGGCTTTACATGCCGGCATATGGACAGATTTTCCTCTGGCTGGATGGTTCGATTAATTACATGTGGAGTTATCTCTTTGCTCTCGTATTTCTTTCCGTTTATTTCGAATTGGTGCGTGGTAAAATGCCGCTGAATAAGAAGTGGAAGCTTATCCTCTTTTGCATTTTCACCTTTCTTTTTGGAAATTATTCCGAAAATGTTTCATTTTCTGTTATTTTTACTGGTTTTATTCTTTTATGTATTGTGATGTATCGGCAGAAGAAGTTCCGCTCTTACCTTGTATACACTTTTCCTATTGCATGTGGAGCACTGGGATATCTGGTATTATTGTTCAGTCCTTCCGGAAGTGCCAAGTTTTCTGAGAATCTGTCACTCTCTCTGATTTTTAAAAATGCAATTGAAATATTCACTCAATACTATACTATGTGCCGCATTCCGTTGATCCTGTTTTTTATCCTGCTTTGCATTGCTATTTATCATAAACTTGATAAAAATGAAATTCTCCTTGCAATTGCATTCTTTTTTATAAGTGTGATTGCTTCCGGCATGCTTGTAATTGCAAGCTATCTTCCGGAACGAAGCCTCGCAAATGGCATTATATTCCTGCTATTTGGTATTATAACGCTTCTGCAGCTGCTCCGTGGCAATATGCGCCTGGAGTGCGTTTCATTATGTGTCTGCATTTATCTGATCGCTAACAGTCCGTTAAGTTACTGGGAAGGCTCTTATGATATCTACAGAGTATCCAACGAGCAGCATACTCGCGAAGCCATGATAGAAAACGCTATTTCCGAAGGAGAAACTACGATCGGTGTGCCGATCATTACCTCTACAACAAAATATTGTTGTAAATATGGTCTGCTTGATATGAATGGCAAAGATTCTGATGATCCATTCCCAAATGCTTATATTGCAAAGTATTATGGCCTGAATGAAATCTATGTCACTTATCCGGAATAAAGCATCATAATTATTTATTCTGCATATGCATGCAAAGCGGGTCAGTCTTTCACGACTGACCCGCTTTGCATTTTAATATTATGCAGATTGTACGCCTAGAATCTGACTATAATATAATCATCATACTCTTTCACATAACCATCTGCAGGATATTCGCTCAATTCACTTTCATGTTCAAGTGCCTCACTGTAAATCTCTCTTCCACCCCACAGCAACTGGTATCCGCGTTCCTCAAATAACTTGATCAACTCTTTATTATGTCCTTCATAATTATAAAAACCTGGTATTGCCCAGTCGATCACAGATGCTGATAATGTCTGCACATAGATATATCGTTCACCTGTTGTCTCTGCCATCCAGTCATTCAACCCTTTTATTGTAGAATATCCCGGCGTATCCTGTCCCATTGAGCACTGCTTGATAATTGCCGGATCAAGTTCGTATGTTCCAAGAAAGACAACCGGCTTATTCTCTATATCATATCCGCCTTTTTTCAGATCGTACGCAACCTGGTCTACTACCCGCAGCTCACTCTGATTCTTTTCATAGTCAAAAACAAACCAATGATTTAAATCAAACGCAGAATTATAAACAACCGAGATCAGTAGTATCATCCCAAGGACATTCACACAACGGAATCTGCATTTTAGCACTAATACCGCCAGTGCAAATAAAACCATCGCTACCAGCAGTGCGATCATCAGATTGGCTCTGTAAGGAAGTACATCTCCCTGTGGAAGTGACAATACAAAGATTGAGCCATAACCTATCACTCCAAGGAACAGAATGTATATATTCTTCTTCCATATCGTTGCGGTTAATATCATAATCACAAATAGTATACTTGCTGCCACAAATAATCCGATCGGATAGTATGCTAATCCCACAAATACATAGTCACGCAAAATCTGACGTATTATTGTAAGGATTCTCCCCGGGTATTTAATGATCCGCAATATACTTGATGTACTTCGATATCCATATGGCTCAATTCCAAATACAGCCATGCAGATTTTGGATATAATGGATCGTTCGATGATCGCATATAAAAGGATTCTGCCAACCAGAAACAGTGCAAAGAAGAATCTCTTGAATTTTCTGATCTGCATTCTGTTCTTCCCTATACAGTCTACGATCATAATAAGGATCATACCTGTAAGAAATACATTAGCAGCTGCTTCATAAAAACCTATCGCAACAGATAGGATAAGGCTCATTCCGAATTTATACCAAATCCTCTGCCTTCGTTCTAATTCGTTCGTGTACAGATAGTAAAAGCCAAATGCTGCTATTCCTGCACAGGCATATATGATTGCCACACCATTCTGCAAATAGAAAATAAATACCTCTGCAATCAGTGAATAATCGATAAACATTGTTGAAAAGATTGCATAACATGCGACCGGCAGCTTCTCTCCCAGTATGTATCTGAGCAAAGATGACCACAAAATAGCTGCGAACATCAAAATCAGTACGGCAAAAAATTCCAGGATAAATGGTTGGAACTCTGTCACATGAAAAATTTTGTTGATCACATAGAAAGGCCATCGTCCGATCGCTACTCCAAGACCATCATCAAAATATAATCCAATGCAAACATCATCTACTCCAAGAGAACTATGTGTGATCTCATATCCATAACCGGCAATTGCAGCGATCACGAGAGATATCATATATATTTTATTTTTGAAAAAGTATTCTATCTGTCTCTTTAGTTCGTAAAACACTTAGGCCTCCTTCTGTAACCACTCATAATACATGCTGATTCCCTGTCTGATCGGAACAAGTGGTACTTCATGAATATTCATGATACGGTCATTGTTCAAAATAATCTTTTTTGCATCCACACTTCTTGCCGGAAGGTATTCCACCTGAGGTGCAAGCTGCATCTCTTCTAACATCCGGATCACATCTCTTTGAGAAGTACCGGTATTGGAACTGATATTGAACGTATCATATTCTCCCTGATATTCAAATAATGAGATTAGCATTCTGCATACATCATCAATATAGATATAATCTCTGACATTATTGCCATCTCCCCAGATTTCGATTTTTTCCTTCCGGATCGATTTCTTGAGTGCAGCATCAATAAATCCGACACCTTTATTAAAATCCTGTCCCGGTCCGTAAGGATTCGATATCCTTGCAATCAGGATCTTCGTATGTGCCTGATAATTAAATGTCCGGATCGTATTCTCTATACATAGTTTGACATTTCCATAATGATTGATCGGTGCAGGAAGTGCCTCTTCCACAATTGGCTGTATTCTCTGATTGCCATATACCGTTCCACCGGAAGATAAGAATATCATGCGTATCTTCTGATCCATGATCATTTTACAAAGCTTTATTGTCTGGATAAAATCTCTTTCATACCCTTGCAGATACTTTTCATTTGAATTTCCCGGATTGACTGTACTAAGTGCATGCACTACATAATCCATGTTTTCCAATGCATTCTGTAAAATATAATCGTCAAAAAAATCCCCACAGATATAATTTACTCCCGGAATCGAATGCTCCGGTTTGGACATATCAAAGCAGTATACTTCCATATTATGTTCCAGCAAATGTCTTGACAGATTGGATCCAATAAATCCTGCCCCACCGATAATTAATACTTTTTTCTTCATCTTCTCTATCTCACTTTTTTGTACTGAATACAAATATTTTACTGAATACATAATTGAGTATTACCACAATAACGCTGACCAGTATCTTTGCAAGGAAACCTTCCACGCCGAATATACTCTGCTTCACACCGATATAGTATAATAATGGCAGTCCACCAATTTCAATTACTCCTGTGGCAATACGTGCACTGAAAAACTTCACAACTTCCTTCCATACTTCTGCCGGATTCCATGATTTACTCTCGAACACAAATATTTTGTTGGTGATATAAGCAAATACAACTGCCATAAACCACGCAATTGCGTTACTTACCGTCATATTGATCACAGACGTTTTCATTAACAGACTGTAAACAATCCAATTCACCAGCGTTGTTGCCACTCCGAAAATAAGGTACATGATAACTTCTTTGTATTTTATAAATAGGTCTTTAATTCTCTGCATGTTCGTCCTTCTTATAATCTAATAATTTCTTCTCAATATAGATTGGTCTGTGTTTTCCCTGGATATACATTCTTGCAAGATATTCACCGATAATTCCAAGGATTGTAAGCTGGATACCACCAAGAAGAAGTATCAGCACAACGATTGTCGGATAGCCCGGTACCGGATTACCAAAGCATAATTTCTGGATCACCACAACGATCAAATAGATAATGGCACATAACGATGTGAACAATCCGATTCCTGTAGCAATTTTCAATGGAAACGTAGTATAAGAAATGAATCCTTCAATTGCGTATTTGAAAAGCTTTCTGACAGACCATTTTGTCTCCCCTGCATTTCTCTCCTCCGCAACATATGGAATATAGCAGGTATTAAATCCTACCCATGAGAAAATTCCCTTGGAAAATCTATGATATTCCGGAAGACTTAAGATTGCATCTACAACTCTTCTTCGGAAAGTACGAAAATCAGAGGCTCCCGGGTAGAACTCAATCTCACTGGTCTTATTGATCATCTTGTAGAACATATTTTTCAGGCCGCCAACCATTTTCCCTTCATGGCGTTCCTCCTGATAAGCAGCCACGCAGTCGTAGTCTTCGTTCTCAAGCAGGATTTTCACCATTTTGACAACGATCTCCGGCCTCTGCTGCAGATCTGCATCAATCACTGTGATCAGATCTCCTGTTGCTTTCTGAAAGCCGGCATAAATAGCTGCCTCTTTGCCAAAATTTCTGGAAAACATTTCCACTACAACATTTGCTTCGTGAAGATTATAAACCTTCTCAAGCTCCTCCTGTGTCTTATCTTTACTTCCATCATTAACAAATACAAGTTCATATTCATAATCCTGAGCATCAAATACACGTTTTGCTTCTGTATAAAATGCCTTGACATTTCCCTCTTCGTTATAGCATGGTACTACTAATGATAATTTCATCTTCTATTCCTCATTTTCTTCTTGTATTCTATAAGCTTATCATATTCTAAATGGAATTTCCAGATTATTCCCCTCTCACCTGGATCAGCATTGCACTTTCTTCTGCATTATTTGCAATATTGCATTGGAATGTCTGCTCTGACAACATACTTTTTTTGGTATCATCTGCATTATCTGCATATACCGCATAGATTTGGCTATTACCAGCTTCAATCCAGTCAAGAAGTTTATCACTCTTTTCTCCTCGTACAAGCGGGCGGCTCAAAAACAGAATAATTGGTTTCCCTTTCTGTTCCTCTGCCTGTATTTTCTTCATAGTCTGTGCCGAAACACCTTCATATTGGTTATCAATTTCACAAATAATGTATTTGTCGTATTCTTTACTGAAAAATTTCTCCTGCTTCTCACATAATATCTGACTTTCTCCTGTGAGATTATCGAACTCCGCCAGTTTTCCATTGCCGTAGAAAAGATACTGCTGCTCTTCTGCCTGATCTTTGACCATCACATCTTCCACACCTATAACAGTAGCACTCGTATTCCAGTCTGTATCATAGGTATGATACAGATCCTGTTTGAGCAGTTCCTGGTTTACATAATATAAGGCATACTGATCTGTCTGGCCAACCTTGACACATCCTCCACTATTTAGTGCAGTCTTTGCTCCGGTATATTCCTTTTTTACAGCGATATAATCAATCTTTGCATTTACCAGTATTCCAAGCATCAGATTTCCTGTTGCATCAGGATCATCTACTGTAATTATATGATAAAGATATCCTGTCTCACCTTCCGTTGTCAGACAGATATTGGCATTATATTCCCTGATTCCATAAAGAAGCTCATCTTCTGCATACACAGTCGCACGCTGTCCTCCGGTCACGTCATCTATAAGATCTGCCAGCTGGATTTTATCCTCTGACAACTGATAAATATTCTCCGGAAGTGTAATCCAGTCCGAAAGTTTTGCGTTTGAATACATCAATATGAGAAAAATTACACATACTACGCAGATGGTTCCTTTTACCTTAGATTCCATCTTCTCAAGAAGAACAAGCAGAATCCATGCAGCGATCAGTGAAACCGGAAACATCCACAAAAAACGATAATACGTACTTCCTTCACCAAGCTTTGTGATGAGCCGGTATGTCAGTTGATTTAACAATAATAGTAAAAGTATGGAACAACTGAGTGTATAATAGCGATATTCTTTTTTCTTTCCCAACAGATAAACCGTCGTCAGGATAAGGAACAGACCAATTGCTGTACTATTCCCATAGTATCTTGATATTACGTTCCATATTGTCTCTGCATTCGTCATAATTCTATTCCTGTTTTACCTGTTTTAATAATTTCTGTAATATTACCGGCAGTAACAGTATTACACAAACCGCTCCGGTTACCATTATAGCCGAAGAAGAGATCGCAATACATGCCCATAATGTCACAAACAGATAAATATAATTCCATTTATCATCCTGCCTGATCAGCATCAGGCACAAATATGTTGTAAACAGCATAAGTATATTTCCTGCATATGCCTTTCCTTCATAAGCTCTGTGAAGCAAAAACGTAGCACTTGTATAGATTGTATTATCAAACAGAAAATTACATGCCATGGCAAGACAGGTAAATACTCCTGCCTTCCAGAAAGACTCTTTCTGTCCCTTCAGCAGTTCCCTGCCAATCAGATATACCGCTCCTGCCGTAAATATTACATTCAGGCATGCTCTTGTAATCCTTGTGATCACAAGTGGATGGATATGATATATCCTGCAGGCAACCGCTGTATTAATATCAAAGGTAACAAGTGCCCTTCTCAAATATAATGAGTGTACCTGCTCCCCCGTATATGCATTGAACTTATATAAACGGTCGGATGTCAGTGTTGTATTGATCAATCCTATATAGTACGTTGAATCGTCGTTAACATCTCCATTCACGGATACATAGAAACAGATCAGTACCAGGAAACATCCCATCAGGAAAAACCATATTTTATGTTTTCTAAATGCTCTTCCTATCATTGCAATATCTTCAAGGATCCGTTGCCTGCATCGGATCATCATACTGATACAACAAACTGCCACAAGAATTGACCATAGGATTGCAAGCCTTGTAAGTGTCTGGTTTCCTTTGATCATTGGCAATGCGCAAATCTGAAACAGAATCTGATATACCAGAAAACCACTGATCACCTTAAATACCATGCCATGTCTTCTTTTACAGATATTCTCAAACAATGTTCCAAACAGATAATATATGATGACCTGAAGCAGCAGAATCATTATTGCTTTTATCACAGCTGTCATTTTGTATTCTCTAACCCTCGCTATTCCAGACTATTTGCCATAAACACGTACTGCCGCATCATAACTTCTCCTGGCATAATTACGTTTTGGATCATTTTTGTTTGGAACGATCTTACGATATGTCTGTCTTAATAACTTTTTGTATTTGTTTTCCTGTTTTGGTGCAGCTTTTTGCTTTAGCTTCATATGATCGGCACCCATTTCTTTCATGATCATCTGCCATCCGGTAACATGCACATGAAAAATCTCCGGTTTTGTCTTGTATGCCATAAGAACTAACTGCTGGTCATCATCCACACAGTCTAACATTAACAGTGCTTCCATCGCATTTCTTACAAGATTCCAGAATTCCGGTACCAACTCTCTTGGCAGTCCATACATACATCCCATTACACAGTCGTCCTGGAACTGAAGACTTTGCATTCCGATGACGGAATCCGGATCATGCAGACAGGAGATGTGGATTTTTCCATCAAAATCATAATTCCACAAGAAATCAAAATCATTTTCATCACTATAAGTAATTCCACCATGATCAAATCCAAAATCCATCCAGACAACATCTTCTGTCAGAAGTCCTTTTTTATAAGCATCATTCATAAAGTAGTATTTCATCATCCACAGATAATCATATTTTGGATTATTGGAAGATGCTTCCGGTAAGTATCGGAAGTTCAAAAAATCACGATTTACGGATGCCTTCTCCATGCGTTCCAGCAAGCCGCCTTCCAATTCAAAAAGATTATCCGTTTCCATGATCACGGTCTTATCTGATAACCCGTATTCTGCACGGATCTCCCTGATTGTCTCTGCACTTTTCGAATCTGTATATACGATCAGTTTATTCTGTATTCTCGCCCAACGTCTGAATTCATCAAAATATTTTGAAGCTGATCTTCTTAACTCTTCATTCTTATCCTGTCCTCTGCCGATATCAAAGAAATCGGTAACAAGTGTTATCTCTCCCATCTTTGTCCCTTTCAAATCTGTTTATTTATGCACCAATAACAATTGTACCAAGGATTGGAATCTGTAATTCCCTGCACCGGATCACTTCCTGATACATATCGTTATATCTTGATTTTCGCATTGTTTCCATAAATACAACCTGTCCGATGTCTGCCATTTCTTCCAGTGCTTTTGCATGATAGCTGATTTCATCTCCGAAAATCACCTGTATTCCCCGCTTTTTACATTCTGTCTGAATTTTCTCCAGCATTCCTGCTGAAACAACAGACATATTGCTTCCTGTAATATATACTTTTTTGTTCTCCCTGCATGCAATTTTAAGATTTGCACAGATTAATTCTACTTCCTGTTCTAATGTCATCTGACCCAATCTGCCATATCTTGCACTAACATACCACTGATCAACTTTATTACGTTTTCCGTTTATGCTGCTACGGATCGTTCCAAGAACATCATTATGATAAAGCGTCTTTATCTCATTATCCGAACGTAGCTTTCCTGTAAACAAATATTTCAGTAATATATAAATGATTGCCAACACCGCTCCAAGAATTCCACCTGTCACAAGCTTTGATACACTAATATGCACACTCTTTCCGGCAGTCCCGACGCTGTCTGATGTTGTACTCTGTGCCTCATCCTGTGGATTGTCTTTCACTTCTTCTGCTGCAGAATGATTTTCATCAGGCTGATTTTCTGTATATTCAATATAGAGTTCCAGCTGATTTCCATTTAATTTGCTCTTGATCGTATCCAGATGTTCACTTAAATTCTTGATTGCAAGTGCTGTATCGTCCTGCAGCTGTGCCAGATTCTGATCTGTAATAATATTAAAAGTTTCATTTACAAGCTTTACTTCATGTCCGGAAAACTCCCCTGCCATCTTCCTGGCATACGTATCCAGCCCACTTTTCACAGTCTCTGCAAGTTCCCTGCTATCCGCTTCTTCTTTTCCAAGAATCTTCACTGTAAATCCTGTCTCATACGTATCCTTCGCATATGTTGCCTGATCTGACTGTTCACTGCACGAGATCAGTTCCGACGCCAGGTCTCCGTTCAGAACGTAATCCTGATAGACTGCTGCGATCTCCGCTGCATTTCCCGATTCACTTTTCACACAATACTGTAAGGAAACTACTGCCTCTTCATATGGATTAATTGCCATTAATGGAGAATTCTTTGCATAACTGCTTTTTTCATCTAACTGTTTTCTTATTGCCATTGCACCATATACCTGGTCCAAATCCTGTGTTCCAAGAGAGGCTTCCATCTCTTCTAGTGTCTTATTGTATGTTTCCACAACTTCTTCCGGTGCTGCTCCTGCACTTTTTATATCCTTTCTGTACTGGTAGCCACACAGTAAGACTGCTCCTGCAATCAGGCAGATTCCTATTACTCTCCAGTTTCTTATAATTTCCCATAAGAAATCTGTTATCTCAATATCTACCTCTTTTCGTCTTGTTATATTTTTTTCGCTCATGTGGGTTCCTCTCTGATTTCCTGTCTTAGTTTGATCACTATGGACGATCCTGCCCACAGTTTACGCTCATTATATCACATTTTTCCGGCATTACAAATCAGTGCCGGTACAACCTGGAAATTATTTTCACACCGGCTCTTTTAGAAAGTATTCTGGTCAGCATCTGTTCTTTTCTGCTGGATTCTGTCTTCACTGCCATTTCCGGAAGCTCACCCTGATATTCTTCTCCTCTGATATGAATATCCACTTTTTCTGCAAGATTTGCTATATAATGATCAGACTGTTTTCTAAGCTTCTCATTTTTCCTTACTGTCTGCTGCATTCCGGTATCACTTCTTCGATACCAGAATCCGATTACCGGTACATGCACCGGATATTTCCCTGCTCCAAGTAATTTCAGATAAAGTGCCCAGTCCTCATCATAATGTTTCCATTTCTCCGGGAAACATCCCACTTCTTCCAGATCTTTTTTCCGAAATAGTGCTGCATTTACAAGAGTATTGTTAAATGTCATTCTTCCGGCTGAAAATGGTTTACACCAGATATATTTCTGGCTTCCAAATCCGACAAGATCTGTATAACTCCAGGATGCGCCCTGATGTTTCTCCAACGCCTTGTATAATGTTTCAAGATAGAATGGCTCAATCAGGTCATCGGCATCCAGAAATGCAATAATATCTGCTCTGCTGTTTTTTATTCCATTGTTCTTCGCAACAGACTGTCCCTGATTCTTCTGGCGGATCACACGGATACGCGCATCTTTTTTCTCAAAATCCTCCAGCATACTGACAGCTGCAGGTCGGGAACTTCCATCATCTACAATGATCCATTCAAATGCCTCGATGCTTTGATTCATAACACAATAGTAAGTCTGCATAAAATCCCGTTCTGCATTGTAGAAAGGTGTCACAATAGAAACCAGTGGATGCTCCAGCTGTTCCATTCTGTTCGGTTTTTGTTGGATTTTTCCTGGTTCATCACTATATGAGAATTCATCTATAGATCTCATTGTTCAATTCCTTTCTCAAGATATTCTACTGATTTCTCTCTGTAGCTGCAAAGCTTTTCTGCCACAGTGGTATAATCGATCTTATCTTTAAAGTCCATCTTTGTATCTGTCTCTATATGTCTTCCTTCCAGATTTAAGAATGTAAGTAAGTTTGTAATTCGTCCATTCTCCTTGTATACACTGTAAAACAGCTTCTGAAACAGGACTGAGAATACCGTTCCATGGAAAGAATTCGTAAGTACCAGTTCCGCATCCCGGATGTATGTCAGAAATTCTGAAGGTCCGGCATCGAATATCATATTTTCACCTTTTATTTTTGGTGTTTTCTTATAATGCAGTTCGATCAGCCGGTATCCATATTCTTTGGCAGCTCTTTGTGCACATTTACTCAGCATTTCATTTTCTACAACATAATAAGCAAATATATACTTTTCTTTCACTATACGGTCTTTGTATAATAAATCTTCATAATCTGCTTTTTCCAACAATAGTGTTGGATCCACAACAGTTGTCACTTTCTTTCCGGTAAGCTTCTCAACTGCTAATGCCAGTTTTTCTTCCCTTACAGATATATGTGCAAGACTTGCCAGTGCATTTTTGAAATACTCCTGTTCTGCTTCTGGAATACTTCCATTTGGAACACTTGCTGCATAAGAGATTTTTTTACGCATGGGTGCAAACTGTCCAAAATACACCGGGTCAAAACCATGTGTCAGTTCTCTTGCCCAGATCTGATCACTTCCCAAAATATAAACATCACACTGTTCCTTCGCAAGATCATCCAATGACAATATCTGCTCTTTTCCTTCTAATAACCTGTCTTTTATAAATTGTTCAAATACTGCCCACTGGCTTTGCCATTCCTTCAGTCCATAAAGATTTTCCCCTGCTTCACGGAGTACCTTTCCCCATCTTGAAGGCAGAATATCTCTTTTCCAAAAGTCAATATGGATCACTTTCCGATATAATCTTGCAATATACTGATTCCGGTAATTCAGGATTTTCGCATCATAGCCCATTCGTCCCAGTTTGGTTTTCAATGCATATGCCTGTAAAACAGCCCCGTAGTTGTGTGCATTATGAAATGTCAGAATTCCTATTTTTTTCTTTTCATCCATTATTTTCTCACCTTTGCCATAATTTTATTTTTCATAATGTTTCGTTCTGTATGATTTAATAAAATAAAGAAGTTCACTATACATCCTGCAATTCCTGCAACTATACATACCACAAAGAATGTGATCCAGTTTAATGGAAATACATAAATGCACTTAATTCCAAAAAAGACTGCCATCATAACAAATGTGGTTCCTATATAACGGAAAATGATCGGATAGAATGTGTTCCATTTTATTTTCAGGCATCTGCACGCATATAACGGAACAAATATTAAATTTCCAAGTATTCCTGTTACCTTGCTGACTCCGGCAACAGCATAAATTCCAAGCGATGTTGTATTTAAAAATATAAATACAAGCAATACATTCGTAAAACTGATGACCAGCCAGAAGATAGAGTTCATCTTCAGCCGGTTTGTCACAAGAAATACATTGTTTAAAGATGTTGTCACACCTGATACCAAAAGGCTCATCATAATCACTACCAGCAATAAATAAATCAGCTCTACATCCTGATTCGGAACCCATAACTGAACAAAATACTTTCCGAAAACCACCAGAATACAAAATATAATATTCACAAAAAATGATGAAAATTTCATGGAAAGCTTCAATTCCTTTACAACTGCATCCGTGTCATTTTTCGCATAATACATAGTCAGATTTGGGCTAAACAGATTGATCAGTGTGTTGATCAATGTTGAAATATATGCCGGGATCTGCTGTGCAATTGATAATTCTCCCATAAGATAAGCACTGATCCATATATTCGTGATCACAAGATCCAGTCCGTCAGAAAGAACCTGGGATAATCTTGAAATAGAATTCCAGATTCCTGCACTGATAAGTTCTTTCACTTTGATCCAATGCACATAACACATTCTCAACCGGATATCCGGTACCAGCAGTCTTGTGTAATACATGTTCATCACAAGACCGACAAATGTACAGATACATGTCACAATTCCAATATAAGCCACATTTGGAGGCAGCATGCCAAATAACAGGCACATTAAAAATACACGAAGCAGAGAAGTAACAATATTGGCTATACTGCTCAAATATAATCTGTTCGTAATAAATGTCGCAACATTATATACAGTGCTGACCAACGTAATAATGAAATTAAATAGTATGAAAAAGAATAAAAGCTTAACCGATGATTCCAGACCTGCAGGTATATCCAGCAGTTTTTCAGCATTCAGGATTGCCGGCACGGCAACTGCAAGAATTACCGGTATGATTGCAATGTTTGCCATTAATACAGATGAAAAGTATTCATTGGCTTCTTTCTTCTTTCCCTGATGATATTCAATTGTAATGAACCTTCCTGCCACGGAATTAAGTGCCACAGTAAGGATTGTAATATAATTGATCACATTATTGCCAAGACTCACGAATCCATATGCTTCTTCTCCAACCGTATCCGTCAGATATGGTGTAAAGAAAAATGCAATGCCAAGTCCTACCGCAAAGGTTATAAAGCTTGCGATCGTATTAATGAGCAATGCCTTATCTTTCCCTAACTTTCTCATGTTTAAAAACCTCTATAAAATCTTCGTAAAATTTCCTTTTCGGAAATTGTTTTGCCCGCTCCAATGACAGCAAACTCATTTCTTTCCGTTTTTCTTTATCGTCTGCAAGTTCTTTGATTGCTCCCATAAGATTTTCAACAACATTCTCCCGGTCTACCCAGACTGCCACATCTTCCGGTGCATACTCTATCATTCCACCCGACTTTGTAATGATAAGCGGGAGTCCGGAAAGCATCCCTTCAATCGCGATCAATCCTGCGGCTTCTTCCCACAAGGATGGGATCACCTGAATATCAGCTGCCTGATAATAACGATATAACTTCTGATTTTCAATATATCCTGTAAAACGGATCTGCTCACCCACCTGATCTACTAACTTCTTAACTTCCTCTACATATGGTGTGACAGCATTGCTGTTGAAATTCGCACTTCCTATCATAAGAAGTTTGATATCCGGACGTTTTAAACGGATGACAGCCTGAATCAGCTCTCTGGCACCTTTAACCTCTATTATTCTTCCACAGAAAAGAAGTACTGTGTCTTCTTTTCCAAATCCAAATTCGTTTCGAATAGATTCTCTTTCTTCTGCCGTGATCCGTTTCTTAAATTTGTCTTCATTCACACAATTGTATACTGTATATGCCTTTACTTCCGTATCATCAGTAGTCCTCATCCATTCGTTTGTTGCAAACTGACTGATTCCGATCACGCTTCCATAGATATGGTCAATATATGGTTCGCATAAAAGTTGATGATGAATATGAAGATACACATTTTCTTTTCCAAATTCCTGTGCAAATCGTCTGAATTCATGATATAATCCACCTTCTGCAACAATTGCATCCGGACGCTGCTTTTTGAGATAGCGGAATACTCTGCGATAATAAGCAATGTCGATCCATGTTTTGTTCTTAAAAATCCGGTTACTATAACGTATTATCCGATTAACCAGACGATCAGCTACTGTTGTCTTCGGCAGATAAACAATTCTGGAATACTTATAATTTGCTGCAATGCTTTCAGCCTGTCTGTCTCTTGCACAAAACACCGTAAATTCTACCTTATGTTCTATCTCATTTTGTTCGACCAGAATCGTCAGCAATTCTTCAATTGCGCCGCCCTTTACTGCTGGTACCGGGCCTGCTTCCGGCAATACCAATGCTATTTTTTTCAATTTTCTACCCTCTCAAACGTTGTGATAATGTCCACAAATACAAGTCAGGCACATATACTTTCAGCCATCCTGAAATCTTCCGGTGTCTGTTTTTAGTCTGTAACAGTTCTTTTTTGTGCTCTTTGGCAAATTTCTTACAAACTCTGAATTCCTTCTTATACTGCTTTTTCTTCTCTGGCGACAGCTCTGCATATTTTTCGAATACTCTGCTCACGCTGCATCCGATCAGATTAATTTCGGCAAATTCCGGTGAAATCTCTGTCAACTTCCGATAGCATAATTCTTCTACTTTCATTGCATCCAGATATTTTTCCTGAAACTCCTGCTTCATTGCACTTCCCTGATAAATCATATAATGATAAAATGGATATTCGATTAACGTTGCTTTTTCAAATTTTTCAGAACAAATCACATTCGTATTAAATAGCAGATCTTCTGCCACTTTATACTCTTCAAAACAAATATCTTTTATCAAATCTCTGCGATATAGTTTGCACACTGGTCCCCATACTGCAAGAAGTGCAAGTCCACTCTCTGTCTTGTTCTTTCCGTGGATAATTCGATATTTATTGAAATCTATATTCTTTTTTTCTTCTTCCTGGCTGCTTTCTGTTTCCTGTGTTGTTTCTTCCCGCAATAAACAACATGCCACATTTGCTTCATCTGCTTCTGCCAGATCATATAGAATTTCCAGCATATGTGTTTCTACCCAGTCATCCGCATCCAGAAACATCACATATTTTCCTTCAGCAAGTCTGATGCCTCTGTTTCTGGTCTTCGCCACTCCCTGATTTTCCTGAGTATATGCTTTGATTCTACTGTCTTTTTTCTCCCATTCCTGGCATTTTTCAAAACTTCTGTCTGTAGAACCGTCGTTTATCAACAATATCTGCAAATTCTGGTATGTTTGTCCACAAACGCTCTCCAGCGTACTGTTGATATATTTCTCTACATTGTATACAGGAATGATAACTGTTATCAAATCGTTCATGTAGTTTCCTCATCTGTCTGCATTTTAACCTGTTTTCTACGCCCAAAATAAATGTTACCACTGCCATAACCTTGCACTGCTATTTTGAGCCATTGCAGGAATATGCATAGTGCAAACGCAAGAATACAACTTGCTATTCCAAAAATCATATTATTGATTGTTCCACCATCAAATAATAATTTTGTATAAGGTACTGATAAAATGCATAGTGCCAATGGATTTCTTTTTTTCAGAAAGAAGGTAAGGCTTCCTTCCGCAATCGTAAATGGAATCAGCATATTAACTACCGCACCTGCTACTCCAAAATTTGCATATCCTTCTGCGATCAGTCCCGGCTGTGCATAAGATGCTGAAATATATTTGGCCGAAAGAAGCGGCAGACTTACATACTCAAATCCAAAATGTCCGGCAAGACTCTTCACATAAGTAATTCCATGAAAAAATCCATGTATCTTTACATGCTGGATAATATTGCCGCCAAGCTCTGTCCAGACTCCAAATAATCTGTAAACCTGCCTTACAGAGGAATCATAGATACTTTTAAAATTTTTGATCTCGCTTAGAATATTATAACTTCTTCCATAGTAAAGATTCAGTTTTACCATTTCAGAAACCATTCCATATGCAAAGACGAGAATAATTCCTCCGATTAACAATGGAACTACTTTTTTCCCTTTTTTATAATTATCATTTACTGCTGCAAAAAGAAAGATGATCAATAATATCGGCATAACATACTGAATAAAGAGAAATCTGTTTGTTCTTACCCGATACAGGCAATATAATCCACCCATTAATCCTAAAATGGTATATATATTAATCTCTCCATGCGTACACAAAAATCGTGCTGCGAAATAACATAAAACCGGAACATACAGTACAAGACCTGCCGTTCCAAATCTGAAATTCAAAAAGAGGATTATAATTCCCATGAAGAAAACAGCTACATCGTCAGTTTTTTTATAATGGATAAAATCCTGCTGCTTAATTTCATCCGTTGTACGCTTTACACATAACAGATATAGAATGATCAAACCCATAAGGATAAGATAAATTGTCAGGTAGAGCAGAAAGAAATCCTGTGGTTCCTGCACTCCTTCTCTTTCCATTTCACGCAATCTGCTATCTGTAAAATATCCCGGGCATAAAATGCCATCAATAAAAACATTGATCAATATAAAAAGATATCCTGCACTAAAGACTCTTCTTTTTCTCTCATAAAGAATGGACACGATCACAAATACAAGCAAAGAGAATAACAATAAACCACATCTCTTCCAAACATTTGAATCTGCCAGCATAACTTTTTTATCCAGCAAAAGATTCAAACATATGAATATGGTAACTCCCATCATTCCGACCCGTGTCACCTGAAACATTTTTTTTGTCATACATACCGCTTTCTTAAACTTTTATCATTCACTAATGTCATGATACATTTCACTGCCAGTTTCATACTTTCTTTTAAATTATAAAGATAAGGCTTTGCAAACAGTTTCCAAAAATATTTCCTGATGTCTGTTTTCAATAGCTGTATTTCATTCTTCTCCATTGCTGCACCATTTACTGCAAGATAAAGCACATTCCATGCAAGACAGCTCTGGATCACTGACGGAAGCAGTTCTTTTTCATTTCTCTTCTCAAAGTATTGAATTCTTTCATGCCACATATCAAGTCTGTCAATACAATCCTGTTTCTTATAAGTAACCCCCATGATGGAATCCGATCTGCGAAGATAAAAATACAGATTTTCCGGAATGCAGACAACACGCTGTTGGTCTATATAATTTGCTGCAAATACATACTCATCCTCGTAATGTCTTCCGCAAGGGAAACGCATCTCTTTAACTATTGCCATATCATATAAAGCTCCCCAGGCAGTGACAAGTACCCATTCTCCCTGAAGTTCCTTTTTTATAATCTCTTTTCCTGTGTAAATTTCTGAATTCGCACCTTTTGTCACCGATATCTGCTCTGAAACCTTATTATTCTCATCTACGATTTGAAGTCCGCAAACTGCTGTCGAAGCATGACTCTGATATAATGCATCATATAATTTATCTATATAACGTTCATCTACATAATCATCCGAATCGACAAATGCCACATATTCTCCCTGTGCGATATCAAGTCCTGCGTTTCTTGCATCAGACAGACCTCCGTTTTTTTTATGTATCACTTTGATCCTGCTGTCTTTTTTCTGATACTCATCGCAGATTTCCGGGCATCTGTCCGGTGAGCCGTCATCCACAAGAATGATTTCCAGATTCTCATAACTCTGATGTATCAACTTCTCCACACAGGCAGACAGATATTTTTCCACTTTATAGATTGGTATAATTATACTGATTAATGGTTTCATTTCATTCCCTCATACATCTCTTCTAACCGTCCGGCCTCCACACGGATATCAAACCCATGCTCTGCCAGCTCCTTATCAAAACTTCTACGCTTCTTACCTGCTTTTTCAAATCGTCCGGCTGCTTCGATCGCCACATTTGCCCACTCTGTACTGCTTTGTTCAAGTGACAGGAATGGACTTCCCATCACATCCACTTCTCTTGTGATCGTATCTGCAAATACACATGGCAGGCCACATGCCTGTGCCTCCACACCGGTCATTGGAAGCCCTTCGAATAATGATGGCATCACTAACACATCCATTGCCTGGTATAATTCCTTTGTGTTATCCACCATGCCGAAGAATTTCACGGAACTTATCAACCCGAGTTCCTTTACTTTCTCCTCAAGCTGTGGACGAAGTTCCCCATCTCCTACAAGCCATAAGACACTGTTTTTCTGTTTTTCCTGTATACTTGCAAATATTTCTATCAGGTATCCCTGGTTTTTCTGCTGGCTGAAGCGTCCTACATTCCCGACAACTAACTTTCCTTCCGCCTGGTGTTGTGTACGGATCTGTTTTCTGACTGACTCATCATAAGCATATTCCTCACAGCAGATTGCATTTTTTAATACCGTATAAGGCTTTTTCCCAAAAAGGAAGGCTCCTGCTGCCTCTGAGCATCCGATCCGGTCTGTAATGTCCTTCTGACAGAAGTTCCAGAATATTCGGTTGCGGATCGCCTTTATGGTACTTTCTGCGTACACCGTTGCATGGCTGTGTACGATTCTGTGCCGGATCCCATATTTCGCTGCAACCGGAAGACATAAGAACGCAATGTATGGTGCGTGGAGATGAACGACATCGTATTCACCCTGATGCTCTTTGAAGAACTGCTCAAAGTATTTTTTTGTCTGTCCCATCTGTCTTCCTGATAAAGCCGGACATGCGTATACTATTGATCCAAGCTTTTTCACTTCTTTATCAAAAGTTTCCTCCTGCTCGCCGAAGATCAGGTAGTCCATTCGGACGCGATCCATATTCATGTATTTCTGGTAATTGAGCATCACGGTTCCCACTCCGCCTACCGGGCGCTTGCCGATGATCTCCAGCACTTTTACCTGCTGCATTTGCTGTCTCCTTTTTCTATCTCTATTTTCTCAAAAATTTCTTATAGGAAAATTCTTTTAACCATCCCGGAAGCATCAGAACAACGAATGTTCCAAGCTGGGATTTTACATACTCATACGTATTGGTCAGACCAAGGTCATGCTGCTGTTTTCTGAGCTTTTGGAAGCCTTTGTAGTAAGACCAGCCGCTTCTTCTTTTTACGAGATTCATGCTTGTTCTGGCTCTGACAAGGATGTCGTCGACATTGCGGAACTGATAGCCTTCCGAGAGCATGCGGCTCCAGAGGGAATAATCCTCCAGAAACGGGAAATGTTTATAATTTCCGGCTTTTAAGATAGACTGTTTCCGGTACATCACTGTCATGTGATTGAGTGGATTGCGGTATTTCACGTATTCTAAGATCTCTTCCTGCGTCTTCGGCATGTATTTCACTCGGTCTACGGTTCCTTCATCGTTGAATTCACGGATGGCTCCGCCCACTACATCAACTTCCGGGTGCATTTCCATATAGGCTGCCTCTTTTTCCAGACGATCCGGCACAGCGATATCATCGGTATCCATTCTGGCGATCAGCTCATAACGGCATGCCTCTACACCCTGTGCAAGTGCCCTGCCGAGCTGGACATTTTCTTTGATCGCATGCACATGAAGGGAATCACATTTTTTCTGATATTCGTCAATGACTGCATATAGTTCCTCTGTCAACGGACCATCCTCTACCAGAAGGATCTCATCTGCAATTCTGGTCTGTGACAGCATGCTGTCTAACGAAGCTCTCAGGTACTCCGGTTTTTCTTTTTTATATACAGACATTAAAACTGATATTTTTTCCATAAGTAAGAGATGTTACTCCTTTGCTTTTATTTTGATGATCGTTCCGTTTCCTGCGAAGCTTGGATCGATCACACATTCACTGATACGGTCTGTCAGCTTTCCTTTGTAGTAGAAATGATTATCTCCTGTAAATACCGCTGTGACCGGACTGTCTTTTGCGAATGCAAGCTTCATGAACTCTCTCGTCACCTCTGTCGTATCCCTGGCACCTTCCCCGATGATAAGCGGTTTGCCCCAGGTGTTGATAGAAGCGTCTTTTAAGCTTTTTATGTGCTCTGTGTAGAATGGAACATGTGCAAGCAGGATGATCGCTTTTTTCTTCTCTATTGCTTTTTTGACTGCCTGTTTCATTCCTTTTAATGCTTCCTCTGTAACCTGATACGACTGGTTATCCACTGCACAGATCATAAATTTCGGAAACTCAAGGGACTGGAACGATGGGTTTCTTTTCTGAAACATCTGATAGATTCTTGCACTTCTACTGATTTTTTCATTCCACGGAGAATACAGGTCATGATTTCCCAGGACATACAGGTACGGTATTTTCAATGTTTTCAGATTGTTGTATAAATAATCCACATTTTTATCGGAATAGTAATCGATCATATCACCGCCCATCAGCAAACCATCCAGCCTGTTACGGCTTGCGAATTTCATCCACTGTGCAAACTGTATGGAAGAGTATGTTCCCTTTGCATTGACAAATGCAGTCATTCTGTTATCTGCGTCACCAAGCTGCTCTCCCAGATTCTGTTCTGACTTGATCGCCATGTGCATATCTGTCAGAAAAAGAAATTTGTATTCCCTCTCTACTCCGGGTATCACCACAGTCTCCGTATTGCTGACCCTGATATCAGGAAACGTATAGTAATGGGCACTCAATCCAAGGATTGATATGAATACAAGAATTATAAATGACGAATATATTTTCTTCATCCCGATCACCCCTCTAATTTAAAGATGCCTTGCCACTTGACCTTCTGATACTTTCCTCATAATCAATGGCTTCATAATCCCCGATCGTTTCCGGGAACGACATCGCCTGTTCATAAGTCAGGCTTCCAAAAACTTTGGCAAAAAGTGTGATTTTCTTTGCCATAAGACGGATAAGCCAGCCAAATCCCGGTATAAGGAGCATTGGTTTTCCATAGCTTTCTGCGATCCTTGCTACCATATCGGATGTATTCACATAATGCCGGTTCTGCGGACAGAAAATCCCTCCCTGTCTCCTGTCGGCCAGGCGGTACAGAAATTCAGAGAGATTGTCGATGTAGAGCATGCTTCTCTCATTTTCCACTTTCGGGAATACCGGTATCTTTTTTGCAAGCTTCGAAAGAAGTGCATAGTTGCCGGTGCAGTTCCTGCCATAGATCATCGGCGGTCTTACGATGCTCACCACAAAATCTTCCGATGCAAGCTTTTGTAATCCCGCTTCCGCTTCAAGCTTGCTCCTGCCGTAGTTATTCACCGGTGACAAAGGAGTATCCTCTGTGATTTTGCCTGTTACAACTCCGTAAACACTCATCGTACTTAAAAAGATGAACTGTTTCACGCCCTCTGCTTTTGCCTTTTTTGCAAGCTCTAATGTCAGATCCCTGTTGACCTGTTCATAGAGTGGTTTCATGTCTTCTGTTTCTTTCCGGTGTACGATCCCTGCGACATGCAGAACCGTATCATATTTCGAGAAATCCATTTTCTTCCATTCTGAATTTCTCACAGAAACAAATGTAACATGCCACTGATTTTCAAGCGGCATGTTCCCATTTTTTTTGCTGATATACTGTTGAAAAGAAGTTCCGATATAACTTTTGGAACCTGTTATTAAAATCTGTTTCTCCATACTGATGTTTCCTTCCCGGTATGATGTCGGCCTATTTTCCACAGTCTCCCCCTGCGATCACTTCTTATGCATCTCTCCGGTTCCGCCCTCTACGACACCTTTGTGTGCAAGAACTGCTGTGATCGTACCAAAGAAGCACTTCAGATCCATTAAAAATCCGAATTTCTTCACATATTCCCCGTCAAGCTTTGCTTTGACATCAATCTCAAGCTCATCACGACCGTTGATCTGTGCCCAGCCGGTAAGTCCCGGCAGAACATCATTGGCACCGTATTTATCACGCTCTTCGATCAGATCATACTGATTCCAGAGTGCCGGTCTTGGTCCTACTATGCTCATCTTGCCCATAAGAATGTTTAAGATCTGAGGCAGTTCATCCAGACTGCTCTTTCTTAAAAATTTTCCGACCTTTGTGATATACTGATCCGGATTGGACAGCATATGTGTCGGCATATCCTTTGGCGTATCAATACGCATCGTACGGAATTTGTAGATCATAAAGTGTGTTTTATGGATTCCCACACGTTTCTGTTTGAAGAGGATCGGACCTCTGCTGTCAATTTTGATCGCGATACAGAGGATCAGAAACAACCACGATAATAAGATCAGTGCCAGTGCGGAAAGCACGATATCGATTCCTCTCTTGACTCCCATATATACTTTCTGTGAAGTTGTAAATTGTTTCATATGCTCCTCTTTTCTTTCACTCTGTGTTCTATGCTGCCATCAGAAAATACACGGTACAACCGGTTCCAAACATGAAAAGCAGCGTCACGGTCAGCTGATAAGCTGCCAGTTTCATATTACATCTTACCTTCCGGTTCATAAACAGTAACCCGAACGGAACGACAAGCGGCAGGTAGTATCTTGGCGATACCCCATTGATCACAAGAGATCCGACCGGTGTGAAATCCAGATATAGTGCGGTCCACACAAGACTTGCTGTCCCGAAAATTAAGATCGCATTCCAGATTTTCATCGGAAGTAGTTTCTTCTTCTCTCTCACGCTGTCTATCGGTTCTGTCATTCCATAATCCGTCAGGAATACAAAGATCATGGTAAGCATTACCACATAATATCCGATACCATCATAGATTCCACGATACGCAAAGTTCGCGATGAGCTTCGGACCGATAAAATAGCTTGCAAAAGTCGTTCCCAGTTCCTTTAAAAGGACAACTGTATAAGTGAGCGGGTAGCCAAGCACCATGGATAACTGGCTGGTCTGGCTTGTATCACCGCCACGGTAATCTCCCACGTCTGCACCGCTTGATACGTTGCCGATCAAAGGCAGGATGAAAGATGCAAACATCAGGATCAATAATACAAAGATGGCTGCTTTAAAGAGCCATTTTTGTTTTTTATTTTCAAATTTCTCTTCCGGCATTAACCAGTATAACGCCAGAAACGGGATATAGACTGCTTTCGGAAAACATCCGACGCACATGGCTGTCACTGATATCATGGTACGCAAAGGATTCAGCTTCTCCCCGCTTAAATACTCTGTCACAAAGAGCCCGATGCCAAGCATGAGCAATGCGATCAGAAATGCATCATACGTAAAGGATGCGTATAAAAATACCGTTGTCGGAAGTAATCCCGCACACATAAAAAGTCTCTTTCCGTATTTGGAATAGCGGATCGTGCAGGCTGTAACACCCGTACAGAATAATAGGTTAAAAAACTTTGCAAGAAAAATAGACATTACATAAGACAGCCCTGCTTTTCTTGCGAACAGGATTCCCGCAATCTGCGGAAGGTATGCTCTCTCATTATATTTGATAAATTTTGCTTTTTCAGAAACAAGGACGATCTCATCCTGCACACTGTCAAGCCAGTTTCCAACCCACTGTTCTTCCTCGTAAGTATCTCCGGTCGGTACACGCATCTCTGAATTTGCCATGGCCGGATTCGTATATGCAACACTGTTATGAACCCATGAATCTGTGTAAGCCGTATGGAAATGGATCTGTTCATCCCATGAATCAAAGGAATGGTGTGCCGAGAGGATGATAACGGTTCCGATCGCTACGGAAACCAGTGCATACATCCATTCCGGCCTTGCTGTAAATGAAGTCCGGTGTGCGATAAACAGATACGCGAGTGTGAGCAGGAAGAACATCAGCAGAAACCGCGGCATCTGAAATACCGGATGGTTCACAAACTGGACAGATGTAATGTGATCCTTATCTTCATCCTTCACTGTAATGCATACTTTTGTTGCTCTCTTATCAACTGCCACCGCTGATTTTCCAAGAAGAAAAGATGCGGTATCTTTGATCCTTGTCTCCTCTTCCTGCTGATAGCTGTTTTGATACGTAAGGTCTATGACTGTTTTGATATCTTTCTCGCTCTCATAATTCAGATAGATGCTGCCAAGATAGCTGCCATCCAGCGAATATTCATATACCTTCCTGCCGAATTGTGTCTTAATATTATCTGCCTCTTCCAGTGTGACAGTCTTCTCGTAAGCCTTGCTTCCGAATGAATTCCACTGGAACACAACACTCTCCGTAAAGAATGAAACAGCGAAGATCATTGCAATCACCGCAAGGTCTCTGATGCACTGTTTTCTGTCTATGGAAAACTTTTTGCGTGCAACCTTATGCGTTTCTCTCTTCCATGTTTTAAAATTTTTGAATTTAAAATCTTTTGGTCTGATGATCAATACTGTTCCTGCAAGTGCAAGGATCAGTATCAGCTCCCATATTTTTTCCATGCAAAATTTCCCGTCTTATAAATTAGCCCTGGCTGTGATCCTGGATCGAATAGGTCGGTACGATTCTCTGTACCCACTGTTTGATGTCATCCGGTTCTTCCAGAGCATGGTCTCTGATCTCTGCAAGCTGCTGCATGAACTTCTCCTCATCCATCTGGATCGGTTTTCCGATATGGATCAGTTTATTGGCAGTTTCCTGCATTCCCTCTTCTTTCATGAGCATCTCTTCGTATAACTTCTCACCTGGTCTTAAACCGGTGAATACGATCTGGATATCTTCATTTGGTTTGTGTCCGGAAAGAAGGATCAGGTTCTTCGCAAGATCTAAGATCTTTACCGGTTCTCCCATATCGAGAATGAAGATCTCTCCACCCTTTGCATAGGCACCTGCCTGGAGTACCAAAGATACAGCCTCCGGGATTGTCATAAAGTAACGGATGATATCCGGATGTGTAACGGTAACCGGACCTCCTTCTGCGATCTGCTGCTTGAATAATGGAATAACGCTTCCGTTACTTCCGAGTACATTACCGAAACGTACTGCTACGTATTCTGTTTCGGAATGTTTATTATATGTCTGGATGATCATCTCACAGATTCGCTTGGTTGCACCCATAACGCTTGTCGGGTTTACCGCCTTGTCTGTAGAGATCATTACAAAACGTTTTACTTTGTACTTATCTGCTGCCTGAACGATCTTCCATGTACCTACAACATTGTTCTTCACTGCCTCGTTCGGGCTGTCCTCCATCAGAGGTACATGCTTATGTGCTGCTGCGTGATAGATGATGTCAGGACGGTACTGATCGAAAATTTTGTCGATACGTTTTGTGTTACGGATGGATGCGATCAGTACAACAAGATCCAGTTCCGGATAAGCTCTCTTTAATTCCTGCTGGATATCATAGACACTGTTTTCATAAATATCGATGATCACCAGCTGCTTTGGTTTGTGCATTGCGACCTGACGGCAAAGCTCACTTCCGATCGAACCACCGCCACCGGTAACCATGACAACTTTACCTGATACATATCCCATGATCGAATCCATATCTACTCTGATCGGATCTCTTCCGAGAAGGTCGTTGACATCTACGTCTTTTAATTTGCTGATGCTCACTTCTCCGTTCACAAGCTGGTACATACCAGGAAGACGTTTCATCTCACATCCGGTCTCTTTACAGATATCTAAGATTCCCTTCATCTCTTTTGCGGTAGCTGTCGGCATTGCGATAATGATCTCATCCACCATATAATCCTTGGCGATCTCGATGATGTCACTTCTGTCACCGAGTACTTTTACGCCATGCATGTACTTTCCAATCTTGCTCTTATCATCATCAATGAAACCAACCACATGCATATTTAAGAAGCGGCTTCCCGCGATTTCTTTTATGATATTATTTCCGGCTTCCCCGGCACCGATCACAAGTACACGTTTTAAATCCTTCGCATCTGTCTTTTTGCCGAAGAACGTACGTACTGCACGGTAAGAATAACGGCTGATGAACATAAACGCCAGAAGAAGTGCTCCATAGATGAAGTACCAGCTTCTTGGCAGAGGATATTCCCTGTCTCTGTAGTTTAACAGAATATTTACTGTGTTAAGCAGTGTATCTGCAATACAGGCTGCTGTCAGATATAATAGCTCGGTCGCACCTGCATATGTCCACAGACTGCTATACAGACGGAATATATAAAATACGATCACTGCGATCACAAGTGTTGCTGGAAGTGCACTCCAGACAACTCCTACGTAATAATCCGGTACAGCTGTGATACTGAACTCAAATCGAACGATCAGTGCCAGAAAACTAACTGCGGTAACGATACAAACATCCATAAGTACCATAAACAGTCTTTTGATCCACATAGTCTTGTCTAAATTTTTCATATGTTTGTTCTCTCTTCTTTCTCCTTATTTTGCATATACTTCATAATGCTTCGTGCTGGCGATTTTGCTGAATCCCAGTTCATTAAAATGCTCAACATTATCGTATTCTGTCTCCACAACCACACAATTACAGCCATACACTGTGATCTCCTGTGTAAACTGTGCCAGATCCTGCGGTGTATAGGAAAGTCCCGTTCCATAGATCACAGCATAATCTGTATCGTATTGCCTGATCCCGCCTGCGATCTCTGCCGGAGCTAAGATCCTTGGTTCTTCCAGGAACTCTATTTCTTCTGCGATCTGCACCGCTTCCGAAGGAATCTTGTACAGATTGGAGGTTGTTCCAAAATACTGTGTACTGTAGTTTAAGCTTATGCCCGCCTGAAGGAGCACAATATACACGATCCAAGTCGCGATCTTCTCCCTCACGCTCTTCTGGTTCATGATATAGTCTGCCGCAGCAAATGCTGTAAGCACAGCTGCATTTAAAATACCATAAACAAGCCAGCTGCCCGTTCCACTGCCGGAGCGGTTTATGATCGCATTGGCAAGTACCGGTGTCATTAAAAAAAGTATACCAAAAATTTCATAGATTAACAAATTTCTTTGTCTTTTTTGCTCTGTTACAAGCAGATAAATAACGGCCACAAAAAGGAAAAACAGGTTTACTCCCATTCCGTTGTAAGAGAAATAAGCGTTTCTAACGTCTGTCCATAATGCTGACATATTCACACCCCTTTCTCACGATCACAACAACCACCATTAAAATGGTCATAAGCAAAAGGTAAAACCACCCTTTCGGTGTACAAAGCTGTGCCGCCGGATACGCACACAGGAAAACTCCCGCTGCGTGGATACCCGGATATTCCATTCTCTCCCTGTACCTACAGTCAGAAGTTTTGTGCAGGATCCTGTTTGCTATCTTTAGTATCTGTAAAAACGCAAACGGTAATACACAGCTGTTCAAAAGCACCTCGCCATTCCAGCAGTTCTGGAAGATTCCTGCCACGGATGTATTCACTGCCGTGTAAACAGGTGCCGTATATAGCAGCTCTGCGATCAGCAGAAAAACTGCCTGCCCACGGTGATCCTTGAATAATTCCCTTCCGATTTCAGAATATACACCATAGAAAAACGGGATCAGGAAGAATGGTAAAACGATTTTTATTAAAAATCCTGCCTTTGCTCCGGAAAACAACACCATCGGTGCATATAGCATCTCATATGGCGAAACGATCTTCTCTGTCTGAGTCGCAGGGAATTGCTCGCCGGTATATGGCTGATACATATAGGTTGTATCAGTCGCCACAGAAGTCGCAACCGTCTCAACCGTAGGTTCGATCCTTGGCTTTACGAACATGACAGAAAAAAGAAGTAAGATCACTGATATCACAAATACCACTCTCATCACTCCTGTACTCTTCTGACATGCCGCCACTGCATGCCTGCCATAAGAGAGAAGGTGCTTTCTTCCTGCGATCAGTCCCACCAGACAGATTAAGACTGATACCGCCAGCCATACAACACTCAGACGCTTTAATGTACATCCCCGGAACAGCAGGGCAAATGCCACGCACCAGAACGCTGCAAGCATTGCGATATATCCATTGATCCATGCCCGCACGATTCTGTGTTCCTTCACCTTCGTCACACTGTCCCAGAAAACACCTGCAAGAAACGGAACAACTGCAAAAAAGTAGCTTGCAAAGAGGATTCCAATCAGTGTTTTCATAGATTATCTCCCAATACTTTCTCGACTTTCTTCTCGAGCAGTGCTTTATATACCTTGGAGCTTTTAATATAATCAAGCTCTTTCTTCAGGTTTTCTAACTGGGCTGTCATCGGATTTTCAAGAAGCCCTGCCTCTTTCACTTCAAAAGAGACACAGATTCGCTCCAGATCCTCTTCCCATTTGTTTTCAAAAATAATCTGCGGATCCTCGGAAGTAAAAATGTAATCTCCCTCCGGTGTGATCATTGCATTGTGCCGGTATTCTTTTACCGTTTCCACACTGCCGTCACTTCTTACTGCTTCGACTTTCACTGCCGAAAGTACACAGGATACATTCAGAGGATCCAGTCTGATCTCTCTGATCTCATCGGATACCTCCAATGAAATATCCAGATGTACCTGTTTTCTGTCGATCATACGTGTGACTGCTTTATTCTCAAGATACGCGGTTCCGTCATTTAAGAACACCTGTAAGAACAGGTTCTGTTCCGGAAGCAGCTTCTTCACATCGTAGACTTCCTTCTTATATGGGATCAGGTTCTCATTATAACCATCTGCTCCGCCATAAACATACGCAATGAACGCTTCGTTCATTCCTGCAAAAATATCGGTCTCTTCTTCTGTGATCCTGAAGCAATCGTACATTTCACGTAATGTGACAATATCCTTCATTGCACTTGCATTTCTTGTATAGAAAGCAAGCACTGCACGGTAAATCACAAATTTTAATGGGATATCAAACGGAAAGATCCATTCATAATCGATCGTCTTATACTGGCCATCGTTCTCATCCCGTATGATATTATCAAACGTCATGTCGATGTTGAGACCTTTTGCATATTCCATCTCTTCCGGGAACACTGCCTCACCGAATGTCTCCTTAAACTCCGCATCCGGTTCAAACTTTCCTCGTTCTATCTGAACATTCTCACGGATGATATCATCATAGTTTTTTAAAATTGACACATACTTAAGCTCATCCCTTGCATCTAATGCCATAAGCAGTTCGTTGCAAAGACTTTCGCCGCGGACAAAGCTGAATGCGATCTCGCATTCTGACAAAAGCTCTGACTGACAGAGATGATCTGTTTCCCGGTGTGCTTCATAATAGCGGCTCATATTCTGTATATGTGCGTTTCCTTCCGGAAGCAGTGCCTTTTTCGTCACCCACTGATTCTCTCCGTCTTTTAAAATGGAGGTCTCGATCTGAAACTTTTTCTGACGTTCTTTTGTAATTTTAGAATATATTTTCTTCAAGTTATCACCTCACATTATCGTGTTACTTCCACAAAGAATGAATTTGCAAAGAAATCAAACTTCTTTTCTTTTAAAAGGCTTGCATAAACCCTGTTTTCGTTAAAAAGCATCATTCTTGTATTATCAAAAGTATCTAATCCAATGTTAAGGTCATCTTCCTTCGGAAGGTAATCATCAGAAAAAATCTGTACCGGGAATTTGTAATCCGGGAACGGATAATAAAACTCCGCTTTTGAATAGCCTGCATCACTGATGATCTGCTTTAAGGTATCCTTACTGAATGTACGCACCTTACTCTCTGTATCTATATAACCTTCCAGTCCGTCAAAGAACTTTCCGGTATGTTCTTCCCTGCAGCCTGCCCAGTATTTCAGTCCGAATTTGTTCTCGATCGCGATCAGTAATTTACCGTCTTCCTTCAGATAACTGCTGATTTTTCTTAAGAAAGCCTCAAACGGATGCTCCGCGTCAGTATAATAACCGGCATATTCCAACACTCCGATCAGTGTGATGTAATCATATTTTTCTTCCAGGACGACATCATTAAAGTTGCCGACCATGATCGTTAAATTATCATACTCTCTGTTGCGGTTCGCATTAATCAGTGATCTTCTTTTTGACAGATCAATGCTTGTCACATGCTTTGCATTTTTGCAGAGCACTCCGCTGATCGCACCGCATCCGGCACCGATTTCCAGAACGGAAGCGTCTTTTTTGAACGGATACCATTCCAGGATATTCTGTCTGACCGGTGAAAAATGATATAATACCGGCCAGCGGTCATCTCTTTTTAAGATTTTCTCAACATCCGGCTCTTCTGTGATCAGTTTTAATAAATCATCTTCAATGTCACCGTCGCTGTACTGATCCTGTCCACTGTAAAAGCTGTAATCCAGCGTTACTTTTCCAACCTGTTCTGTCATAGAACCTCTCTTTCATAGCCTGTGCTATTTTTCTTCTTCAAGGATTTTTCCGATCTCTTCAATGAAGTCGAATACATGATCGTTCTTCACATAGAGAGGATTGGCTTCTTTGTGCTCCACCTGTGGTCTGTATGCCTTACAGATTTCTGTCAGGTGTGTTGCAATGTTGTTCGGACTGATATTGTCCAGTGAAACCATGTTATCGTTAAAATCTTTCAGATCTTTGTTCGCATAGGTATTGGTAATCGTCTTCACATCAAAAACAGACATCTCAAGCGGTGGATAGCTTGGGTGTGGAGAGCACATGAGAGAAATTCCTGCATATGTCTCCTGTAATGTCTTCGCGTATTCTTCGATCGTAAGCTTTCCGACTGAAACAAGCTCCTTGCCATTGCCAAGCGGTACCGATCTGTGCATCTCGCCGGCGGAAAGGATCTCCCATTCCTCGATATCCGGCTGCATCATCACCCATTTCTTTAATGCTGCTACAACCAGATTGAATGCATTACGTTCTGTGCCCGGACGTCCATAGACGAGGATCTGCTTCTTCTTCTCGATCTGTGCCGGCATCTGCTCTAATGCTTTTCTTAATCCGTCATTTAATACCGGGTCAAATGCAAAGCTGTGTGCAAAATGATAATGATTCTGGTCAAAGAATTCCTTTAACAGCATACTGTTAAAGATTGCGATCATCGGATAATCATTCTTATAAGTGGAATCTGCCAGCATGTATTTGGTAGACCAGGAATAGAATCCCGGTTCATAATCCTGAATGAAATAAAGGAATGTGTTCGGTCTGATACCAAAGGTACTCTCGAATCCAAGGTACGCATCCTGGCAGCAATAAGCTGTCCACCATCCGGTGAACAGGAAATAATCATTCTCTGAAACCGGAATACTGCGGTTATAACGGTTGCTGTATGGAACAATCTGCTTTGCTGCAAGCGAATCCTCTTCCGCTTTTACGAATGTATACTCATCGGAATACTTCTTAATGGCTGCCTTATTCGGCTCTGCGTCTACAAGAATGATTCGTGCATCATATCCCAGTGCTTTTACCAGGGTATCGAAGAATTTTAATGCTGTTGAGATCCCGCCGAATACATGCTCTGCGTTGATGGATGGAACAAGCAGATTGATCCTCCGGTTCGGATAGTCGATCTTACGGAACGTGTAAGGTGTGATCTCATATACATTGGTATCTAACTGTGGTAATCCAGTCTCTCTTTTTCTTTTCAGAAGCATTTTCTCCTCCTGCTCTCTTGCATTCTGCACTGCTGCAGCACAGATCTTTGGCTGACAGCAATAATAGTCAAGATTTCTGTTATAATAAGGATCTCCGTTCTTACGGTAGTTCTTGTACATCCGGTCAGACAGATCAAAATCGATCTGTGGGATTTTGGATGCATCTCTGCTCTTGGATTCATAGTGGTACAGACGGACATTCGGGTCATATATATTCACAAGTCCGTTCTGATTTGCACGGAGTGCAAGCTCAATGTCGCTTCCGCACACGATAAACTGCTCATCAAATCCACCGATTTTCTCGATCGTTGCCCTGGAGACAGCAAGACATGCTCCGGTCACTGCGGAAACATTTCTTGTCACCATCGGTGATACGAATGGAGAACCATAATGCTGCGGCTTCATTCCTTTGAATACGTGATCTGCCCAGCCACCCATTCCGATGACAACGCCGGCATGCTGGATCGTATTATCCTCATATAAAAGCAGTCCGCCGACAACGCCGACATCTTTTCTCACTGCTTTCTCGACTAATCTTGTGAGCCACTCCGGTTCGATCACTTCCACATCATTGTTCAGGCATACATAGACATCACCACTGGCAAATTTCATTCCGTAATTGTTGAGTTTCGACCAGTTGAATTCAAATGCTGCATCCTCTACGATGATATTGTCATGTTCTTTTACGACATCTTTCAGATAGGCAAATGTCTCTTCCTTCTCTGAATTGTTATTTAAAATAATGATCTCAAAATTCTTATAGGCTGTCTTCGCATATATGCTGTCAATTGCCGCCTGAAGCAGATCTGCGTGGTCTTTGATCGGGATAATAATGGAAACTTTTGGTTCCGCATCCATATGATATCTCACATCATAGACAAAAAGATTTTCTGTTTCATTCACAGTTGCCGCACCTTTTCCATAGACGCGGTCAAGATGTTCCTGGATCGCATTCAGTCCTGCTGTCTGTGCGTATGGCTTTGACTCCGGATTGGCTGCTGTAGAACTTGGAAGGTCTCTCCAGTGATAAAGGATCTCGGAAATATGACCGATCTTATCTGTTTTCTCTGTCATGCGAAGCAGCAGATCATAATCCTGACTGCCGTTAAACTCGCTGCGGAATCCGCCGACTTCCTCGAATAAAGATCTCTGAAAGCCTACAAGGTGTCCCAGATACATCTGGCTTAAGAACAGATCCGGCGACCAGTCTGGTTTACATAATGGATCTCTTGTTTTGCCTTTTGCATCAATAATGTCCATGTCACTGTAAATGATCTCGGATCCTTCTTTCCGGATCTTCTGATAAAATTCATGAAGTGCAGAAGGTGCAAGCTCATCATCATTGTCCATAAGGAGAATGTAATCTCCGGATGCCAGAGCTGCTGCTTCGTTGGTTGCCCCTGAGATTCCCTTATTCTTCTCCAGCAACTTAATCTTGATCCTGCTGTCTTTGATCTCTGCCAGATGATCTCTTACTTCCTGTCTGGTAGAGCAGTCATCTGCAATACAGATCTCCCAGTTCTGGTAATTCTGTTTCTCTATAGATTCAATCGCCTTGTCAAGCCATTTGATATCAACGTTATATACCGGCATCACAACGGAAAAGAGGATATCTCCACTGTAATTTTTCAGCTTTTCCTTCTTCACTCTGCCATAGGATGGTTCATAATTCACACTGGCAGACAGACGCTGTCTGAATATCTCCGGTCCCTGGTTTTTTAAGACTTTCAGTCCTTTTTTTATCTTCTGAGGATTCTGTATTCCCTCTTTTACAACTGCTGCTAGTTTCTGTACTTTACCCATATTGCTCCTTTTTATTTAATCCATGCTCACAACGGAATTCAGGTCGAAGTAACCGACAGTTACTTTGTTGGAAAGAACCTGGATCAGGCAGATGTCATAAAGTCTGTGGTGGACTTCAAGATCATCCCCATTATAACCTGTGCAGCCAAGCTGCAACAGATACTGTCCCTTCTGGAATGGCAGCTTCTGCTTAAACGATACGGTAAGCGTTGTTCCTGCCTCCACAAGACCCGGCTCTAATCCCTCGATCAGAGAGTTCGTTCCTGTAAGATCGGTTCCTTTCAGATCTCTGATGGTAAATGCAAAGATTGGATTTAACACATCTTCATGGAATTTTACTTTTATTTTTAAGGTACATTCTTCAAATTTTGAAACAGTGTTCGTGATTTTATCTTCGGCATCAAAAAGACCGAAGTCAATAATCTCTGCCTTTTTATCACCATACTCCTGTTTTTCCGGATTTAAGATCATGGATTCTTTCCACGCAACCCCTTCCGTTGCTGTATGCCCCTCTTCTTTCTTCGGAGCATCCCCCATTTTCGATTCTGCCATTACCTTCTTGTACAGATCGATCATGTCTTTTGGTTTTCCTTCGTCGAGCTTCACACCTCTGTTTAGAAGCACAACTCTGTCACAGTACTTTCCGATACTTCCGAGATCATGGCTGACAAAAAGGATGGTCTTTCCCATTTTCTTAAATTCTTCAAATTTATGATAACACTTTGTCTGGAAGAAGACGTCTCCGACGGACAATGCCTCATCTACGATCAGGATCTCCGGTTCGATATTGATCGCAACCGCAAATGCAAGGCGGACAAACATACCGCTGGAATATGTCTTCACCGGCTGATTTACAAAATCTCCGATATCTGCAAAATCAAGAATGTCCTGAAGCTTTGCATCGATCTCTTCTTTTGTAAAACCGATCATTGTTCCATTTAAGTAAATATTTTCAATTCCTGTATATTCCATATTAAAACCGGCACCTAATTCTAACAGTGCGGAAATTCTTCCATTCACCTTTACTTCCCCGGCTGTAGGATTTAAAACTCCGGTAATGATCTTTAATATGGTGGATTTTCCGGAACCGTTCGTTCCGATGATCCCGACGGTCTCTCCCTGTTTTACCTGAAAAGAAACGTCGTTCAATGCATAGTGATCCTTTCCGAGTGGCTTCTTTGAAAGTCCTAATGCATCCTTTAACCTGTCACGGTTTCTGTCATACAGCTTGTATACTTTTTTTACGTGTTCTACTGAAATTGCAATGTTATCCATCCGGCTACCTTCCTATAACACATCCGCAAAATGTGGTTTTAATTTCATAAAGATTCTTGTTCCGACCAGGAATACCACCAGTGTAAAGATCCAGTAATAAACGGTCATCCCCGGATGTTCCCAGAATCCGGTCTGGTTGATCAGTGAATCGCGGTATCCTGCTACAATGTAGTACATCGGATTCAGCTTCAGGATCGTGATAAGTACTGGGTTTAATTCGATCGCATCAATGTTCCACATGATCGGTGTCATCCAGACTCCGACCTGGAGCACGATACCTATGATCTGTCCAAGGTCCTTGAAGAAAACCACCATGGCTGATGTAGCATAGATCAGTCCCAGTAATAACATCAGCATTGCAAAAGAATAATATAATATCTGTAATGTATACAGATTCGGATAGTATCCGTAAAGTGCATACATTAAAACGGTAAATCCGATAAAGAACAGGTGGACAAACATCGCAGAGATCACTTTAATGATCGGCAGTATATCAATCTGGAATACCACTTTCTTCACAAGATAGCTGTATTCGAGCAGTGCATTAGTTCCGCTGCTTAATACCTCCTGAAAGAAAAACCATGGCACCAGACCTGCGATCAGCCACAATACAAATGGCACTTGAATACCTGATCTTAAGTTGATCCCATTGGCATGCATTCCCTTTTCAAAAACGAACCAGTATACAAGTACGGTTACGATTGGCTGGACAAATGCCCAGATGATCCCGAGATAAGATCCTGCGAATTTTGTTTTGAAATCATTCTTTGACAGATCCCAGATTAATTTCCGGTTGTTAAGAATCTCCTTTGGCATACTGATCTGTTTTTGCTTTTCTGACATACGTTTTCCTGTTCCTTCTTCCTTTACTGTCATTTTATAAAGCTGCCTGCATGCTTTTGCAGGCAGCTGCTTTCCTGTGTGGATTGACACTTATCTGCGTGCAGCAACATATGCGTCGATTCCGTCCCATACTTTATCCTTATCAGATAAAATCAGGTCTTCCTCTGTCATTCCTTCCGGCATCGGCCATTCTACACCGATCTTTGGATCTTTCCATAAAAGTCCGCCTTCATCATTCGGATGATAGAAATCAGTCACTTTGTAGCAGAATTCTGCATAATCAGATAATACGATAAATCCATGTGCGAATCCCTTCGGGATAAAGAACTGTTTCTTATTCTCAGCAGACAGAGTAACTCCGAACCATTTTCCGAAAGTCTCTGATCCTTCTCTTAAATCTACTGCAACGTCGAATACTTCGCCGTTTACTACACGGACTAACTTGTCCTGAGGATAGTTGATCTGGAAATGCAGTCCACGTAATACACCCTTTTTGGATGCAGACTGATTGTCCTGTACGAACTCGCAGTCAATTCCTGCTTCCTTGAAATCATTGTAGTTATATGTCTCCATGAAATATCCGCGGGCATCCCCGAATACGGTTGGCTCGATCACTTTTAATCCTGCAATTCCGTTGCAGTTATCTGTTACTTTTATTTTTCCCATTTCTCAATTCCTCGTTTCTAACTTATGCCGTTGTCACTTCTGCTCTTATAATGCCACTTCTCTTATAATACTTCTTCTTTTATAAGCCCTCTGCGATCTCCATCAGGTATTTGCCATAATCTGTTTTAAGTAATGGCTGTGCAAGCTTAATAAGCTGCTCTTTATCGATGAATCCGCGTTTGTAAGCGATCTCTTCGATACAGGAGATATATAATCCCTGACGTTTCTGGAAAGCAGATACAAAATCAGCTGCTGCAAGGAGCATGTCGTGATTTCCGGTATCTAACCATGCGAAACCTCTTCCGAGTGTCTCAACATTTAAGGTTCCTCTGTTCAAGTATTCGTTGTTCACGCTTGTGATCTCGATCTCACCTCTTGCAGATGGTTTTACATTCTTGGCGATCTCTACAACATCATTGTCATAGAAGTAAAGACCCGGTACTGCGTAGTTTGACTTTGGATTCTCCGGTTTCTCCTCGATGGATAATGCTTTGCCGTTCTCATCGAACTCAACAACACCATATTCTCTCGGATCTCTTACATAATATCCGAAAATCGTTGCTCCCGCTTCATTCTCTGTACGCTCTGCAGCACTTCTTAAAACTTTTGAAAAGCTCTGTCCGTAGAAAATGTTATCTCCGAGTACCAGTGCCACTGCATCCTTGCCAATGAATTCTTCGCCGATGATGAATGCATCTGCCAGTCCTCTTGGCTGTTCCTGGATCGCATATTCAAACCTCATTCCAAGCTGTGATCCGTCTCCTAAAAGCTCCTCAAATACCGGAAGGTCTCTCGGTGTGGAGATGATCAGTACTTCACGGATACCTGCAAGCATCAGTGTGGATAATGGATAGTAGATCATCGGTTTATCATAAACAGGCATGATCTGTTTGGAAATAGCTTTGGTCAGTGGATATAAACGTGTTCCGGATCCTCCGGCTAAAATAATACCTTTCATTCGTGATTCCTCTCTCTTTTAAAAATTGTCCATAAAAGTTATCAGGCTGTTTCTGCTGTTTTTTGTTCAAAAACTGCCTTCTTTAAAAACGCAAACAAGCAGTATCGTCCGACCTTTCCGGACGATACTGCTATTTTGTGCCTTATTATCTGTCTGAGTACATATCCTCGTAGTATTTCTGGTAATCGCCACTTGTTACATTTGCCATCCAGTCCATATGCTCTAAGTACCATGCGATCGTTAACTTGATACCATCTTTGAACATGGTCTCAGGCTCCCAGCCGATCTCAGCTTTGATCTTATCAGGTGCGATCGCATATCTGCGGTCATGTCCCTTACGGTCAGCTACATATGTGATCAGGTCTTTGCTTACATTTGCTTTTCTAGGATCACTGTCCGGTAAGATCTCCCGAAGTGTCTCGATGATGATGTTGATGATCTCAATGTTACGCTTCTCATTGTGTCCACCGATGTTGTAAGACTCACCAAGTCTTCCAAGTTCCTGAACCATATCGATTCCCTTGGCATGATCATCTACATATAACCAGTCACGGATATTTAATCCATCACCATATACTGGAAGTTCTTTTCCCTGTAATGCATTGTTGATGATAAGTGGAATTAATTTCTCCGGGAACTGGTAAGGGCCATAGTTGTTGGATGTGTTTGTGATGTTCGCCGGGAAATGGTATGTGTCAATATAGGATTTTACTAACATATCAGAAGATGCCTTACTTGCAGAGTATGGGCTGTGTGGCTGATATGGAGTTGTCTCATAGAAGAAGCTTACGCCGTCATCTGGAAGAGATCCGTATACTTCATCTGTAGAAACATGAAGGAACTTCTTACCTTCCTTGTAGCTTCCATCCGGTAACTCCCATGCTGCTTTTGCACAGTTGAGCATAACAGCTGTTCCCATTACGTTCGTATTCACGAATACTTCCGGATGCTTGATACTTCTGTCTACATGGCTCTCTGCTGCGAAATGTACGACACGGTCGATATCATTCTCTTCGAAGATCTTCATGATCGCTTCCTTGTCTGTCACATCTGCTTTGATAAATGTGTAATTCTCTCTATTCTCGATATCTTTCAAGTTCTCCAGGTTGCCTGCATAAGTTAATGCATCCACGTTGATGATTCTGATTTCATTATCATATTTACGGAACATGTAATGAATGTAGTTCGAACCGATAAATCCGGCTCCCCCTGTTACTAAGTATGTTCTCATTGAGAGACCCTCCCTTTTTCTCATAGTTAATTATTATTCTACCATATTTTGTATACTAAGACAAGTTTTGTGCTTCTTAGTATTTTCTTAAGCTTATTTCATGTATTCATCCAGAGCATCTTTCCAGTCAGCCATCTTGTAGCCGTCTGCCAGACGCATCATGTAGTTGTCAAGGATGGAGTAAGCCGGTCTGTCTGCGGATGCCGGATTCATCTCCTTGTACTGTCTGCTTGTCACATGGTTGACTTTGGTTGTCTTTCCTGCACGTTTGAAGATCTCTTCTGTAAATTCTGCCCAGTTGGTATCTCCTTCGCAGGTTGCATGATAGAGACCATAGTTCTCTGTTCCTTCGTAATGATGGATCGCTCTTGCAAGCTCTACTGCACTTGTCGGGGATCCAAGCTGGTCACACACTACATTTACTTCATCGTGTGTCTCAGACAGGCGGAGCATCGTCTTTACGAAGTTCTTTCCATCACCATATAACCATGCTGTACGGAAGATAAAGAAATGATTGGAAAACTGCTCCACGAACTTCTCGCCCTCTAACTTGGTCTTGCCATAAGCACTGACCGGGTTCGGAGCATCGAACTCTGTATATGGTCTTGTTCCGTTTCCTTCAAATACATAGTCTGTAGACACATGCATCATCTTGGCTCCGACCTCTTCTGCTGCGATCGCAAGGTTTCTTGGTCCCAATGCATTGATGCGGTATGCTGCATCCCACTGCTGTTCGCATGCATCTACGTTCGTATGTGCAGCACAGTTGATGATGACATCCGGTCTCTCCTTGCGGACAAGTGCCAGAACTTCATCTACTTTGGTAATGTCTAATGCAACAACACCTTCTGCTTCTACGACGTCTGTGTTGATAAATGTTACATCACAGCCTGCATATTCATTGTTGATCGCACGTCCAAGCTGTCCGTTACATCCTGTTACTAAAATCTTTTTACTCATTTTCCTGCTCCTCTTATTCTTCTCTTAATTTAAAATTGTTTTCTTTTTTCGTATCACAACTGCCGTGATCAGTAAAAATACTGCAAACACCAATGCAAACGACAGTGTACAGCAGACTGCAGCACCCATGATCCCTGCTCTTTGCACCAGAATCGGATCAAATAAGACTGCCGCTGCCAGTCCCACTCCGTAACCGGCCAGCAGATAAATCTGCTTTCCAGTCACCGTGACTACATAATATAGACAATATACATAAGCATTCAGCCCTCCGCAGATCATCACGACCACAAGCTCTAACCTGTAGCTGCTAAGATCCACACCGTAAATAAGGGATAACACCGGTATTCCAAGCAGATACGCACCGATGCAGGCCGCAGCTGTAAGTACGCCGATCAGTGCCATCATTTTCTTTACAATACCTGTAAAAGCCTTCCTGTCATCCCCCTCCCAGTCTTTTGCAAGATCTGTCAGAAGTGGACGGAAGACAAACAGGCTTAATAAGTTTATGACAAACGCCGGCATAAACAGTATATTGTAACTGTTCTGCACTGTTTCGTCGTAGTAAGTATTAATTGCATATTTTGGTGCATTATTCAGATAATTCATGATAAATGATGCAATGAACAATGGCCAGCATGCTTTATAGATCCCACCGATTCCTTTCCATGTAAGCTTCACTCTCTCCGGCTCAAAATATTTCTTCATGCGAAGATCATAGACAAGCATCACCAAAAGCGAAGTCAGCGTCAGTCCCATCGACGCATACAAAAGGTTATCTGTCACTGCAAGGATCACGGTAAACATGATCGTTGCGAACCCACTTCGCATAAGCATTTCTTTTCCGGAAATATCAATGCGTTCTCTCTGCTGGAACAGTCCGCTGTATATATCTGCAACTGCCTCCACCATACGGTATGACAGGATCCAGAACACCGCCAGTGCATCTGCCCCATGATATCCGTTGCTCACTATATATCCGATCATACATACAAGCATCACAAAACAGTTTAACATCCTGCTTGTAAAGTACTGGTCAAAAGAAAACCGGTTCTTAATATCTGTGGACTGTACCGGTCGAATCTCAAATCCACCTACGGAAAAGAGCAGCTGTGCTGTGGAATATGCCAGGGCAAAAAAGCCTCCTCTGTTCTCTCCGCTGATCCGGTTGACAATGATAAGAAGAAGCATGGAAGATAAGGAATTGCAAAGGCTTCCTGCCATATTCCACATGAACTTCTTCTTTGCTGTTGTTTCTTTCATTTATTTTAAATCCTTTTTCTCTTTCTCATCGATCGCTATTTTCTGTACAAGTTCTTTGATCTTGTTATCCAGCCTGGAAATATCCATCGTGAGCTGGAAGCATTTCAGTAACAGAATAAAGATGATCAGCAGGAATATGAAATTCGTTGTAGAATAAACTCCCACCACTGCCGCCATCCAGTCTGCAATCTGTGGAAACAGGCTGAATATCACAAGCATGATCGCAAACAGCGTCCAGAAGATAGAATATTCGATCTGAAGTTTTTCCTGTTTCACTTTTTTGCACATATAGATCAATACAAAAACAGATACAATGATCAGTGTGACACGAAATGCTGTAGACATCTTACGCTCCTTTAAAATTAACTTTTTTCTTATTGCGGAAATTCTGGATCAGCACAATGGAGATCAGCATTCTCGCCATGTATTTTACGGAATTGACAAGATTTAAATAGCTTTCTCCTGCAATCCTTTCATCCATCTTGGCCTGTATCTCATCAACCTTTGCTCCCATTTTCAGGAGATAGGAGATGGTATCCGGTTCCGGCCCGAAGTTGATATTGAGTGCCAGTACTTCGATCAGTCTCCGGTTATACATCCGCATTCCGGAAGTCGGATCTGTCAGCTTTGCTCCGGTCGTCATCCAGATTGCCGCTGAGATCAGACGGCTTCCAAGCATTCTCGCAGTCGCCGGCTTCTTCTCTGTCACAAAGCGGGATGCGATCACGATATCATTTCCCTCTGCGATCTTCTCCATCATCGGTTTGATATATTCCGGTCTGTGCTGTCCGTCAGCATCAAACTGTACTGCACAGTCATATCCGTTCTGATATGCGTATTTCATACCTGTCTGGAAACCTCCGGCAAGTCCGAGATTGACCGGCAGATCGATCACATTATAATGCTTCTCGTGGCAGATCTGTGAGGTTCGGTCCTTAGAGCCATCATTAATAATAACATAATCATACTGCGGATAGTTCTCGGTCAGATGATCTACTACTCTCTCTATGTTATCCTGCTCATTGTATGCCGGAATGATTATTAACGTTCTCATTCTTTCTCTCCATTCATCTCTTTTGCGATCTGCATTACCTTTGCTGCCGTAGCATCCCAGGTAAAATATCTTGTCAGTCTGTCATAGCTTTTTTCTTCTGCCTTCTGACGGTATTCTTCATTATCCAGTATTTTTTCCAGATTCTCACGGATTACTCTTTCTGTATTTTCCTTCACGATAATTCCGTAGCTGTCATCCAAAATCAGTTCTTTCGCACCGCCACGGTAAGTTGTCAGTACAAAGCATCTGCATGCAACGGCTTCCAGTACCGATGTCGGAAATCCTTCCGAATCTGATGGCAGGCAGAAAATATCTGATGCGTTCAAAAGCATGACCACATGTTCAAAATCAATCTGTCCAAGCAGGATCGTATACGCATCTGCCATCTCTGACAATACATCTTTCAATGGTCCATCCCCTGCGATCATTAAATATACCGGTGCTTCTTTCCCTGCGATACGGCTTTCGTTAATCTTTTTTACCGTAGCCACAAGCTGTCTGATCCCCTTCTCCGGGATAAGTCTTCCGGTAAAAGTGATCACTTTTGCATCTGCAGGGATCTGATGATCCCTTCTATAGTCCACCGTGGATTTTGAAGTAATCTCACGGAATTCTTCAATTTCAACTGCATTGTAAAGCGTTCCCTTCGAATGGATCCCAAAGTGTGCACTCCATTCACAACATGCCTCAGAAACTCCGTAATAATCTTTACAATAGTGTTTCAGGCAAAAAGTAAGAAAATGTTCATACCATCCGCCCAAAGTATCAAATAACCGATTGTTCACACTCAGGTGTGATGTCCCATGCTCTATCGTAATAGCCGGAACTCCCATTCTCTTTGCAAGCTTTGCCCCATATAATGAATGAAGGTAAAATCTTGTATTGATAATAAAAAAATCATACCTGCCTGCCTTCACCAGGGCATCTATTTTCTTAAATTCATGGTTCTTTTTAAAAACCGGGTATCTTCCACCAAGAAGATCATAGCATGGAAGACGTAAGATCTCCATGCCTTCTGACACCTCTCTTCCCGGAAGCTCTCCGGTGTTGGATGTCACAATTGTAACTTTATTTCCTGCTTTTATAAGCTTTCTGCCAAGATAGAGCGTATAACGCTCCACTCCTCCTACGTGCGGATAAAACTGGGCTGAAATAATACAATAATGCATTGACATGTTTCCATCCGTTCCTGTAATTCTTTTGTATCTTTACAAATGATATCTTTATAAATGATACAGTTTCTTTATATAGATCATTAATAAGCGTGCTGTCAGGTGAAATCCAAGTAACCGGTATGCCATCTTCACCAGATGTACTGACGGATTCAGATCACAAGAAAGCAGATAAGCGTATTTCTTCATCTCTTTCCTGTCCCTTTTGATCCTGTCATCCTGTTCTACCAGATATGACTGTCCCATCCAGACTGCATATGGATAAGCAAGATACGAACAGAAAACTCTTCTATATGACTCTTTCAGTTCGTTTTCCGCATAACCGGCATACTCTGTAAGGATATTCTTCAGATCATTCACCATATAATATTGCATCTTCTGGCTTGTCTGAGCACTTTCATGTCCTTTTCTGTATACATAGAATGGCTTGTCATACCATTCATATTTTTCTGCATATATCAACAGCCTTGCGATCCAGTCAGTATCCTCGTTGCGTATTCCTTTTTTGAAATAAAGATCCTTCTCGCGGACAAGTGATGTTCTGACCAGCTTCGTCCATACAGTGACAGAAAGCACGCCGCCTTTCAGAAGGTTTGCTACGGCTTCTTCCCTTTTTTTCCCTGACACAAGTGACCGCTCAAAGCCTTTCGGTGTGAGCATCTTATTCTCATTCTGCCAGAATGTCAGGTTGGTGTGCATCACAACATCCGGATTGCTCTCCTCTATGAGAGCAACAAGATTCCCAAGTGCTTCACTGTCATTCCAGTAATCATCATTGTCCATAAAGGTAATGTAATCTCCGCTGGCCTTCCTAAGACCAACGTTTCTTGCATCCGATGTGCCACCATTCTCTTTGTGGATAGTTATGACCCTTTCATCTTCCGCTGCATACCTGTCGCAGATTGCCGGACTGTCATCCGTTGAGCCATCATCGACCAGAAGTATCTCAAAGTTCTGATAACTCTGCTTTAAAATACTCTCAATACATTCTCTCAGATATAAAGTTGAATTGTAAACCGGAATTATAATACTAACCTTTTGCAACTTTCCTCTATTCTCCCAATCCGTCTTCGATCGCACCAACGATCGCTGCCAGTGCGGCTTCCTCATCTTCCCCTTCACACATCAGTTCAATCTCATCCCCTGACTTAATGCATGCACCGAGAACACTCAGAACACTCTTGGCATTTGCAATATTATTTCCATAACGAAATGTAATATGCGACTTATACTGCATCGCATCCTTACATAAGATCCCCGCCGGCCTCAAATGAAGACCGGTTGGGTTCTTTATTACTACTTTCTGACTTACCATGTCATATTCCCTCCAAATTTCAACCCCAAATTCTCCGAGTTTTTCTATAACATAATTCTTGTAATAAGTTCTGCAAGCTTTCTTGCCTCTTCATCGATCACTTTCTGGTCTTTTCCTTCGATCATAACACGTACCAGAGGCTCTGTTCCGGATGGACGGATCAGAACCCTTCCTTCTCCGTTGAACTTCTTCTCAACTTCAGCGATCGCATCGGCGATCTCCTGATAATCCATGAACTTCTCTTTTTTATGGTTTGGAACCTTAGCGTTCACAAGTGCCTGTGGAAGTACTTCCATGATTGAAGCCAGTTCTGACAATGGCTTTCCTGTATTAACCATTACTTCAAGCAGATGCAGTGCACTTAAAAGTCCGTCTCCTGTTGTGTTATCATCCAGGAAAATAACATGTCCGGACTGTTCACCACCGATATTATAACCATTCTCTCTCATATTCTCAAGAACATAACGGTCACCGACCTTCGTCTTCTCGATATGGATTCCCTGCTTTTCACCCATCAGGGTAAAGCCAAGATTCGTCATAACGGTTACAACGATCGTGTCTTTCTTTAAGGTTCCTTTTTCTTTCATATAGTTGCCGCAGATCGCCATGATCTGGTCACCATCTACAAGATTGCCATTCTCATCCACTGCAAGCATTCTGTCTGCATCTCCGTCAAAAGCAAGGCCGACTGCCGCCTTCTCATAAACCACACGGGCACGCAGCTCATCCATATGGGTAGAACCACAGTTTGCATTAATATTCGTTCCATCCGGATTTGTATGGATTGCCACAAGATCTGCGCCGAGATCTGTCAAAGCTTTTACAGATGTATAATGGGATGCTCCCTCTGCACAGTCGATCACGATCTTCATTCCGTGCAGATCTAACGGAACACATTTCTCCAGAAATCTTACATATTCATCTCTTAAATCAAAGCGGTATTCGATTTTACCAACACCTGAACCAACCGGAAGTACTACATCTTTCATATTATTTTTGATCAATGCTTCGATCTCGTCTTCCAGCTCATCAGGAAGTTTATAGCCTTCTCCATTAAAAAACTTGATTCCATTGAATTCCATCGGATTGTGGGACGCAGAGATCACAACTCCGGCATCAACTTTGTGTTTCCTTGTGAGATATGCGATTGCCGGTGTCGGCATCACGCCAACAAAAATCGCATTTGCTCCAACCGAACAGATACCTGCCATAAGTGCACTTGCAAGCATTCCACCGGAAATTCTTGTATCACATCCGACAATAATTGTTGCCTGATGCTCCTGTTCTTTTGTCAGGACATAGGCTCCTGCCTGACCTAATTTTGTTGCCAGTTCAATTGTAAGTTCAGAGCCTGCAACTCCGCGGACACCATCTGTACCAAACATTCTTGCCATATCTTATTCCTCGCTTTGCTTTTTATTTTATCTCTGACAGATCAGAAGTCTTTCGCTTTTAACTGTTAATTATCTGATGTATCCTGTGTCTCACTTTTTTTCTCGATTGTAAATGAGATGGTTGGATTTTCGAATTTCAACAGATCACTGTCTAACTCAACTGTCGCCTGCAGGCTGTGTGCCCCCATACGAAGTCCGGACACATCTATACTTGCTGTGATCGTTTTTTCATCCAATGCGTCCACTACACTGGTTCTTCCTGTCACATTCACTATGAGCACGTCGTCTTCATACGTGATATGTTCATCTGTGTCAAGACCGACCGTCTGGATATTTGCTACCGGGATCTGTAATGTTTTTGACTTGACTGCTTCCACCTCAACAACAACATTGATCTTGGAATCCGCACTTAGTACAAGTGCTGTTCCAAACGGAAGATAGGTGGAAATATCAACGGTCTTCTCAATATCTGCTTTTGCACCTGTCAGATCAAGTACTTCTGCAGGGATTGTGATCTTGTTGACTGTATTTAAAACTGCTGCCTCACCTTTGATTCGTACAGTCTGTGGATCGTATGTGATCTCGCCTTCTTCATAACCTTCCTCCGGTGTTCCCATTGTCTGGAATTCAAGGCTTACATCCTTTGTATTTAAAATCTGGGCACTGATATTTACTGTGCTCACGCTGAGTGTCAGCTTCGTTGTATCTACGATCTCACCATCCGAATCATAGAATACAGGTGTTACACGGTCTGCAATATCTGCGGACATGCCATCTACGTTGATCGTTGCTGCAACGGTATCGATCTGGTTCACAACGGAAGCCGGTCCTGATACCTTCATTACGTTGGCATCTGTGATCTCCACACTGCCAAGTGCACATCCTGCCGCTACGGTTCCTGTTGTGCCTGCCTTGATCGGGAACTGTTTGGATGCGGAATCTTCAAGCTCCAGATCCAGATACAGCTCTTTGGAAGTGATCGTTATGTTGTTGGTATTTCTATTGCAGGTAACTGACACCGGTACCCTGTAAGTGCCGCTCTGTTCATTATATTCGATCTTCTCAGCATCAGCAGTTGCAGTAAAGTTTGAATTGGACAAATTCTGATGGATCGAACGTTTTGCATAAACACTGAACGTGATCGTATTCTTTCCGTTCAGATAATCTGCCCATTTCCCATTTGAAGAAATATAGGATTTATTTTCCAGAGAAACACTGGTTGTATACTGTCTTGTCTGGCTCGGATCATCGATGTTGACAACCACTACCCAGAGTATCACTGCAAAAAACACGGCAAGAAGTTTCAGCCCAAGATTATTCATGACTTTGTTTCTGAATTTTTGTAACATCTAAAAGCCTCCTTCTCAATGATTTCTTCTTCGTATCTTCCTGTTCACGTTTCTGAATATAGGAAAGCTTATTCTTTAAGAATTCAGCATCTACGTTCCGGTATAATTCTCCTTCCAGAGCGATCGACACTCTGCCGGTTTCCTCGGACACAACGATCGTAAGGGAATCACTCACCTCACTGATACCAACCGCTGCACGGTGTCTTGTTCCAAGATCCTTACTGATATCCTGGGAATCTGTAAGCGGAAGATAACAGGTTGCCGATACGATCCTGTCTCCGCGCACGATAACTGCACCATCATGCAATGGTGTGTTTTTCTCGAAAATATTAATAAGAAGCTGGCTTGTCAGAAGACCATCTACTGCAATACCGGTTCTCTCATACTCCGTCAAGACGATCTCATCCTCCACAACGATGAGTGCACCGGTTTTCACCTTTCCCATCTCATAGCAGGCTTTTACCAGCTCTGTGATCGTCTTATCCGAAAACTTGCCGGTATCTTCTTTGCCAAATTCAAAATTCAGAAGATTCGTCAGGATATTCTTACGTCCCAGGTTCTCGAGTGCTTTACGCATCTCCGGCTGGAAAATGACAACCAGTGCCATCATCGCCACGCTGAACAGCTTATCTGCAATCCAGACGATCGTATTCATTTCAAATAAAACTGCAAGCAGCACAAAGCCAAGGATCACAAGAATACCTCGTAAAAGCATCCATGCTCTTGTATCCTTGATCCATACCAGCATATAGTAGATCAGAACCGATATGATGATAATCTCAACAATATCCGTAAACGAGATCTGTAGTGTCAGATATGACACCGCTTTTTGAAAAAATGCCTGCATTATAACGCCAAAATTGTGCACTTATGTCCACTTCCTTTTATTAGTCTAATAAATTTTCATCGATTTCCATTTCTTCTGCGAATTTCTTCTTGTTCAGGCGTTCCTTCTCGGTCTTACCATTAAAACGCTTGATCTTCATATCCTTTTCAGTCACAAGGGACTTCGGAATCGCTTTCACATAATAGTAATAATCATCATCTTCAAACTGCAGCCTCTCGATTCTTGAGTAATCCAGATTGAAGAAGAAAAACTGCAATACAAATGCGATCGCTGCAGAAAAAACACTTCCGATGATCACGCCGGCAATCTTACCCGGCATTCCAAGAAGGATATATCCGACTGTCAGTCCGATCGCTTCAAATGCGATCCCGGTCACGAGTGCAGCTGTCCACGCATGCTCGATATTCTGCCTGCGGATCATATAAACAAGAACTACTGCAATAATAAAGATCACAAGTACCAGATACATTTCCTTATTGCCTACAAGCTGGTTCAATGCCACGACGATCTTGGAAACAGAAGAATCCGTTTCCTCTGCCGCATCACTTAACGCTGTCTTATTCTCACTCACTCCGCGGATGAAAAAGTATACGATCACTCCGCATGCCACAGAAACCACTGACTGGATCTCACCCAAAAGTCCTGTTCCAACCGGAACCACATATGGGATACGCAGTTTAAAACAGATCGGTGTAAGCACTGCATTGAATCCACTCTTTGGGGAAAAACGAAAATATATGAAATAAATTGCTGCAAATAAGAGCAGTCCGACAATGCAGACTTCGATCGATAACGCATAGAAATCTAAAAGTATGACTACTGCTGCCAGTAAAATCAGTCCATTTAATGGAAGCACGGAACATACCAGTGCAAGGATCAGTGCTATAGGCACCCTGCTGATGGTCTTCATATATCCGATGCTGCTGTTGATCATGAGAAATGTAAAAAGTGCCATCACAAACTTGATGACCGGTGTGATATATACTTCATACTTGCCGTAAAAACGGGTCAGTTTTTCTTTTAATTCTAATAGTGTTGTCATTCCTGCCTCCTTGGCCTAATCCCAGTCTCTGCTGTCGGATGTTCTAAGCTTTTCTTCCCGTTCATAAATCTGACTGAGCTTCTTCAAATTGCTGTAGTATTTCTTGACCTTCTTCCGTCCTCTGGTATATCTCCGGTTGTAAACAGCATATGTCACTGCAAAATAAAAGATCAGAAACAAAACATATTTCACAAAAATGGATACGAGAAATCCTTTAATATCCATCGTATTGATCTCTGCCATCAGCCGGTCTGTCGAGTAGACCGCCCACATTGCAAACACGATCATAAAACCGATCGTCCCATATACAAAGCTTCCAAGAAGTCTCATGGAAATATAATCCTTCCTTGCATACTGTATCATCGGCCTGCATTCTTTCCCCTCATTCTTATCGAATTCGGCCATCTTAATCATATAATGTAAACGTTCCTCGTTGACCATACCGTTTCTCCTATTCTGTACAGCGTGAAGCGATTGCTCTAAAACACCTCTTTATTGCGGCAATTTTATCACTTTTCCTGATTTTAGACGCAATAATACATTGTTATAATGCATTATAACACAGTATGCCTTATTTTCAAAGAAAAAAAGCCTTATGCACTTTTAAAACCCTTCACCGATACTGATGCAAAGGAAACAAACCTTTTCTGCACCTGCCTCCTTCAGAACTTTTGCAACCGCATCCACTGTACTTCCGGTCGTATAAATATCATCCACGACAAGCACGTTTTTATAATCCAAAGTCTCTTTCGTGATGCCAAATGCATTCTCCAGATTCTTCTTCCGTTCCAGATCATTCAATTCCTTCTGCGGTGTTGTATTCCGTTTTCTCCTCACCAGTCCGGCATCTACAGGCAGCCCGCACTCCCTTGCAAGTGCCACTGCAAATGTCTCTGCCTGGTTATATCCGCGTCCTTTTTGCTTCAGACGGTACATCGGGACCGGAACGATCACATCGATCCCCCGGTCTTCGATCCATCTTTCATATAGTTTCATCGCTTCTGACGCATAAAATCCCGCATATTCCCTCTTATTATTATATTTAAAGCGGTACATTGACTGCCTGATCTGTCCCTGATAGACAAAAACTGCCTTTCCCTGGTCGAACTGATGCTTTTTTCTGCCACAGTCTGTGCAGTATTCCTGCCTCGGATTTTCAAGAGGCTTGCCACATTTCTTACACGAAGGTTCTTTTATGTACTGCACCTTCTTCCTGCATGCAGCACAGGCAGTCTCGCCAACCGGTATCAGCTCATCACAAAGCGGACAGTGCGGTGGAAACAATACACCGGTCAGAATTTCTTTTATTTTCATAAAATCCTTTCCAAATCTCTCCAGTGACCATCCTAACACTTTTTCCCATTGGAAACCATAAATTTTTTCTTAAAATAAAATGAAGATAAAAAGCTTCCCATTCTTTATCGCTTTTATATTCTCATATAGGTACAGAACCCAGTTTCCCCCGGTGGGCAGATGCATGCTTGTTTATGGAAATGTTCAAATTGTGGTATTTATCCGGTGTCCCTTTTTGCTTTCTAGATTGTTTCTGTTCGTTCAGAGATGGACAGTTCCGCCCTGTGTGTCTGCTTGTAACCAAACGGCTTCGTGAGTACATCGTGTGGGCGTTAATGCTGCTATCCAGGCAGAAGGGCACCCCTAAAATAATCTAAACGCAGTGTTTCTTATTTTAGGGGTGCAATATCCAATGCCGATAGCAGCATTTACACCCACTAGAGGTGCGAACAGCGTTTGTTACAAGCAGACACACAGGGCGGAGCAGTTCATCTTTGAACGGACAAACTTGGAAATACTTATTTTAAGGTTGACTATTCTATGGTAAACGTTTATAATTCTATCAATTAAAAGTGGTAATGCTTTAAAGCATTAAATTTGCATGAGATTGGAGAAAAGATTATGAAAAAGATGAACAGATTTTTTTCTGTCATGATGGCAGCTGCAATGGCTGTTTCCATGACAGCCTGCGGAAGTGAAACTTCCAATGAAAGAGAAAAGACCACTCCTGCAGTAACCGAGACTGCTTCTACTGGTGACACAAAGTATACGATCGGTATTTTACAGCAGTTAGAGCACCCGGCACTGGATGCTGCATCACAGGGTTTTGAGGATGCACTTACAGAGCTTCTTGGTGCGGACAATGTTACTTTTGATCTGCAGAATGCACAGGGAGAACAGGCCAATTGTGCAACGATCGCCAATAATTTCGTAGCTTCCGATTACGACCTGATCCTCGCAAACGCAACAACTGCTCTTCAGTGTGCTGCTGCTGCAACAAGCACGATCCCGGTACTCGGAACATCCGTTACAGATTATGCTACTGCACTTGAGATTGATGACTGGACCGGAGCTACCGGTACGAATGTATCCGGAACTTCTGACCTTGCACCACTTTCCGATCAGGAAGCCATGATCAAAGAATTATTCCCGGATGTAAAGACTGTCGGCATTCTTTACTGTTCCGCAGAACCGAACTCAAAGTTCCAGGCAACAGAGATTGAGAAGGCACTTGATGCTGACGGTATTGCTTATAAAGAATACACCGTTGCTGATTCCAACGATATCACTTCTGTTGTACAGACAGCAGTTGCTGAGGCAGATGTACTTTATATCCCAACTGATAACACTATGGCGAATAACACAGAGACGATTAATAATATTGCTCTTCCTGCAGGCATCCCGATCATCGCCGGCGAAGAAGGTATCTGCTCCGGTTGCGGAGTTGCTACTCTTTCCATCAGTTATTACGACATCGGATATGCAGCCGGCCAGATGGCTTATGACATTCTTGTAAATGGTGCGGATATCACAACAATGGATGTTCAGTATGCACCACAGGTAACGAAAGAATATAATGCAGATATCTGTTCTACACTCGGCATTACCGTACCGGATGACTATGTTGCAATTGAAACAGAATGATGTTTTTATCCACTGAGGTTTTTGTTCAGTTAAGCAGCATTTTAAAATGCCTGCAGGCTTTTTCTAAAGTCAGCAGGCATTTTTCTGAAAATATAAATAAATGGAGAGATGTGTTTTATGAATATCACTTTAACAACTTATCTGGCTTCTTTAAGTCCCCTGGCACTGTTCCGCTCCATGCCGGGTGCCTGTGTCCAGGGACTGATCTGGGGACTCCTTGCACTTGGAGTCTATATTACATACAAATTACTTGACTTTGCCGACCTGACTGTAGATGGTTCCATGGCAACCGGCGGTGCAGTCGCTGTTATGCTGATCCGTGGCGGCATGAATCCATGGCTTGCTTTGATTTTTGCATTTTTAGCCGGAATGGCAGCCGGTTTTATCACCGGTATGCTGCATACTGCTCTTGGTATTCCGGGAATCCTTGCCAGTATCCTGACACAGATTTCCCTGTATTCTGTCAACTTAAATATTATGGGAAGCTCCAATCAGGCGGTCAGTGTTGATAAATATGGGCTTGTTGTTTCTTTACGTTATATTTCGGACTCCACCGCATCCAGAATCCGTGTTTTCACAACATGTATTCTGTTCTGCGTAATCCTTGTGGCAATTCTTTACTGGTATTTTGGTACGGAGCAGGGTCATGCGATCCGTGCAACCGGATGCAACAGACAGATGGCAAGAGCCCAGGGTATCAATACCGATTTTCATACAGTTCTCGCACTGATGATCTCCAACGGACTTGTCGGTCTTTCCGGTGGTCTTTACGCACAGTATCAGGGAGCTGCGGATGTAAATATGGGACGAGGTGCGATCGTTATCGGGCTTGCTGCCGTCATTATCGGGGATGTCCTCTTCGGAAAGCTCTGTGCCGGAAAAAAGATTGCTTTTGCATACACACTTTTTTCAGTCATTGCCGGTGCCATTCTCTATTATCTTGTTTTAAGTGTGGTTCTGTGGCTGAAATTCCCATCAGACGACCTGAAATTATTCTCTGCGATCGTGGTTGCAATTTTCCTTGCAATCCCGTATCTGAAAACCAAATATAATAAGAAGGGAGTCTCTCACTAATGTCTGAAATGTTAAAAATCGATCATATCTGCAAAACCTTTAATGCAGGTACTATAAATGAAAAAGTAGCTTTGAATGGTGTGGATCTCACTTTGGAAGATGGTGATTTTGTCACTGTCATCGGTGGAAACGGTGCCGGAAAATCGACAACCTTAAATGCTGTCGCCGGTGTGTGGCCGGTAGATTCCGGTAAAATCTTTATCGGCGGCGATGATGTCACAAAATTATCAGAATATAAACGTGCCAAATATCTTGGCCGTGTATTTCAGGATCCGATGACCGGAACCGCAACCACTATGTCTATTGAAGAAAATATGGCGATTGCTGCCAGACGTGGCAGAAAGCGTGGTCTTACCTGGGGAATCACAAGAGCTGAACGGGATACTTACCGTGAGATGTTAAAGACGTTAGATCTTGGTCTTGAGGATCGTCTCACCAGCAAAGTTGGTCTTCTTTCCGGTGGACAGCGTCAGGCCATTACACTTTTAATGGCTTCTATCCAGAAACCAAAGCTTTTACTGTTAGACGAACACACTGCAGCACTGGATCCGAAAACAGCTGCCAAAGTACTGGAAATCTCTGACAAGATTATTTCCGACAATCATCTGACTGCCATGATGGTCACCCATAATATGAAGGATGCCATCGCACATGGCAATCGTCTGATCATGATGCACGAAGGAAAAGTCATCCTTGATATTTCCGGTGAAGCAAAGAAAAAGCTGACCGTTGAGGATCTTCTCCATCAGTTTGAAAATGTCAGCGGTCAGGCTTTTGCAAGTGACAAGGCACTATTATCATAGAAAAATATCAGTTACGCAGTCTGGCCTTTGTTTTCTGCCAGGCTGTGTACATGTCGTCTCACCACAACAAAGCAGATCACCTGCATCACGATCGTTGCAAGCCAGGAACCCGGGTATGAGATAAACAGGAAATAAAGGGAGCGGTACTGTGGGAAAAATACGAAAATCCAGAGGATTCTTGTTCCTACAGTACCAATGATCGACAGAATCATCGGCACTGCCGAATATCCCATTCCACGGAGTGCTCCCGGGAAAAGATCCATAATCCCGCAAAGGAAGTATGGCACTGTCGTGATAGACAAAATCTCAAGTCCACATTGTACAACCTGTGCATCATCTGTATAAATCTGTAAAATCTGTGTTCCGAATATGTACGCACCACATCCGAGCAGGAGAGCCACACTGACTGATAGGATCAGGCAGTCGAGCAATACCCTGTCCATTCTTTTATACTTTCCGACACCATAATTCTGGCTTGTAAAACTCATACATGCCTGTGTCACAGAATTGATCGACATATATAAAAATCCAAGTACGTTGTTTGCTGCGGTATAACCTGCCATTGCAGTTGAACCAAAAGAGTTTACCGAAGACTGCAATAACGCATTGGAAAAATTAATGACAGTACTCTGGATTCCTGCCGGGATTCCTACCCGAAAGATCTGTTCCAGATATTCCTGCTTCATTCCAAGCTTTGAAATATAAAGTCTATAGCTTGCATCTGTCCTTGCCAGGCAGATAAGCACCAGCACACAGGAGATCATCTGTGAAAAAACAGTTGCGATCGCAACACCGGCAACTCCCAGATCAAATACGATAACCAGCACCATATTGAACACTGCATTGATCACACCAGAAATGATCAGAAAATACAGTGGTCTTTTTGTGTCACCAACTGCACGCAGGATTGCCGCACCATAGTTATAAAGCATAAAAAAAGGCATTCCGAGAAAATAAATCCGCATATAAAGTGCAGAAAGTCCTATGACATCCTCCGGTGTTCCCATCAGCTCCAGTGCTCCTTTTGCACAGATCTGTCCAACGATTGCCATAGCGATACCGCTGATGAGTGCGAACGTGATCGAAGTATGCACTGTCTCTGACATTTCCTTCTCTCTTCCTGCCGCAAAAAATCTTGCTGCAAGGACATTCGCCCCGAGTGAGATTCCGATAAACAGATTCGTAAATATATTGATCAAAGCTGTCGTTGAACCTACCGCTGCCAGTGAACTGCTTCCTGAAAACCTTCCGACTACGATAATATCCACTGCATTAAACATTAACTGAAGTACACCCGATAGCATTAACGGAAATGCAAATGTGATCAGCTTGTCCATAATCGTACCGTTACACATGTCTATTTCATATTTGTTTTTCTTCAACTTTTTCTCCTCCTGTATTCCTCTGTCAGCTATTACTCGCCACCTAAAGAGGTGGAAGTCTTCTCGACTAAGATAAAATCTCTTCCACTGACACTTTCTGATTCATAAAACCTTTTTCATGCTTCATCACATAAACATGCAGATCAAGGGTATCTTTTGCGATCGTAAAAGGCTCTTCCCTCAGCACCTCTGCCCGGATCCCCTGTTTTTCCAGTTCTGCTTTTCTTTTCTCTGCTTTTTCGAGCAGCTGCTGCACATAATGATCCGTCTCTACCCCAAACGATCTTCTTTTGTATCCGCAGACTGCCTTCTTCAGCCGCTCCGTGATCAGTTCTATCACCTTTGCATGACTGTTTTGATGCAGCAATACTGCAATATACTTCGCCACAGATGGATGCGGATGCTTCTTATAAAATGCCAGCATTCTTTGCAGCCTCACATCGTCCGCTTCCGCTGCGATCTCTTCCATAAGTTCAAAAGCTCCCATGGAAGGAATCCAGGGACAATCTCTTGGCACAATATATTTATCCGGAACTGCCGGATAACAACAGTAGTTAAGTGGAGGAAAATACGCAAGCTCTACCAGTCTCTTCTCCTCCTCATTGCAGGATTCCTCTCCAAGATATTCATACTTATCCCATAAAACTGCAATCCTGAATTCTATCTGTCTGATATGCTCGTATCCTTTTCTCCAGAAATGTGCAATATCTCCGTAGTCGTAAAGATTTCTCTCAAACTCCAGATTTTCAAAAAGGATCGTCACCACAGAATCCTCTTCCTCCTGTCTTACGACAAGGACATAATTCTCTCCATCACGACAAAAAGAGGCTTCCAGAGCCCCTTCATAATCTTCCTTATAGCTGCCTGTCATTCTGGCATTTTTAAACACAAGAAAACTCTCGACCGTATCGTTCATCTGATAGACAAGACGGATATCGTCCTGCTCTCCTGTATTTTCAGCCGGCAAAAGTTCAAATTCATTCTGGCTTAACAGCCTCTGTAACATTGTAAATACGTCTGTCTTTTCCATTCCTTTATTATAGTAAAATCATCTTCTGTTGTCCATTCTTCTTTTACAAATTTTTCCTACTGTATGACATTCTTCTTTTGCAAATTTTTCCTATTGCATGACATTTCTCTTTTGCATAATTTTCCCTCTTGACACATAAAATAATATGATGTAGTATCTTACTATGCTAAACATAGTTTTGATTACTACATGTTGTATTTTATATATTTTAGGAGGTAGATTTTATGCAATTAACAATACGTGAACCAGGAAGTGCAATTACTCATTTTATCGGCTGTATGATGGCTCTTCTTGCTGCTACCCCGCTTCTTGTCAAGGCCTCTGCCAACACAATCAGCGAATTTGCAATGGGTGTTTTTGCTACAAGCATGGTTCTTCTCTACGGAGCAAGCACCACATACCACAGCTTAAGCAATGTGTCTGCAAAAGTACTCCGGGTTTTCCGAAAACTCGACCATATGATGATCTTCGTTCTGATCGCAGGTTCTTATACTCCGGTCTGCATGATCATACTCGGTGGAAAAATGGGCTACACTCTGTTAGCTTTCGTCTGGGGCGTTGCCATCATCGGAATGATCACCAAAGCCTGCTGGATCACCTGCCCGAAGTGGTTCTCCTCTGTCATCTATATTGCAATGGGCTGGACCTGTCTTCCGGTGTTTGGCACACTTTGGGATACGCTTCCTCACGCTGCATTCGGATGGCTTTTGGCCGGCGGTATCATCTATACGATCGGCGGCATTATCTACGCATTGAAGCTCCCGGTATTTAACTCTATCCATAAATACTTTGGTTCCCATGAGATTTTCCATCTTTTTGTCATGGGCGGCAGCATCTGCCACTTCATTTTCATGTACCGATATGTCTGCTGATACGGATGACAAATTCTTTCGTATAGCCTTTTGCCATTCGTTCCGCTTCCAGATGCGGATACTGGATCAGTTCCAGTGTAAAGCCATGCATCTCTGTCACTTTCTTTGCAATGGAAAGTCCCAGTCCGCTGCCTGTGCCGCTTTTTCTGGAAGCGTCACCTTTGGCAAACGGATCAAACAGATGCTCTGCCAGATCATTCGGAATAATGGATCCGTTATCTGCAAAGCATATACATAAATCTTTTTCACCTTCCCAGGTATAAATTCCAATCCTTGTTCCTTTTGGATTATGCTTTCTTGCATTATTTAACAGATTAGTAAATACCCTGGACAACTGCACTCTGTCAGCGTTGACATAAAAGGGTTCCTCAGGGATATCAATCTCGAATTCCATCCCGGCTTCTTCCAGATCCGGATACGCAAGTGCTGCATTCTCACGCAACAGCTCATACAGATCCAGCTTCTCGAAATCCATTGTAAACCCATCACTGTCAAGCTTCACATATTCAAAAAGCAGGTTGATCAGGTCGTTCATCCTCACACATTTCTTCTGTATCATGCAAAGATACTCCGCTTCTTTTTCCGGATCTGTTACCATTCCATCGGCGAGTGCCTTTGCATAACCATTCACGGTTGTCATCGGTGTTCTCAGATCGTGGGCAATATCCGAAAGCATCAGATTTCTCCTTTTATCGAATTCCCTCTGTTCTGCTTCCCGCTCCTCCTGGATTTCCCGGAATTCCCGGATCGTGATCCTCGCAAAACAAATTGCAGCGATCACATAAGGCAGCAAGACAACGACTGACCATGCAAGTATCGTCAGAAAAAAAAGGGAAGCTCTTGATGAATTCAGCATGGAAAAAAAAGCTCCTCCCTGTGTCGGGAAAAACACCTCCCCTGTTTTATTCCAGATACTCTCCATTCCCCTCAGCATCATTTCACTGACCGAAGATGGAATAAAAGACCGGATCACATTCAAAAACAAAAGAGGCAGCACGATCACAGACAGGATAAGGACTCCACCACTTCCAATATTCACATTTTTCTCATATCCCGGAAAAAAGAAACGATACATTACCGGCACCACAAAACGATTCAGTAAAAGCATGATCGCATATTCTGCAATGCCGACAATTAATAAGATATGTATAAACTTCCGTATCAGAAACCACTGTAAATTCTGTCTTTTTTTCATCTATCTCTCCATACGGTAGCCAAGTCCTCTGATCGTACTGATATACGCTGACGGATCTTCGTCTAACTTGGCACGAAGCTTACTGATGCAAACCATAATATTATTATCGGAAACAATGTAATCCTCTTTCCAGCCATATTCATAAATCTGCTGTTTTGTAAAAACTTTGCCCGGATTACGCATAAAAAGTTCCATGATCCGATACTCGATCGAAGTCAGTGCAATTTCTTTTCCATCCTTCTTCAAAATACATGCTTCCGGATCCAGTGTAAGATTTCTCACTGTAAGCTGCTCGGCTGCCACCCTGCCTGTTCCAAGTGAATAAAATCTCCGGATATTCGAGTTCACTCTCGCAACTGCCTCCAATGGATTAAATGGCTTTGCCAGATAATCATCTGCACCGAGATTTAATCCCAAAATCTTCTCAGAATCAGCATTTTTTGCAGACAGTATGATCACCGGGATATTGCTTTCTTTGCGAAGCTGTGAAAGTACGTGATACCCATCTATCTTCGGCATCATGATATCCAGAATGCAAAGTGCCGGCTGCTCTTTCCGAAGAAGCTCCAATGTTTCCTGCCCATCTTTTGCTTCTATTACAATATATTTTTCATTTTCCAGATAAAGCCGGAGAAGACTTCTTATCTCCGGCTCATCATCTGCGATCAAGATTTTATAATCCATATCCGCTCCTAGTTTGTGCTTTGCTCCGTTGTGTTATAACTGTTCTCATATGGGATTCCATAGCGTAATTTCTCATAAAGTGCCGCATGTGTGGCATAATAATAAGGTGTCACATAAAAAATTCCAAGGATTCCCAATGTCATTCCACTTAAAATCTTCCATCCGATAAAGGAAAGATCCAGTACAAATGTATTCCACTTCTGTCCCTGCATCATACGTCTGCTTTCCTCAAATGCCTGTTCTTTTGTCATATCCGGATTCTCTGCCAGAAGATACGGGATCATCTTGTATTCGTATGACTTTACAATACCCGGGATCACAAAAAGCAACGACCATAATGCAGTATATAAGTTCATGAAAAACATGGTTTTGGCAATATTTTTATAATTACTGTCAAATGCATATCCGATGTTTCCAACCATCGCAGGTTCCTGTAAATTTCTCATAAAAAATCTCTTACAGCCTACTTCGAGCGGATAAAAAATAAATACCTGAAGCAGGATCACGACTGCAAACACAACCAGTGACAAAATCACTGCTACCCCTGCCAGCATAATAAGTGCCATAATTCCGGCAGAACCGATCGTTCTTTCGATCAGTCCCATCTCGTGAAGGATTCCTCCCTGATTGAAATCACTGTCATAATCATTATCATAATAATAATCATCATAGTTACCATCGTAATAATCATCATAATCATAGTCGTCATCGTAATAATCATCATAATCGTCATATTCTGACTCCGGATGAATGATATTGTCAACATCAACTCTGTTCTCGAGTACTGTGTTGATGCCTCCGGTGTTGCTTCCACCACTTATAAAGATCGACATCAGAAGACCGATCAAAATGCACTTCCAGTAATTACGTGTCAATGATATTTTTGCTCTCTCTTTTAATTCAGCTCTTGTCCACATATTTTTTATCCTTTCTTATCCATGACCTGTATCTTTTCCATATATCTAAGTCAGTTTTTTTCTATGACAGAACTTTAGCATAAGTTTCTTAGCATTCAACTGCAAAAACCTTAACGTCGTCTTAAAGTTCCTTCTTTTTCTGATATATTTCTCTTGTGATCTTCTCATGCGAATATCCTGTAAAATCCACAGCTTCCATACATTCATACTCCTTTGGCATCCGAAGCTTTGCATCCGAAGGATATACCTTATTCCACCGGTAGACAACCCACTCTTCCACATCTTCCATGATGCCTGCCGCGTCCTCCCGCTCTGCAAAAATATAATCCTCTGGATTTATATTTTCTTTATGGAAGTCTTCTGTTATATGTATATCGGCAGTCTTCTCTTCGCAATCACAAAACAATTCCATGCTATAAGGTTTTACATAGAGTCCATGTCCCCTCGTCAGCGTTAGGATATCCTGTATTACTACTCTGTCGCGAGACTGACGCCTGTTATTAAAACTGACTCCGTTCCTGTCATCCAGGCAAACGATCATTTTCATCTTCCTACACCTTCTATTTCCTTCCACCAGAAAAAACTATTCATTCCGGCCTGCCTGTTTTATTTTAAAACACAGGAGATCCGATCCATTCTCTCGTAAAATTGTTCGTAAAAATCCATCTTCCCATCATATGGATTCACAAAAAATGTATTCAGCAGAAACATGGAAATTGTTTTCTTCTGATTTTCATCCTCCATTTCCAGCAAGATCCCTTCGATTTTCTTACGGAATGCATGCCAGTCGATCAGATATTTCTGATTTTTCTTAAGCTCTTGTGTGTCCAGCCATTTGCTTACTTTTACCTTACTCCGGTTCTCTTTCACACAGCCATCCAGCTGCAAAAAGTAATCCAGATGATCGTCCTCGTAGATTCTTCCCAAGGGAAATACTCTGCAGATTCCCGGTCTGAAGCCATGGATACTGCATCGTTTTTCCTGATTTAAAAATGGACATACATTCTCTTCTGTCATCTTCAAATTTGGAAGGATCATGCCATCTGCCACGGTAAGTCCGATCTCTTTCTTCAACAGATCCTCAAAACTGCATCCCAGATTTGCGGTAAGTTCATAAATATCAAAAGGGTCTAAAATGATAGAATCCCCCATATCCTCGCAGCATGAAGAGCATCCTGCGCAATCATTGCAGGCCGCCCTCACCATATCATTTAATCCGTATCTTTTTCCATCTGAAATCTCATCCAGGTTCTTTATCATCTGTCTGTCCTCGTCTTTTCTCTCTCTTTATCACTGCTTTATCATCATTTATGCTGACTATGTATTTCGATTCTTAAGCCTGCAGAATATCCACCGTATGTGCACTTGCGCCCATCAGATCCATCCGCTCTGCCACAGACATCTGATATCGCACAAAAAGATCAAAGGTCTCCTCATCCATTTCCTTTAAAACCGGCCTCATATAATTTGCTGCGCCATCCGGTGCAAAGATCTTTTTGCGTGTCAGGCCGGAAGTATCGTTGATCTGTGCTATATCTTCTAATGTCACGTACTCATACAGATCTTTTTCTCTGGAAACACAGTGAAAATTCTCTGTGAGTCTTCCATCCTGTAAGCATTCTTTTACCATATTTTCTTTAAATCCATACATAAGAACACCATAATCATTCATCAGGTATGCCACAAAGATGAGGCCACCCTTTTTCGTGACACGTTTTGCTTCACTGAGTGCTTTTACTTTATCTTCGAAGGTATACAGATGATACATTGGTCCAAGCAGTAATGTCACATCAAAGGAATCATCTTTAAATCTTGACAGCTTAAGTGCATTTCCCTGATAAGCTTTTACACTGCTTCCTTTGGACTTTAAAATTCCAAGATTATACTTCACCAGTTCGACTGCCGTGACATCATACCCTTCTTTTGCAAGTGCCACTGAATAACGTCCGGTTCCCGCACCGACATCAAGGATCTTCGGTGACTCCATCTCTTTCAGATAACGATGGATGTATTCCATTGTGATCCGGTACTCTACCTGACCGTGCCGACGCCCGAGTCTTTTCTCTTCATTAAATTTATTGTAGTGTTTTTCTAATTCTGTCAGTTCTTTCGCCATAATTTTCCTTACCCTTTTTTCTGTTACAGCTTCATTATATCTGACGATTTACAGAAAAACAAGCGACTACCATTCATGTGAAAATGTGGTATACTTTATGTATCATCATTTTACATAAGGAAGAAACTCCAATGAATCTAAAACAGAAACTATTTTCCCTGAATTCTTTGAAAAAAAATTATCATAAAGAAACATTAAAAATAACCATTGATATGGCATGGCCGGCGATCATTGAATCTTTTTTCGTTGCCTTTGCAGGGCTTATTGATTCTCTGATGGTAAGTTCTCTCGGTTCTTACGCTGTAGCTGCCGTTGGTCTTACCACACAGCCGAAGCTTTTGGGACTTGCTTTATTTTTTGCCATAAATGTTGCACTTTCCGCGCTGGTTGCCCGCAGACGCGGTGAAAAGCGCCAGGACTCTGCCAATGAAATTCTGCTTACTGCCTTGATCTTTATCCTGATCTCTGCGATCCTTTTGAGCACTGTATTTGTCGTATTTTCCGGAGCTATCATACAATTCTGTGGTTCTACTTCCGAAACCCACGGGGATGCCGTGGCTTATTTTCAGATTATTATGGGTGGAATGATCTTTAACTGTATTCAGATGGGGATCAACTCCGCACAGCGTGGTGCCGGTAATACAAAGATCACTATGCGTACCAATGTAACCTCCAATACGATCAATATTATTTTAAATTATCTGCTGATCAACGGTCATTTTGGTTTCCCTGCACTGGGTATCCACGGAGCTGCACTTGCAACGGTATCCGGTACAGTTGTTGCATGCATTATGAGCATTCTCTCGATCCGGAAAGATGATAGCTTTTTAAGTATTCCTTATATTATAGAGCATCATATCAGACCGGCCTTTACTTCTTTGCTCAGTCTGATCAAAGTCGCTTACAGTGTCTTTTTCGAACAGGTTCTTATGCGTATCGGATTTATGCTCACTGCCATTATGGCTGCCGGTCAGGGAACCGATGCCATGGCCGCACATCAGGTTGGTATGAATATTATGTCTCTTTCCTTTTCATTCGGGGATGGTTTACAGTCGACTGCTGTTGCCCTTATCGGACGCAGCCTCGGTGCAAAAGATCCCGATCTGGCAAAAGAATACGGAAGAACCTGCCGTCTGATCGGGGCTATGATCGCACTCTGTCTTGTTGCACTTTATTATTTTGGTGCAGGCTGGTTATACAGACTGTTTTTCACAGAAGAACATATTGTTGCGATCGGTGTGCAGATCATGCATGTAATCATCTTTGTCGTTGTCTTCCAGATCTGTCAGGTCATTTATATGGGATGCTTACGCGGTGCCGGTGATACCTTATATACTGCTGTCGCATCTATGATCAGTGTTACTTTCATCCGTACCATTCTATCCTACTTCTGCGGCTATACGCTCGGATGTGGGATCGTCGGCATCTGGATGGGAGTTCTCGGTGACCAGATCTCACGTTTCCTTTTTGCCACCATCCGGTTCCGCCAGGGCAAATGGGTTCAGATCAAAATATAAAAAAGATGTGTATTCTGCCGCTTTTTATAAAGAGCAGAATACACATCTTTTTTTATAAATTATTTAACAGTCACTTTTACGAATTTCTTTTTACCACGTTTTACAACCAGTCCGTCCTCACCGAAGGATGCTGCACTGTAAGCTGTCTTAATATCTGTCACTTTCTCATCTGCAACAGATACACCGCCCTGTTCTACCGCACGTCTTGCATCGGAACGGGATGGAGCAAGTCCTGTTTTTACAAGAAGTGCAAGAATATCCATATCTCCCTCTGCAAAATCTTCTGCTGTTAATTCTGCTGTCGGCATATGTGCAGAATCTCCGCCACCTGCGAATAATGCGTGGGAAGCTTCTCTTGCTTTTGATGCCTCTTCCTCACCATGTACTAATTTGGTAAGCTCATATGCAAGAATTTCTTTTGCCTGGTTCAACTGGGCACCTTCCCAGCTTTCCATTGCATCGATCTCCTCTAATGGAAGGAATGTCAGCATACGGATGCATTTTAATACATCAGAGTCAGCAACATTTCTCCAGTACTGGAAGAAATCAAATGGAGACGTCTTGTTTGGATCAAGCCATACTGCTCCGGACTGTGTTTTTCCCATTTTCTTTCCTTCTGAATTCAGAAGCAGATTGATCGTCATAGCATAAGCATCTTTTCCGAGCTTACGACGGATCAGTTCGGTACCACCTAACATGTTGCTCCACTGATCATCTCCACCAAATTCCATGTTACAGCCATATTTCTCGTATAAGGTGTAGAAATCGTAACTCTGCATGATCATGTAGTTGAACTCTAAGAAGCTTAAACCTTTTTCCATACGCTGTTTGTAGCACTCAGCTGTCAGCATGCGATTTACAGAGAAATGAGCTCCTACTTCACGAAGAACATCGATGTAATTTAAATCCATCAGCCAGTCTGCGTTGTTTACCATCAATGCTTTTCCATCAGAAAAATCAATAAAACGGCTCATCTGTTTCTTGAAGCAGTCACAGTTGTGCTGAATTGTTTCCGGTGTCATCATCTGACGCATGTCGGTACGTCCGGACGGATCACCGATCATTGCGGTTCCGCCACCGATCAAAGCAATTGGTTTGTTTCCTGCCATCTGAAGACGTTTCATAAGGCAGAGTGCCATGAAATGTCCAACATGAAGACTGTCTGCTGTCGGATCAAATCCGATATAGAAAGTTGCCTTTCCATTGTTAATAAGATCTTTAATCTCTTTTTCATCTGTTACCTGCGCGATCAGTCCGCGGGCAACTAATTCATCATATAATGTCATTTTTCTTTTCCTTTCTCTCTTTAAAAATAAAAAACCCTCGCCCTAATCTAAGGACGAAGGTTAAAATCCGTGTTACCACCTTAATTCATAAACAGCTCTCACTGCTTATCTCCATGAGTGTCCAACAACACTCCGGTGCGATTAACGTGCACCACTACGTCACAGCCTACTATTGCCGGATCTGTCACTTCCTATGATCTTAATATCTCCTGCAAATTTGGTGTGAAGCTCAGGGATGTATTCGAAATAAGCTTCCAATGTGCCTCTCATCAACCGGCAACTTTCTGTTTCTTTCACTTAAATGTACTTCTTCCCGTCACAGCCTGTATTCTGCTTCAATTAACGCTATTATAAGCACGAAAAAAATGATTTGTCAAGCTATATGCATAAAAAAGCAGTTCTTTATTCATAATATTACTGTAAAAATTTTTGAAAAGAGGTATCTATCATGATTTTAACTGAAAAAGAAACTACCGTGATCAAAGATCTGCAGACGCAGGAACAGTGCTGTGTGGAAAAATATGAGCGTTATGGTAAACTCGCAAAAGATCAGGTTCTGACGGATTTATTTTTGGATCTGCACAAAAAAGAACAAAAACACCTGGAATCTCTGTCGCAGGTTCTTTCCGGCAATGTTCCTTCCTGCAACTGCAACGATAGCAATGGAAAAAATTATTCTCCTACAGCCACTTACGATATGTCTCCATCCGAAGACAAAAAGAACGACTGTTTTCTCGCTACTGACTGCATCGGAACGGAAAAGCTTGTCTCTTCCACTTATAACACAGAAGTATTTGCATTCTCCGATCCTGCATTAAGAAAACTTCTGGCTGATATCCAGATTGAAGAACAAAACCATGCAGAAATGCTATATAAATATAAAACTGTAAACAGTATGAATTAATCTGATATATAAATAGTCCCCCAAATATGATATGCCCTCTCCTTACCGGTTGTCCAGTAAAGAAGATACATATCATATTTGGTGGACTATTATACTTTTCTGGCAGTTCTATTTTGGCCTATCGCAAAAGTGATATAGCCATTCTGCGATAAGTATGACGTTTTCCACGGATTGCAACGCTATAGGCCGTGATGTTCTCCGGTAATGCCATTCCCATATATCCACTGTCACCGATATGATGGATATCTGCACCTGCCATTTTACACATCAGTGCGATCTGCCGGATTGTCTCTTCATCCGCACCTTCCTGGGATGTTCCGATCGTCGTCATCGCCAGTGCTCCCTTCTCATGTGCTTTTTTTATAAGCTTTCCTGCATATTCCATTGTAATTCCCGGAACTGTTCCCGGTGCCGGAAGCAAGATCACATCTGCACCTGCCTCAAGAAAAGCTTCTACATCTTTTTCTGTAAGAATATTTTCTCCTGCCTCTGAAATAATACCGGACGCATGCATTTTACCGGCTGTAAGGATCACTCTGTCACCAACTGCTTCCTTTAACTTTGAAAGTGCCTGTATGATGGCTTCATTGTCTACTCCCACCCCGGGATTGCCTGTAAGGATGATCATATCCACTCCCATATCTGCAGCTTTTCTTGCATTTTCCACTGTAGCTCGACGTCCTTCCGTCAGATTCCAGACAGATTTTTCCTCTTCTTTTTTTATTACTGCCGGTTCTAAATTGATCGCTGTCATTCTTCCGGTAAGGCGTTTCACCTCCCGGATAGTCTCTTCTGGTGGCACCTGCGGCAGCCCTTGGATCACCGGATTGTTTACGTCAAAAATGTTTAACATGATCAGATCTGCTCCAAGTGAAGCAACAAATTCTGCATTTGTAATATTTACCAGCATTGGTGTTACCGTTCCGATTGTCTCTGCTGCAAGCGTTCTTCCTTCGCTGGCGGCAATGGCGGTCAGAAGGTCTTTCTTGCTGTAGTTGGATAATTCACCAGCGGTAGTGTCTATGAGTCGTTTTGGCATGTTGGCTGCCCTCCTTTATTGGATTTTGTTTGATAAATCAATTGCATGTTGTAAATACCAGCTATCTTCATCTTCATCCGCTTCAACAAATTCGACATATTCATTCAGTAATGCCAATTGGACATCCCGTCGAAACTGACTGTAATCCGGCTTATGATTCAGATTTTCATACACTTTGTTTAAAAACATCTCCTTCTGCTGTTCCTTCATAAAAAACGGAAATGTTGCTCTGTCTTCTGTCGCATGAGCAATAAAGCGTGCCAGATCAAGTGTATAAGGCATAATTCCACCAAATCCCCAATCAATTATATATACTTTGCCATCATGATTTATTGTATTAAATTGCAGAAAATCGCCATTGCAAAGTGTTCTTGGACATGTTTTCTGCCTTTCCATAAACAATCGATATGCGGGAGCAATTTGTGGATGATCTTTTATGCACTGATATCTCCTTTGGATACGTTCGATGTATTCATCAAATCTATCGGTATCCTCACACCCCCAATACTGATTTTGAATCTTTGAGATACTATCTGCTGCGGCACAAGCTAATTGATCTGTCATATCCCGCAGATCATGTCCTTCGACATTCTCAATCATGATCCAAAAATCTTTTCCATCAGTATAATTGCCTAATAGCTTCGGTACATTAAAATCATTTCCATTCAGATATGTTATATAATTATGATACTCGCGTAGTTCAACTTTCTTAATAATTCTTGTCTCTTTGGAATTGTAAATTTTATATGCATCATATGCACGAAATTCATCTGGCTCTGTCCCATATTGCTCACATATTTGGAACACATCCGTTTCCTCACCTGTGCCGGCAATTTCTCTGCATATTTGACATGTATATTCATCAGTTACTAGTTTTTCGTAAATACCTGTTTCCATCTTACCCTCCATGACATTTAGTATAATTGATTGCTTTGAGCACTGCAAGTTTATTATTCATTGGAGGTATCACACATTTTAACTAATCGTTTCTATGTATGAAATTAAATGTTCTTTATCTTTTCTCTATCTCTTGTCAACAATAGCTCAACCAATTCTTTATCTGTAATGCAGTGTAATTCAATCCCATATGGAGCTATAGTAGACTTCATCGCTGCTGTATTTCTTTCGTGAATTGCAGGTGCGCAGAACACACCAACAACATCCTTCCCAGTCTCTTGCTGATACAGCCTTATATGGTCAGGAACTGATGAACCTTCTGCACTAAATTGCAATGATTTTGCCTTTATTGTCGTCAATTCAATGACGATATGTAAGTCATCAACTGTAAATACAATATCTGGTGTACCTGTTTTCCCTCCTGGTGCCTGAGTAGGCAATCCATATTTACCAAGCTTACCATTCCATACAACTTCATCAACAACTTTATCGTCTTTGAGAATGCTCAGCATTTTATAAACATAATACTCAAAGTAAGCTCCCCTTAATGATTTATCACTTGTTTTATCTATTCCTGTGACTTTTGACAAGGTGTTTAAATAGTTCAAAGTCTTTCCTGCAAAATTAGTTGCTTCACAGTGCTCTTTAATTTCCTTCGCTACTTCTTCTAATGTCTCACTTGCTACTTTCAGATTACTTAATTTTCCTTCGATTTCATATTCTCTTTGCTCAAATGTAGGACATACATTAAGTTCTTCCAACTCTTCTCCAGTTGAAATATCTATAATTTTTATATCATATTGTTCATTTACAAACATAGGAAACTGCAAAACACCATTTTCATCGATTAAATCATCATACTTGCATATTCCATCCTTAAATACCTGTACCAAAAAACTACCGTTAGCTTTATTTATAACTGAAATATCTATTGGAGGATAATCTCTGTCAGGATTACCAATATAATCTATCCACAACTGCAAGTTATCTTTAAAATCGTATATTTCTGTATTTTGATATTTCGAACTTAACATTTCTACAACATATTCCATATATGTATCATTGATTTTTAGTGCTGCAATCGCTCCATTTCTGTTATCAGGAATCACTTTCAATTTATCTATAATACCAGTTATTTGGCAAAGTGAAATAAAGTAACCGGCCGAAGAAGCCTTAACCAATGTAATGTTTCCAATATGTGTACTCTTAAATGCATTAATGAGAGCTTCTCTATTTTCCATAGGCAATTTGCGAAAATTCTCAATCTCTTGAACTATCACATCAACTTCATCTTCATTTCTAACTTTAAACAGAAAATATGCTATCTCTTCCTGATCCAAATACCCGACCTTCAACAATACTCTCAACATAAATCTAAACGGAAATACATATATATTTTCACAATCTTTATTTATTACCGGGTTTGTAATCTGCAGTTTCTCCATCTGCTTCAGAACCGCTTCCGATTCTGTTATTAACAAATCCTTTCCCTCAACAAGATTCGGGACTTTCACTAACTCATCCTTATGCCTATGCCACAAAGCCATGCCTGCCTCTGTAAGGCAAATGGTATTTGGTGTACTTTCAGTGTTAACATATAGGAATCCTAAATATTGCGGAATTGATGCCACTAATGTTCGGATTGCTTGTGGCGATATATTTTTTCCATCCTTAGTTGCTCCCCACTTTTTAAGATTTACTCCGAGATTATTCTGTTTCTGTGGATTCCAACTCGTACCATCATATTTTCTTTCGATTATTCCGTCAATTAAGCAAATCGTCTGATGTAAATTCACTCTCTTAGGTATTAACCATATCTCTTTCGTCCTATTTTTTTGTGCCATAGCTAAGCTCCCTTCTCCAATACTAATACATAATCCTTATTAATTTTCCCCCCCATACCTTTTCTAGGTATTCTTATATAAGGATTTTGTATTATATAGTTAAAATACTGCACTGTTTTGAAACCCATTTTATTTGCGATTTCTTCTATTACCCTCCAGCTTTCAACATTCACTTTTCTAATTGTACTATTTCCAATAACAATTACATACTTACCACCTATATTCATTTGACTATAAACACAACGTAAATTATTTTCCATATCTTCAAAAAACTTCTTTACAATTAACGCCCTTTTCTCATCTCGCTCAGCAATCTGATTATAATATTCTTTTAATAAGTCACTTTTTTCCAAAATACCAAGCTCATTTTTTTCTTCCTTAGTATTTATTTTTTCAGTTCCCACATACTGACTCTTTTTTTTCCTCAGCATTTCCTCAGTCAAAGTATCTAGCCATAAATTTTCAAGTCGCATAGTCCTTCCATAATCAAATGCATTAATATATGGTGGTGATGTAATTGCCAAATCAATTCCTGATGGTACCGAAAATTCTAATGCATCGCCTTGTATAATTACTGTATTCCCCATTTTTTTGACATGGATTAATTCTTGCATCATTTGCTTATATCTTCGAAAAACTGATGTGAATTCTTTTTCAACAGTCGGAGGGACTTTAATTATTTTATTTGACACATACGGTTTCGGTGATGTATCATCCGCATTAGATACTTTCTTTATAATTGAAGCCATACACAATTTAAAATAATCTTGCACATCCTCATCCTTAATACTATCAATATATGCTTTCATTCTGCCGAGTTCTTTTATTGTATTTTCAGAAAACCAATGTTCTAAATTAGCAATCGCAGGTATAAACAATTTAACATCATCTTGTCCAATTATATTTATAATTTCCGAATAACATTGATCTAATAATTCCATTTGTGCTGAATCTAAAACCGTTGTCTTTACCTTTATTATCAGCTTTGCAATATCGTCAATTTCTGTCCCATATGCATCAAGTCCATTTACATTGGCCTCCAATAAAGTTGTTCCACTTCCTGAAAACGGATCAAAAATAACCCCTCGCTTTTCAGAAAGGTATGTTTTTATTCCCCATCTCGGAATTTCCGGTATAAATTTACATGGATATTTAAACATTCCATGTGTATAGGAATTCGGATTTACCTGCTTTATTGTATAAGTTGCTCCACTTTGAATATCCACGGGCAATGATTCAACCTCTATTATTTTTTCTTTACTAAGCATACAACACTCTCCCTTAAATATTTTCCAGTTTCTTTTGTCATCTCATATTGCTGAGAGCTCGTAATTATATATCTATCCACTTCTATTTTATCAACATTAAAACCTATCTTTTCCGCATATTCAGCCAATATTAAATCTGCTGGAAATACAATTCCTCCATATGCCGAATTTCCAACAACTATACAGCAAAACCCTTTGTCTGCTAATGATGCATAACTTTCATCTAGTACTTTAAACATATCATCATAATATAATTGCAACATTTTTGGTATTTTTTTATCCCATAACTCTTTTTCTTGCAATTCTGTCAATAACTTTGTCAATGTTTCACTTTTTGCTTTCACTTCTATATTCAAATCACCATTCAGATGAGAATGCAATGACGCATTTCTTAATTTCTTTAAATCTGCGTATTCTGACACAAACTTACCAAACCATAATTCCAACTTGTAAATTTCTGTATAATCAAAACAATTTGCATAAGGAGGCGAAAAAATTATACCCTCGACACTTTCCGGCTTTATTCGCTTTGACATATTTAAGCAAGTTTCGTTATATATGGTCGCATCTCCAATACTTTTACTTTTAAGCAAATCAATATACATATTTTGATACTCCTCTAAAAGCATTACTCTAGCATCATCTACTGTAATTACTCTAGGTTTAACATATTTTTTTATTTTCAATCCATTTCCTGCCTTTCTGTAATTGCACAAAGGCTCTAAACATGCCAACCATCCTAATTTTAATAAATTGATAATTTTTTCATCAGCTTTGCACTCGTCAATAAGCGTACCAATGTTCATGTAATACTTCTCAATTTCATCTGCAAACACTTTATCACTAATAGATAACTTTGGTAACACATATTCTTCATCTATCTCCTCTGCATTATGAAGTATTTCCTCATATTCTTTCTTAAATAGTTCTATGATTTCTTTTGTATATTTTTCTAATTTGCACTTTGATAAAAAGAAAGAAAAAGGGTTAACCTCAAATCCTACTCCTGAATATCCCATCTCATTTGCAGCTAATAATGTACTTCCGCTTCCCGAAAATGGATCAAGTATAATTCCTTTTTTATGTTTTGAGTACTCTCTTATCAACTGTTCCACTAATTCGACAGAAAACCCTTCTTTATATCTATACCATCTTTGAAATGGTTTATTTAAATCATCTGAGTAATTCAACAAACTTGTATATGTCGCATTTGCACTTTCGGGATATACAACTCTATATTTTTTCTCAAGATTTATAAATTTATCATAGTATACTTTCATTCTCTTATATCTTCCATCATTTGGTTTTTTTGTGTTAGATGGTATCAACCATGTTTTTCCTTTTTTAATGGCTCCTGCAAGCCTGCCATTCTCACATAGAATTGCTACTCGTCTTGCACTTATATTCCATTGCTGTGATATTTCCTTCGTTGTTAAAAATTCCATCGTTCTTCCTCCATTAAGTCTGTCTTATATTATATTCTGTCATCTGAATAATAGCAAGAGTTTTTTGTGAACGTATGTTCTTTCTATTCTTTTTAACTGTGAATGAATGGAATGATATTATAGATGCTTTCGCTATGGCTCAGGATGCTCTTATTGCAAAGTTACAAGTACATTCATAAATCTCATTTGTATAATATAATCATAAACGTCAAAGCTGGGATTTTATATAAAAAATACCTCAGAGCCGAAATTTCTTTTACTTGGAATTTTCCTACTGTAAAAAACAAAGCGTGAGCAATTTTAACCTACTTCTATCGTCGGTCAAACATTGCCACGCCCTGTTTTCAACTAACCATTATATTTTGAATCAAATGTCAAACTGCTGAAATCTATTTCATTTTCCAGAATTTCAGCCATTTTATCGTATCCAAACACATTTGGATGTAACCCTTCCAGACTCAATTCCAACTGCAATGATTCTCCGTCTCTGCCTGCAAAATAAGGATAATAATCTATGAACTTCAAGCCATATCTGCTTGTCAGTTCTTTCATACCTTCATTATAAGACTTCACATACTTTTTTCGTTCTGCCTCATGATTCGTCCAATCCATATTTGTCGGCAATATAGAGCATACAACCGTCTGGAATGATTCCATGGATGCTTTTTTTAGAACCTGTTCCATATTGAAAAGTGCTTCCTGCAAGACCTTTTCTGTCTCTCTGACGGGTTCCCGCTTCCACGGATCAAATTCTAAATCCCACGCATCATTAATACCAACCATTACAATGACCATTTTCGGTTTTAATTGAATTGCATCCGCATAAAAACGGTGAAGAAACGATTTGGTGCGATCTCCACCGATTCCCCTATTTAGAATCATTAAATGATATTTATGGAAGTACGCTTCCAATTCCCACATCTGTGTTATAGAATCACCGATAAATACTATATCCACCGGACATTCCTTTTGTACGATAGTTTGATTTTTGCAATCAAACTCCATTCTTCTCTCGTCTGCTCTGAAAATCTGCGACAGATATCCCGGTTTTATCCATGTTTTTTCCTGCATACTCATTCTGTTATTTCCAACCTTCTGTTCTACGAAATCTCCCACAGGAAACGACTTCTGCACAGACCGAGCACAGGCATTCCATGATTTTTCACACAAACTTTACTCATTCCGCCAATTGTAAAATGTGATTCCTGCGGCAACTCGTCTGCCTGCAGTTTGATCAATATCTGATTCCAGCCCTTAGCTATAGTCGTCACCTTATAATTAGATAAATCACCCAGCGCACCGCCATTGCCCAGATTTGCCCTCAATGAGGTTTTCTCTTTTGTCGTATGAATTAGTTTTGTATTCAAATATAGTTTCATATATCCGTTATTCGGAACCCCTAAAACAACCTCCCTGTCCTCATCTGAATAAAACTGGTGCATTGCAAATACAACTCCTTTTTCAGAGAAACGTGTTCCAAGACACAGATCATTTCCTACATTCCATTGCTCTTCAAATTGTTCTGGTGGACTCACAAACCAACTCTGTTCATCCACGCAGCAATCGTCTTCAATCGTCTTGCCCGGATAGAGTCTGGATATCATCCACCGATTTCCTCCAAGCAACACAATCGGTATTGCCGGTATCGCCGGTTCCCCACAGACTTTTATTTTCAACCAGCATTGATTCGTATCCCTGATCTGTGCAGCATCGGCACATATTTCATAAACTATCTGTGTGTCACCCTCTGGTTTCAGTACTAGCTGCTTTGTACCTTCATCTTTCAGGTAAAATCCATCAGGCAGTTCCAATAGGATATCCATCCGCTTCTCAACCGGATGCAAATTTTCCAGTTTTACTGTTATTTTAGAAGCACGACCTCCTATGATTGCTGCATCCTTATCATACTGTAGTGTTTCCCTGACTCCGCCATAAACGTATACCAGACTATCCGGTGCATAGTCCTTTAAGAAATTTAATTCTGGTATTTTGATCTGTCCGTTTCCACTATATGACATATCTTCATCGCAGAATTCAATATCTTTTCCCCAGTAGTTCAAAACTCGCTCTGCTTCTTTGTAAACTACATCTGTCAGTTCCCGGATATCCGTAGGTGCTGTCAGATTACGAATACCACCAGTTGTCATATTGGTTGCTATTTCGTATCCCAATGGCTCGATCCATTTTTCCGGTAATGCAGACGCACCACCGATAATTCCTAAAATAGCCCCCAATGTTGCCGCAGTACAATCCGTATCCCAGCCGCAATTTACTGCTTTACAGATAGCATCACCAAAATCTTCTCCGTACAGCCATCCGATCGTCTGAAATCCAAGATTCAATGGCGAATATTGTGCCACCGGATTATAAAACGTTTCCACCAGATCATTACGATTTTCCTCATATTTCATACCCGAATGAAAATTATCAATTGTACGCTTAACACACTGATAGGTAAGACTTGACGTCGGTATGGATGCCAGTGCTGTATCCAACAGTATAAATTTATCATTATTTACAAATGCACATGACTCCAGAACTGCATTAAATATTTCACCATAAACAGATTCTCCACCGCCATGGTCTACAATTGCATCCTGATATGCATACCACGCCGCCAGCTCAGGGCAACCGGGTGCAACGCATGCCCATAATTCAGAACGGATCGGACTTCCCATGCAGTCTTTAAATGCATTGTTGTGCCATCCACACACAGGCGGCAGCAACCCCTTTTGCATATTTTCCTTGCACAAGCCATACTCATCAAAATTATAAGCAACACAGTCCGTCCATGCTTCTACCAAATCTGCAGCAGTCAGACCTGGTCCTTTTTTTCTAAGCTGTTGCAGCCAGATCAACTGAAGTTCCAGATCATCATTTGGAATTCCTCCTTCTGGAAGAAATGGATACCAGTCTACATGAAACATCTCTTTCCTGCCAAATTTTTCTTCCAATGGTTCTCCCAATGTTCCACCAGCATTTTTCCCCAGCCAACATCCCATCACTTTATCACGAAAACTCTTCCGATTAATCTTCAACTATCTCAACCTTCTTTCCCTGTGCAAGCATGCGCTTTAATGAATTTGTGTAAAACGCAACTCGTTCCGGATTTAACTGTGCATCAAATGGATACTTTTTAATAAATGTTGTTTGGAGCAGGCCTTCCCTGTACTTCTCCATCTCCTGGATTGTCTCTTCCAACAGTGCATTCGCTGTTTTTCCTTCCGCCAGCATATCTGTAGCATTCTTTTCCGTTACATATCTTCCAAAACAATAACCTCGTGCTGTCAGCCGGAAGCCTCGTACATACCAGCGCATAAATTCAAAATGCTCTTTCATTTTTTCGTATGCATCTTCTGTCAGTCCCATATTTCCAGCCACCACACGATCCACTAATTTTTCACATTTTACATGAGCTTCTTCTTTATCTTCAATAATCCTAGCTATATTCTCAACTGACATTTCCAGTGCATCCTTTTTCTCTGGATCCCACTCACTCAGACTATGGTGTGTGCCTCCAATGAAGGTAAACTGCTCAGGTGTGAGATGCATACAACTATCGTTTGAGAACAGGCAGCCATTCACAAAATTTGTTTTCTCGACAATTGGCCACGTTTCATCCATGATCTCCATAACAGTCTGAACACAGTTTTTTAACTGTCCTGGGCTTAAACGCTCATCAAGCATATGCTCGCCCTGCAGCCACCGTAAATAGATTTCCTCCTCACTTGTATTCTCATTTTCTGCATAAGCTGCAATCGCATAGAGATTTACCATATTCAAATTATCAAAACATGTCCAGTCTTGCACACCTTCCCAATCGGTTCTTGCAAGGAATCCCGTCACATGATGTTCTTTTCCGTACCGCAGTCTGCGTTTTATATCTGAGAGCATTGCAGATGGTTGAACACCCCATCCGAAAAACTGACCATTTACGTCGTATTCCGTAATCTGTGGATGACTACCGACATGCCCCATCAGGGGATTGTCCGGAAATGTCGGATAAAAATCATGAGGTGTATTTTTTAAAGATAATATTATTTCCTCCGGCATATCAATAAATGCCTTTTGAAATCTCTCCTGCTCTGCTTTTGTATAGATGAAATCCCTGATAATCAGTTTCTTTCCTGCATCTTTAAAAGGCTTATACATTGCCATAATCATATTTTTATACCATTCTACCGGATCTAAGTTCTTGCAGCGCTCACACCCACACGCAAATGTATTGCTGATTGCAAGTCGTGCCTCTCCCGTTCCTATGGAGCAGATAATTCCTGCCAGATCTGGCAATGCCAGAAATAATTCCTTATATTTATAAGGTAGGAATTCTTCATACCAGAATGGATTGCTCGGACAAATTGTTCCGTCTGCCTGCATGAGCTCTTTTTTATATTTCAATACAAAATCTGAAAACCACAATTCCTTGTTTTCAAAATAAATGTCCACACCCGCTTCCTTTGCTTCACAAATCACATGATTAATATAATCTCTCCGATTGAGATTCAGATTTTCTCTCAGTGCATGATTTAAGATCTGATGATCCACCTCTAAAAATGCATCATAATAACTTTCTGGATTTCCAGATCCTCCCAGGAATTTTGCTGGAAACACGATTTTGTCTTCAATTCCTGGTTCATGAAATACCATTGCATTCATGTTATTCTTTACCATAAAGTCCAACCGGCGTCTAATCTCATCCAGATTCCAGATTTGTGTAAAATCATGTATTTCCATTGCACGAAATGTATAGTCTTTCATTATATTATTACTCCTTTTTTCTCTCATATTTTAACTGTCATTCTAAATTGTTTTCATATGCTTATCCCTTTAATCCCGAAGATGCAATTCCTTCCACAAAATATTTCTGGAAGCAGAAAAACATAATCACCAAAGGAAGAATTGATACACATGCCATCGCCATTATCTCATTCCAGTTTGTGGATGCAGCTACATCCAGACCCATTCTAAGTGCAAGCGACAATGGATATTTTGATACACTGTTTATGTAAATCAGTGGATTCATGAAATCATTCCATGTCCAGATTGTCTGAAAAATGCATACAGATATCATGGATGGCTTCAACACCGGCAGTAAAATCCGTGTCAGAATTTGAAATGAGTTACATCCGTCTATTTTAGCTGCTTCGTCGAGTTCTGTAGGAATTCCCCTTAAAAACTGAACCTCCTGATAAATAAAAAATGGATAACAGGCGAATAGAGCTGGCATCCAGAATGGCAAATACCCATTCAGCCATCCCAGATCACGAAACAACAGATATCTCGGTATAATGAGCACCGCGTTTGGTACCATCATCGTCGAAAGCATCAGTGCAAATAGTATTTTATGCCCTTTAAAAGAGAACCTTGCAAATCCATAAGCAACAACTGTACAGGACACTACTGTAAACAGTACAGTTGGTACCACAAGCAAAAAAGTATTCTTAAAGAAATCTGTAAATGTATACTGCCCTGAAGCATGCCAGCCCTTGACAAATCCAGACCAGTCAAACTGTGCCGGCAACAGACTTGTGGCCAGATTGATTTCATTGTTAGTCTTGAATGCTGCAAAAAACATCCAGATCAACGGATAAATCATTATGATTCCGATTGCTATTATCATAAGATAGGACAACCCACGCAAAAATCGTTTTTTTATCACTTTATCGTCCTCCTCCATCTCCATAAAATACCCAATATTTTGAACTCCAGAAAATCAGACCACTCAGACATAACAGGAACACAAATAGCAGCCATGATTCTGCACTGGCATATCCCAAATCAGATTTCACAAATGCATCCTGATAGATTTTCAATGCCATAATATTTGTCGATTTTAACGGTCCGCCACCAGTTACCACATATGCTGATGTATAATTCTGTAAAGCATTGATTACCTGCATAATTGTATTGAATAATATAACCGGACTGATCATTGGAAGTGTGATTTTAAAAAACGACCGGATTCTTCCTGCCCCATCAATTTGTGCTGCTTCATATAAATCTCTTGGCACCTGCTTGAGTGCCGCAAAAAACAGCACCATAGAAGATCCAAACTGCCAGACATCTATAAGCCCAATTGTAAATAGCGCATACTTCGGATCACCCAGCCAGTTGATATTTGTGCCCAAAAGATTATTAACAATTCCGGTTTTCATAAACATCACTCGCCATAATGCCGAGATTGCAACGCTTCCCCCCAGAATTGATGGAAGATAGTACATCGTTCGGAATAAGCGGATACCTTTTAATTTCATACTTAGTATCATTGCCACTGCCAATGCAAAAATTAGCTTTGCAGGAACTACCATTACAATATATTTGATTGTTACCCACACGGAATTAAATAAATCCACATCAGAAGTAAACATACGGATATAATTTTGCAGTCCGATAAACTTGTAATCTCCTCCTAATTTAATATTTGTCAGAGAATATCGTAAAGAATTGATTAATGGTATCAGCTGAAACATTAGGAATCCAATAATCCATGGCAATATATATAGATAACCCTTTACTTCTTCAAAAGTTCTCCTCTTTTTCTTCATCTAACCATCTTCCCTCTTTTCAGAAGGCTGGCTTCCCAGCCAGCCCCCTTATTCTTTCACTAATTCTGTAAACGTGATAATGTCTCCTCTAAGAGATTCATTGTATCCGCTGTAATACTCTCTACATCTCCCTGATCATATGCAATTTTTTCAACTGCATCCTGCAGAATCTCTACCATCTCTGCAGGTGTATACAAATTCTGATGGATCGTTCCCGTCTCACTGGCTTTACTTACAGCAGACACAATCACCGGATCTGCATATCCATTTTCCTCGCAGATCTTCTGTCCCTGTGATGTAGGTGGAATAGATCTGCATGTTTTCAATGTATTGATTGCTGTCTCGTTATTGTAGAAATAATTCAGGAAATCTGCGGCGATCTCAGGATGCTCACACTTTGAAGAAATGGCCAGCATCTGAGGCGGTACATATAAGATACCTGATTCTTTTGCATCTTCAAATTCTGGCATATCAAGTGCAATTGCCGTATCCTTGAAATCATAATATCCATCAAATACATTTGATGTAGCACCATAAGCAATGGCTAACTGATGATTGATCCACTTCGGATTTGTGCTCAGTTTCAACGCATAAGGTGCACTGTCCGCTGCTGGTTCCACTACGTCATTGGCATACATTTCATGAATCAGATTGAATGCTCTCTGCAGATCATCTTTTGTAAAATTCAGCTTCATTGTGTCTTTGTCAATCAGGTCATTTCCTGTAATCTGTGCCATAATGGAGCCTAACAACTCTTTACCGAGTGTCTCAATATCTATATTAAATAAATAGCACTCGTCATTATACTGATGAACCGCCTTACCTGCCTCAATGAAATCATCCCATGTTTTAATGCTGTCCGCATCCACACCTGCCTCCTGCAGTAAGGCTGTATTTGTCAGCCAGATTCCGCCATTGATACCTGTCGGCAATGCAATCATTTTTCCATCATAATAAGAAAAATTCTCGATGAATCCCTGATCAAAATCAGAAATGTCCAATACCTCCTTATAATCTTCCAGATTTACAAAAACATCTCCGATTGCCATCAGATCAGAAACCGTATTTGCATTATACTGAATGATATCTGCTGCCGTTCCTCCTGATAGCTGAGTCGTAAGCTTTTCAAAATATCCATCATATCCGCCATACTCTGCCTCAATCGTAACATTCGGATGATCCTTCTCATATTGTTCGATCACATCCAATGTCGCCTGATGTCTGACATCATCGCCCCACCACATAAAACGAAGCGTAACAGGCTCACTGTCATCTTTACTGCCGGCGTTGTCTGCATTACTCTCCTGCGATGCATTCGGATCTGTCGCATCCGAACTGTCAGTACCACAACCAACAGTCGCAAACACCGTTGTCATTGCAATAGCTGCAGTCATTAACATTGCTAAATACTTTTTTTTCATAGTTCTAATTCCTCCTTTGTTTTTCTGTTTTCTTGATATTATTAAATTACCACAAAGGCTATTTTCATCCTATACACCTTTCTTGACATTTCTTCTGACATTATGATAGAATTTTTTTCATAAGTATCACATATTCACATTTATACTCTTTTTTTGTTATTTACAATTAGGAGGTATTCCATTGCTTGATTTGGTTATTGTAGAAGATGAGTCTAATATTCGAGATTGTCTTACACATCTTTTCCCATGGAATTCACTCGGTATCAATATTGCTGCCAGTTTTTCCAATGGTCAGGATGCTTTTCATTACCTCTCCCATGAGCACGCTGACATTCTTTTAACCGATATCCGTCTCCCGAATATTTCAGGTCTTGATCTGATACGCATGCTCCGTGAGAACAAGAATCCAATTGAAGTTGTAATCCTGACTGGATATAAGCACTTTGATTATGCACAACAGGCAATCCGATATCAGGTACATGATTTTCTTCTAAAGCCAATCAAATATGAAGAATTAACTGCTGCCATGTTGAAAATCAAAGATTCACTTGAAAAAGAAACGGATTCTGTCGATTCTATGGATGAATCAGACAATACCTATCATCAGAAGCTGATCTCTATCGCTAAAGAATATGTGAAGAGCCATCTTGCAGATGCTTCTCTGGAAGACACTGCCATACAGGTTCATCTAAGCCCTGGCTATTTTTCAAAACTGTTTCATAAAGTCACCCAGTCAACCTTTTCGGACTATCTGACCCAGTGCCGCATGAAGCGTGCCGGAGAATTGTTAAAAGACGTTACTTACAAGACCTATGAGATTTCATTGATGGTAGGTTATGACAATCCGAAGAACTTTTCCCGTGCATTTAAGCAATACTACAATGTCACACCAAGAGAATACCGGAATAATGTTTCTGATATATAAGTTGCTGTTTGGAGAGTTATTACATGAAACGCAAATATTTTATACACAAATTCACACAATATTTTTTCATATTTTCACTGCCTGTACTAATCATCGGACTTCTTTTGACAGTATACTCCTATTTTCAGATCCGTGATAACTCTAATACACAGGCGCAAAGTTCTTTTCAAATCAGCAGCCAGTTGATCACCGAAATTCTCACTAAAGGTGATGACGTTGCTGAAATGATGAACACAAACAGTTCTATCTCTATGTCCATGTACCGGATATTAAATCGTAATTCTATGAATTACAAAGAAAATGTCACGAAAAATATTATGTTTGATATACTGGAAAACCTGAAATCCAGCTCAACTTACATAGATTCTGTCTATGTGTATTTTCCAAATGACAACGACTGCTTCTTTCAGACAGACAAACAACTTACTTTTATTGCTGATTCTGCAGATCAGGACTGGCTTTCTGACTTCAAGACTCATACACGCGATGATGAACAATGGATTGTGCTCCGGGATTTCCGGAATTATTCCTTTGAGCAACCGCATACCGCAGTTACAATTTACAGAAGAATCCGTTATTATGATGGTGTTCTGGTTGTGAATCTGAATCAGTCCGTTGTTTCCAGAATGCTTTCTTCTCTTGAAAATTATCCAAATGAATCCATTTTTGTTACTGATTCCAATGGCATGCTTCTTTTTTCAAATGCTAATGCCTCGTCAATTCCATTTAAAACGGATCAGGGAATTCACGATCAATTATCCCTCACTCTCTCTAACGAAGGACACTATCTTTCTTCGGTCAAATACAACCAGCATTCCTATTTACTGACAGAATTTGTATACCCGGCATATCAACTACACTTTTTATCACTCGTTCCTGCCAAAGACATCTATCATCTGATGTATAACATTTTTTACTGTGTAATCATTGGCGTTCTGGTCGCTGCTATATTATGTCTCTTGTTCAGTTTATATCTGACAAACAAAAATTTTCACCAGATTGAATTACTATTAGATATTCTCTGGGATGCTGAAAAGGGAAATCTTCCGTTAGATATGACCGGAGAACTTATCGACACAAAAAAATTAGACGAATATAATCTGATATTAAATCGTGTAATTCTCACATTTGTCAGAAATAATACATTGACCATGCAGGTAAAAGAATGGCAGTTTAAAAAAACTCTCAGCGAATTGAAGGCACTCCAACTTCAGATCAATCCTCATTTTTTCTTTAACACCTTGCAGTCTATCGATATGGAAATTATAAAAAATGAAGGTTATCAGGCACCTGCCAGTAAACTGGTACATGCACTCTCTGATATCCTAAGATATGCTTTGAACGACTCCAGAACAACCGTTTCGCTAAAAAATGAAATCACAGCCTGCAAAGAGTATCTGCAAATCCAGCAATTTCACCATCCTGGGCAGATCATTCTTTTGTGGGATTATGATGATGCGATTCTGGAATATCAGGTAATACGGTTATTGCTACAACCGTTATTAGAAAATAGCATTCAATACAGTATTCACTCTCCTACAGATTCATTAGTTATACGAATAAAAATCATCGAGACAACAGACACTCTGAAATTCCATATACTGGATAACGGGATCGGAATAGAAAAAGAACGTTTACGTCAAATCAGGGCTTCTCTCCTGTCTCCTGAAGATCCTGAACAGCATATTGGTGTAAAAAACACGCACAAACGTCTGACACTGACTTATCCAGGAAATAAAGGACTCAAAATTATAAGTCATGCAGGGCAGGGAACATGTATTAGCTTTGATATTCCAAAGTAAGACAAACAAAAAATCACTACAGTGCCTGTATTTTCAGACATTGTAGTGATTTTTGCCAACAACATTATGTCCACCTGCCACCTTAAAAGAAAGGAGATTTGTATGAATTATATTTATCCCGCTGTTTTTTATCCGGAGGATGACGGCCGATATTCTGTCATTTTCCCCGACCTTAATGACCTCGCCACTTATGGGGATAACCTTGCGGATGCTTTCGCTATGGCTCAAGAGGCTTGTGGTCAATATCTTTTCACTTCGTTGCGTGACGGTGATGTTCTTCCTGCTCCGTCTACACTGGACGCAGTAGAAAAAGACGACGAAAACGCTATTGTCAACATGGTATGTATGAACCTCGACGAATACGCTCGTGCATACGATGATAAGGCAGTCAAAAAAATTTTGAGTATTCCTGCATGGCTTAATACTGCGTGTGAAAATCTTGGTATCAATTATTCAAAAATCCTCAAGGATGCTCTTATTGCAAAGTTACAAGTACATTCATAAATCTCATTTGTATAATATAATCAAGGGCGATGTCTGTCAAACAGATACCGCTCTCTTTTTCATTCAAAAAGTGTCTTGCACAAGATTTCAAAAGTATTGCACAAGACACCTGTTTTCGTGTTAGTTACCTGTGTGTTACCTGTTAGTTACCGGAACATTTTCGTGTGTTTTGATGGTGTCTGGTAGATTTTCAGAATATAAAGGAAACCCCGAAAATACTGGATTTTCGGGGTTTGTTGCTCTTTTTCGATATTCGGTTGAATTATCGTTTAGAGAACTGTGGTGCACGACGAGCTGCTTTGAGACCGTATTTCTTACGCTCTTTCATACGTGGATCACGTGTTAAGAATCCAGCTTTCTTAAG
>CAKQXQ010000002.1 GCA_934292805.1 uncultured Roseburia sp. | reverse complement strand
TTTAACACTTTATGTTTAATTAGTGTTCCGTATACTTTTGCTTCGTTTGACGAAAAGCCGAGTTTCTCTAAAAATTCATAATTGTTCATAGTAGTTATACCCCACACCACTATTATGTTACAAATCTCTGCATTGTCAATACCATTTTTGAAAAATATGGTATTATTTTCCACCCTCTTTTTATCCCGGGATTTTACTATGATTTCTGTCCTTCGTGATTCTCTCGTTACTGTTCCGGTAGCCTTCTGCTTATCATTAATAAATGATTTTTTTAAATTAGCATTGCATATTTTAAATTCCATGTTATAATGGTATTAACTTAAGAACTTACCAGGAGATCAGAGCAGGGTAATAGGACGATTTGGATCGTCTTGTTTTCCTGCTCTTTTTTTATCAGTACGGAAAAGGAGAGAGATTTTTATGTATGATGTAGCAATTATTGGTGCCGGTGTTGTCGGCAGTGCTATCGCACGTGAGCTTTCTAAATACCAGCTTAAAACATGTGTGATTGAGCGTGAGGAAGATGTCTGCAACGGAACTTCCAAGGCAAACAGTGCAATTATCCATGGTGGTTTTGATGCCACACCTGGAACATTAAAAGCACGTTTAAATGTCCGTGGTAATTTTATGATGGATGAGCTTTCCAGAGATCTTGATATTCCATTCACACGTAATGGTTCCCTTGTAGTTTGTACAAAGGATCAGGACAGAGAAGGCCTTAACCATTTACTTGAGAAAGGTCTTGCAAATGGGGTGCCAGACCTTCGTATTATTGAACGTGACGAGCTTCTTGAAATGGAACCGAATTTAAGTGATGATGTCACCTGTGCACTTTTTGCACCAACCGGTGGAATTGTATGTCCATTCCATATGACTATGGCTTTCGCTGAGAACGCCTATACAAATGGTGTTGAATTCTACCTGAACACGAATGTAAACTCCATCGAAAAATGTGGTGAAATCTATAAGATTTCTACTACACACACAGATTCCAAAGAAGATGAGACTTTCGAAGCAAAGGTAGTCATTAACGCTGCCGGTGTTTACGCAGATGTATTTAACAATATGGTAAGCGAACATAAGATTCATATTACAGCAAGAAAAGGTGAGTACTGCCTGTTAGATAAGACTGCCGGAACACATGTATCACACACAATTTTCCAGCTTCCATCCAAGATGGGTAAAGGTGTACTTGTTACTCCGACTGTCCATGGCAATCTTCTCGTTGGACCTACTGCAGTTGATGTTGAAGATAAAGATGCGGTCAACACAACTTCAGAAGGATTAGATTCTCTGGCTGCAACAGCCTGCAGAAGTGTTAAAAATGTACCAATGCGTCAGGTTATCACTTCATTTGCCGGCTTACGTGCACATGAAGACGGTGATGATTTCGTGATCGGCGAGGCAGAAGATTCCAAGGGATTTATCAATGTTGCCGGTATCGAATCTCCTGGTCTTTCCTCAGCACCGGCGATCGCCGAGATGGTATCTGAAATTGTAACCGGTATTTTACCGGCAGAAAAGAATCCGGATTTTGTCGGAACAAGAAAAGGAATCCTCCGTCCGGAAACACTTTCTACAGAAGAACGCAATGAGCTTATTAAAAATCATCCGGAATACGGTAACATTATCTGCCGCTGTGAGATGATCACTGAGGGTGAGATTATGGATGCGATCCATCGTCCACTCGGTGCCCGTTCCCTTGACGGTGTAAAACGTCGTACCCGTGCCGGTATGGGACGCTGCCAGGCAGGTTTCTGTTCTCCGCGTACCATGGAAATTTTAGAGCGTGAAGTACCTATGAGCATGTTCGACATTACAAAAAATGGTGTTGGTTCTAACATCGTTGTCGGACTCAACAAAGAAATTTAGGAGGATATCCATATGAAGAATTATGATCTTGTCATCGTCGGTGGTGGTCCTGCCGGACTTGCTGCTGCTGCAAGTGCAAAAGACAATGGAATTGACAGTATATTAATTATAGAAAGAGATAAAGAACTTGGTGGTATTTTAAATCAGTGTATCCATAACGGATTTGGACTTCATACTTTCAAAGAAGAGTTAACCGGTCCTGAATATGCTTCCCGTTTCATTGACATGGTTTTAGACCGTGGCATTGAATACAAGCTGAATACTATGGTAATGGATATCTCTGCTGACAAGAAAGTAACAGCCATGAACCGTGAAGATGGTCTCTTCGAGATCCAGGCAAAAGCTGTGATCCTTGCTATGGGATGTCGTGAACGTTCCAGAGGTGCTTTAAATATTCCTGGCTACCGTCCTGCAGGTATCTACTCTGCCGGTACTGCACAGCGTCTTGTAAACATGGAAGGTTATATGCCTGGCAAAGAAGTTGTTATTTTAGGTTCCGGAGATATCGGACTTATCATGGCACGCCGTATGACATTAGAAGGTGCCAAAGTAAAAGTTGTTGCTGAGCTGATGCCATATTCCGGTGGTTTAAAACGTAATATTGTTCAGTGTCTCAACGATTTTGATATCCCATTAAAACTGAGCCATACTGTTGTTGATATCGAAGGTAAAAACCGTGTAGAAGCTGTTACGATCGCTGAAGTTGGTCCTGACCGAAAACCAATCCCTGGTACAGAGGAACGCTATACATGTGACACACTGCTTCTCTCCTGCGGACTGATCCCTGAAAATGAATTAAGCCGAAGTGCCGGTGTTGAATTAAGCCCTGTTACTTCCGGTCCGGTTGTAAATGACAGCCTTGAGACGAATATTGAAGGTATCTTTGCCTGTGGTAATGTACTTCACGTTCATGATCTTGTTGACTATGTTTCACAGGAAGCTTCCACTGCCGGAGCAAACGCTGCAAAATACATTCAAAACGGTGAGGATACAAGTTCTAAAACAGTGGAGATCCTTCCGGTTGATGGTGTCCGCTATACTGTTCCGAAATATATCCGTCCTTCCGAAATGGCTGACAATTTAACTGTACGTTTCCGTGTCGGTGATGTATACAAAAACTGTGCGATCGCAACTTACTTTGATGATGAATTGATCAGCAAACGTAAACGTCCGGTTATGGCTCCTGGCGAAATGGAACAGGTTATCTTAAACAAAAAGAAATTAGAAGAATATCCTGATTTAAGTAAAATCACAATCAAAATTGAAGAGGCATAAGAAGAGCAATCTCTTCTCCCGCTCGTATTGAGCATGGATCTGCTTCGCATATAAGGAGGATTATATGGAATCTGTAAAGGAATTGACATGTATCGGCTGTCCTCTTGGATGTGCCCTTACAGTTACAATGAATGATAACGAAGTTATTTCTGTCAAAGGCAATACCTGCCCTCGCGGTGATGCCTATGCAAGAAAAGAAGTCACAAACCCAACTCGTATCGTAACATCTACTGTACGCGTTGAAGGCGGTGTTTCACCTATGGTAAATGTTAAGACCGCCAGTGATATTCCAAAATCAAAAATCTTTGAATGCGCCGCTGCATTAAAAGATGTTGTAGCAATTGCACCGGTTAAAATCGGAGATGTTCTTCTTTCTGATGTTGCCGGTACCGGTGTTGATATTGTTGCTGCAAAAAATATTGCTAAAAACTAAACATTTGAGACATTCTATGGTATAATATTCACATATTTAGCAGACAGGAATGTGTTTTACAATTATGAAAAAAGAATTTCGAGAGGCAATTGAGGATTCTCCGATTATTGCCGCAATCAAAAATGATGAAGGATTAGAAAAATGTCTTTCCAGTGAAAGCAGTGTGATTTTTATTTTGTACGGTGATATCTGCAGTATTGCAGATATTGTAGAAAAGGTAAAATCTTCCGGCAAAATTGCCATGGTACACATTGACCTTATCACCGGCTTAAGTTCAAAAGAAATCGCCGTCGATTTCATCAAAAAATATACAAAGGCTGATGGAATTATCACTACTAAACCAACTCTGATCAAACGTGCAAAAGAGCTTGGACTTCATACGATCCTGCGTGTATTTGTCATTGATTCTATGGCTTATTCTAATATTGAGCATCAGCTGAAAACTGCCAAACCAGATCTGATCGAGGTGCTTCCTGCTCTTATGCCAAAGGTTCTGCAGAAGATCTGTAAGCTGTCCTCTGTTCCGGTTATCGCAGGCGGACTGGTTTCTGACAAGGAAGATGTCATGTCGCTTCTTCACGCCGGTGTCGTGAGCATCTCATCAACAAATGAAAAAGTCTGGTTCCTATAACGTCACTTATGAAAATGAGGGGACTGTGGAAGAGAATCATCCCTAAGAAAAGAAGGGGCGTGTGAAAAACTTTCGTTTTTCACACGCCCCTTCTTATGTCTTAATCATTTTAGAGTTCTTCGTATCCGTAAGAATTTACTACTGCATCTAACTTCTTGCCTGCTTTACAGTCTGGGCAATCATCCGGTGCTGACAATGTAAAGTTTGGAAGATCTTCATGAGAGAATACACTGTATACAGGGTATCCATCTACTTCCTGGATGTTTCCAAAGATTACAGACAGACCTTTTACTTTTCCACCATAAGCAAGAATTGTTCCGATTGCTTTTGTGATTGTACGTCCGCTCATTGCACTTGCAAGAACAACGAGAACGTTACGTCCTTTGATCATATCTTTGATGTTCTTCTTAACAACCATCTGGCCACTGTTGTCGAACTCTGGAGTTACGACATACATACTGTTGTGATGTGTAGTATTTGGAACACCTGCTGCTGCAAGCTCTTCTGCAAGATATGCACCGATCACTTCGCATCCATCCATACAGATAATTGTATCGATTGGTGTTACACTTGCCTGTGTGTCAGCTAAAGCTGTTTTGATGAGTGGAGAAACATATTTGTGATCAATATCTACTTTTTTGATATACTGTTTTGCCATTGCAGCTGCAACTTTTTTTGCTTCTGACATACGCATTTTTAAGTTGGACATATCAATGTAATAATTTACATGAAAACGGTCACTTGAAAAATGTCCCGGTGTAACATTTAATTCGATATTGCTGTCAATTTTTGATTTAACTTTCATAATTTCCATAACAAGACTCTCCTAATCTGATTTATATTTTGAATCTCATACTTTCGTATCTTATGACTTTATCGATCATTGGCCTGCTTTATTCGCACTCGATCTTGATTCCTGTATCGTATTTCTTATCATCAACGATCACTCTCAGATCGTAAGTACCCTTTAATCCTGCTTTATTTACAGATAATGATACTTTTCTTGCATCCTTCTCGATGAATGTACCACAGCATAATGCAGCAAATTTTGTCTTTGCTGTAGAGATGTAGTATCCATGCTCCTCGCCATCTTTCTCAAGCATTAACATAACAAGCTGGCCTGACTCAAATGTAGCACGGAATGTGAATCTGTCATCTTCTTCCTCAACAGCTGTCTCATAGATATGAGGGATTTCTTCTCCACATGGCTCCATTGGGATAAGAGTATCAAATTCTTTTGTTACTCCCATATGACCAAGTCTTACACCATCACCTAATGGAAGATTGTCCTGATCATGGTATAATGGAAGCTTCTCAGCACGATAGAAGTTTCCTTCAACCTCTAACTCAAGCATCTTCACATCATCTAACAGTTCAACTGTGATAGAACGTGTGCGAACCATTGGATCATCTTTCATCATTGCTGCGAATTCTTCAGATGCGTCCTCTCCGTAGTACTGAATACCACCGGAATGAACCATATAATGACCCTCTCCGTAGAATTCTACGTTACAGATATACTGTGAGAAGAACTCCTGTCCTCTCTCTTTACCATACTGCCATACCTGACGGATTGTCATGTCGTCTGTATTGATATGATATCTGACACCACGTGAGAAGTTGTCTTTATTCTTAATACGTTTTGCAGGATCTTTTGAACGGAAATGTCCGTTATCAAAGCACATTACATCGCCATCCGGTAAGATCACGTTTGCATGCTGCTCATACTGCCAGTCAAATTCGCTTCCGTCATTTACAGGTGTGAAGAAGTATTTCTGATATTCTTCCGGCCACTGATCCGGATCACCGATGATCCAGTTTAATTTGCCTGTCTCAAAGTCGATATTGCACATAGAATCAATATGACGTCCTGAGAATGTTAAAGAATTGGTGTTCTTATCATACCATACAGCGTTATTGTGGAACCAGTCTTCTTCTGTCCAGCTTCCGCTTGGTGCAACCTTCTTAGGATCAAGGAAGTTCTTATAATCCCATGTCTTTAAGATCTCACCTGTATTTCTGTCTACTAATACACACATGTCTTCAACAGTTTCACTTCTCAAATCCTCTGTTAAGACTAAGAGATTGCCATTTTCCATCTCGAACTGGTCATGATGATATCCGCCAGGGATTGAGAATTCTTTCACGATCTTACCAACCATTGTCATCTCGTAAATACCGGACATATAGTATGGCATTCTTAAAAGTCTGTGTGTTCCGATCAGGATGTTGCCATTCTTTGTACGTTTCAGGTCGAATACGGATGGGATATTCAGATGCCATCTTACTTCTCCCTGATAGTCATATCCGGTAGCTAAAGAATCCAGTGCTGGAGAGATAAAGATCAGCTCATCTCTTAAGTATGCTGCTGTTGTCTCCATTCTGACAAGCTTTGGTACGTCGTCAGATAATGGTTCTGTCTCGATCTCTACTGTATTCTTTGCTCCACGGTATAATTCGATCTCAACCTTGTTCTTATATCCGCCATATAATCCAAGAATTGGTAATACATGTTCTTTTGCCTTAGGGAATGTATGCTTCATTGTTCCTTCCGGCTCTTTACCTAAAACTTTAACTGTTACAGCAACTTCCTCTTCTGTCTTAAAAAGAACAACTGCTGCCAGTGGGTTAATAAAATATGGATTTAATTTTACTAATGGATGCTCTAATGTGTAATTACCGTTACGTAATTCTTCAAGCATTGCTTTTTCAGCTTCGTTCTGTCTGTCAACCAGACTGGCTGTGAATGTATATTTGGTATTCATGCTTTTATTCCTCCGGTCTTTGTAAGGTAACTTTCTGTTTTTTAAGAATCGGAAGACTGTATGCTACAGCCTTCCGATTCTAATTTATAATGACTTTCTACGTAAATCATTATAGTTCAATGTATAATCTGACATACAGTGTCATAAAACCAGAATGCATTTTATATTCTATTACAAGAATCAGTTACTAGCACTCGATCTTAACACCAGTCTCATATTTCTTATCATTGATGATAACACGTACATCGTAAGTTCCTTTTAAGCCCTTCTTCATAATACATGTTCTGATATTTCTGTCATCAGTATCTAAGAAAGAACCACAGCACATAGCCTTATTAGGTGTAGCTGTTGTAGAGATGTAGTATCTGTGTACTTCATCGCCCTGCTCTAACAGTAATAATACTAAGTCACCTTTTACGAATCTTGAGAAGAATGTGAATTTATCAAATTCATCTTCAAATCTTGGTTCGCAGAAATCTGGCATCATCTCGCCTGTTACTTCTGCCGGAACCTCTGTATCCATCTCACCAGATACGAATGTATCTCCTAAGATCTTACCTTCACCTAATTCAAGGTTGATTCCATCAGAGTATAATTTTAATTTCTCTGCACGGTAGAAGTTACCTTTTACTTTTAATTCGTACATCTTGACATCTTCATATACTTCTGTTGTGATCGCATATTCCTGACCACCAGCCATTGCAGCGTATGGTCCAAGTGCCTCAGATGGATTGCCTTCTTTATCGTAAGCAATACCACCGGAGTGAACAAGGTAATGTCCTTCGTTATAGTATTCAACGTTACAGATATATGGAGAGAAGAACTCTGCTCCTCTTTCTTTACCATAAGACCAAACCTGTTCGATTGTCATCTTATCTGTATCGATCTTATATCTTACACCACGTGAGAAGGAATCTTTTGCAGGACGTTTCTCAGCTTCGAATTTTGTATCATTGTGGTGGTTATCGAAGCACATAACATCTCCGTTCGGAGTAATTACGTTAGCATGCTGCTCATACTGCCACTCGAAGTTGTTTCCTACTGGTGTGAAGAAGTATTTCTGTTTCTCTTCGGACCAGTTACGTGGATCACCGATGATCCAGTTTAATTTGCCTGTCTCAAAGTCGATGTTAACCATAGAGTCAACGTGACGTCCGGAGAATGTTAAAGAGTTGGTATTCTTGTCATACCATACTGCATTGTTGTGGAACCAGTCTTCATCTGTGTAAGATACACCGGCACCATCACCAGGTGTTAAGAAGCTCTTGTAATCCCATACGCGGATCACTTCACCAGTCTCTCTGTCAACTAATGCACATTTATCTTCTACTGTATCGCTGTTGAGGTCATCGGTAAGAACTAATAAGTTGCCATCTTCCATCTCGAACTGATCGTGATGGTATCCTCCTGGGAGACGGTACTCTTTGTAGATCTTACCAACCGGGCTCATCTCATAAAGACCTGACATATAGTAAGGCATTCTTAAAAGACGATCAGAACCGATTAATAAGTTACCGTTTCTTAAACGTTTGTAATCGAATACGCACATAGCATCTAAGTGCCAACGGATATCACCAGCGTAGTCGAATGCACATGGTTTGAATAATCCGGATGGGCTTAAGATCATTACGTTATCCTGGAAATATTCAGGTGTTGTATGGCAGTACTGTAAGATATCCGGAACAACATCACCAACTTCGATGTTGATCACTTTTGTCTCGCCTCTGTAAAGTCTGAGTTCTACAGTATTGTTGTAGTTAGCGTATAATCCTAAGATTGGTAATACATGTGTTGTAGCTTTCTCAAATGTGTGAGAAAAATCTGCTTCTTTTGTTTTACCTTTTACAGTTACAGTAACAGCAACCGGTTTCTCTGTTTTGAATAAAACAACTGCTGCTAATGGGTTGATAAAGTAAGGATTGTACTTAACAAGTGGATTCTGGAATGTATAGTTGCCAGCTTCAAACTCAGCTAACATTGCTTTCTCTGCTTCATTCTGTTTTGGAATCCAATGCTCTAAATAGGTGTATTGTGCCTCTGCCATGATAAAAAACCTCCCGATTTTTGACATATTTTTCATATTTTACAACGGAATACACGGTTTGCAAAAATCCATAAAGAATCTTCACATCTCGTATATTCCTTCTGTAACACAGTTATTATAATACTTCTTCAATTGCTTTGATCAAAGCTGGTTTCTGCTGTAAACCTGTAAGACGTTTTACTTCTTCGCCATCTTTGAATAAGATTAAAGTCGGATATCCTTTTACTCCGAACTTCTCTGTTAAGTCTTTGTTCTCGTCAAAGTTAACTTTTAAAATAGTTGCTTTGTCGCCTAATGTCTTATCAACATCAGCTAAAACAAAAGATAACATTTTGCAAGGTCCGCAAGTTGCAGAGAAGAAATCTGCTAATACGACACCTTTGTTAAATAACTCGTCAAATTCCTGTGTTGCTACTTCTTTTAACATGATATGACTCCTTTCTACATATTCTTAATATAGCTTGCTGCATTCTGAGCTGCGATCGCACCATCAGAGCAAGCTGTGATAACCTGTCTTAACTCTTTTGAGATACAGTCTCCGGATGCAAAGATTCCAGGGATCTTGGTCTCCATTCTGGAGTTTGTCTCAATATATCCGTGGCTCTCTGTAATTCCGAGATCTTTCACAAAGTCAGTTACAGGATATAATCCGATGTACTCGAAAACACCATCACATTTTACAGTGTTCTCTTCACCTGTCTTTGTAGATTTGAAGTGGATTCCTTCTAAGGAACTCTCTCCTACAAAGTTTAAAACATCCTGGTAAGGATAAATTGTTACTTTTTCAGAGCTGCGCAGCTTGTCGCATGCGATCGGATCTGCTGTCAGGTCAAACATGGTAACGATCGTCAGATGTTTAACAATGTCAGTAAGGTAAATAGATTCCTCAACTGCTGAGTTACCGCCACCGATAACAACGACATCTTTGTCACGATAGAATTCACCATCACAGATCGCACAGAATCCGATTCCGTTTCCGATGAACTTGTCTTCATTCTCAACGTGAAGTCTTCTGTGTTCTGTTCCTGTAGCGATGATCACTGTCTTGGATTCGATCACGCGGTCAGGATCTTCTTCTACGTAAAGCTTCTTCACTTCTCCGCAGTCCTCGATCTTAGTGATTGTTGCGTAATCAAATTCAATATTTAACTCCTGTGTGTGGTTGAACATGTTCATTGCAAGTTCTGCACCATTGATCGTGCCCACACCTGTGTAGTTCTGAATTTCATTTGTGTTAATAATCTGTCCGCCCGGAGCAAGCTTGTCTAATAATAAAACCTTCATATTTGCTCTTGCAGCGTAGATAGCTGCTGTCATACCGGATGGGCCGGAACCTACGATTACTACATCATACAGACTCATATTTTTTACCTCTTTTACTTTTCATTCCAGTGCACCAGATGGTTGTCGGCACACTGGAACACTACCTTTATTTTACAATAATAAATTAATAAATGGAATACCAATTACTAAAATAATAGCCAGTTCGACTAATACAAATGTTGTAGCATATTTGTATACGTCTCCACTTGTTAAGTAATCTTTATTACCGAACAGCATAGCTGCGAATGGAGAAGCTGCAGGTGTACATGCTGCAGATAATAATACAGTAAAGATCAGCAGTGTGATGATCGGAGCTGGATTCACACCTGCAGATACACAGTATGTTAATACTACCGGCTGCATGATCATACCGATTACAAGTGAGTTACAGATATTTGTTAATACTACTGTTACAAGAAGTAATACGACTGTAAATACTGCTCCTGACATTCCTGTAAAGATTGGAGATAATACAGTATTTAAGAATGGTGTGATACCTGTTGCTTCATTTGTTAATACACCACCAAGATAGATGGCTGCTGTACATAACCAGAATGTCGGCCATGCAAAATCCTTACCCATTACAGACTGCATATCTAATACAGGACCATCTTCGCCACGAAGTAAGCAAAGAATCACTGTAAGTGCTACCGGTACAAGAAGAGAGTTCTGATATAAGAAACTTAATACCGGTACAGTTGGTAATAAGCTTGGTACTAACATACAGAAAATAAATACAACAAGAGATACTCCGTAGATTTTCTGTGCTTTGTTCATCGGTGGTAATGGATTCTTCTCAAGCATCTCAATTGTAACATCTTTTAATGGTTCTACATCAGGTCTGAAAACAAATCTCATTACTAATACAACAGATGCGATAAGAAGGAGACCCATAATAAAGCATGCGATAAAGTATGTACCATCAGCGATCATTACGCCTGGCATTTCAGAAAGGTTGCCAAAGTTTGGTAATAATCCGCGGTAGTTACCTAACAGCGCAAGACCGTTAGACATATAAGGTGGAACTGGGAATCCGATCAGGGCGCCTAATACAACACCGATAACGATCAGTTTTGGATATTTGTCAGTTTTCTTAAATCCAACGTCTTCAAAAATTCCGTAAAGTACTGGCCAGAATAAGAAGATTGGTGCAAAACATCCGATGAATACAGACATGCAGTAACTTCCGAGAAGGATTGCTGTTGTGAATACCCATGGCTTTCCTTCGATCACTTTACGTGTTAAGATCCATCTTCCGATGTAAACTGTTAATCTTCTGTTTGTAAGACCACCCATAAAGATCATAAGGAAGAGCATCTGTATAACAGTGGCATTACCAAAACATCCGACAAGAGCACCGCCTGCTGTTGTGAAATCACTAAGACCGATCATAACGATCGCTGTGATACTGGCAACGGATGGATCACTTGTTGTCCATAAATAGATGGTACCGATAAAGATACCCATAATCTGTAAGCCTGGTTCAGTTACGTTCGGTAATACTCCTACTGGAATAAAGCGGAAGATCAGCATGATAAGTAAACCGATCGCGAAGTGGATATAGGACATATTCTTTTTCATTTCAATTTTTCCCCTACATATTTCATATTTTTCATAAAGTTTTTTGCATATTTTTCACATTATATTGCAATTTGCATAATGTTAATTTTTTGACGAGCTTTTGCCAAAAAAAAGCTACGCACTCTGAAAAGTATTGCGTATAAACTTCTCATGGTTCAAATTTAAAGTACGGCACAGCGACGGCCATGCCGTACTCAAATTTTATAGCAGTCTCTGCAATCTGTCAGACAGACTCTTTGCAGAATGTTCCTTCTTATTTATTGGAAGGACCTGCTGTATGGTGCATAGAAATTGGTTTTACATTGTAGTTAGAACGGTACTCAGTCTCTGTCCAGTACAGATCTTCTGCTACGAGACATTCTGGGTTAAGTTCTACACCATCAAGAATAAGCTCTTTGAACTTCTTATATCCTGCACGGTCGATAAGATGTCCGCCATGTAAGTACTCTGGCTTGTAATCCATAACCCATGCAGAGAATTTCTGCCAGTTTCCTAATACTGCAAGTACAGTCTCTTCAGAAGCCCAGTTTAAGAACATCTTACCCATACGAGGTGTCTGACGTCCTGTACGTCCGCCAAGGATAACTTTGTAGAGAGGTTTCTCGGAACGTGTCCATGCACTTGCCGGACAAGCTTTTACACATTCTCCACATCCTACGCAGCAGCAAGGATCTTTTTCGATCTTTCCTGTCTCTTTGTTAAGAGATAATACACGTGTTGCTCCATGCTCACATTTCTTAGCACAGAGTCCGCATCCGATACAACGCTCCGGATGGTAAACCATCTTGTATGTACCGATGATACCAAAGTCACATACGTGAGCTTTGTTACAGTCGTTAGGACATCCTGAGATGTTGATTTTGATGTGGTAATGGCTTGGGAATACGATGTTCTCAATCTTACGTGCAAGCTCGAAAGTATTGATGTTACCACAGATACAATGATGGTTACCAACACATGCTGTGATATTTCTGGCACCGATTGTAGGATATCCACCCTTGCTGTTCCATTCTGCCGGCTGGCCGGAGATAGTATCCATGTTTACATTACATAATTCTGCATCAACTTCTTTGATGTAATCTTCGATATAAGCATTTACTGCTGGAATATCGTCATATTTGATACCGCAGATATCGAATGTCTGACGTGTACCAAAATGGAAATTGCCATCGCCCCAAGTCTGTGCGATATGCTGAACAGTGCTCAGGTATTTTGCATCAATGAAACCACCTGGAACACGCATCTGAAGCATAAATTCACCATCAACTTTTGACTGGCGGAAGCAATTAATACGAGTCTCTTTAATATTAATATCTCTGTTCATTGTCTCTCCTCCTAATCAACAAGATCTTTCGCGATGGTATATGGGAAAACAGGTCCATCAAGACATACATAAACTTCGTCGATACGGCAATGTCCACATTTACCTACGGCACAAGACATCTTACGCTCGAAGCTCATCCAGATCTTGTTTTCATCAAAACCATTCTTAAGAAGCTCAAGTCCTGCAAATTTCATCATGACTGGTGGTCCTACAACAAGAACTGCATAGTCTTCGCCAGCTGCTTTTACTTTGTCAAGAGGAAGCTCGTTTACTACTGTTGTAACAAGACCACAGTGGAATCCTTCATGCTCCTCATTGTCAAGGCAGTACCATGTATTGAATTTCTCTTTCCATGTTTCAAGGTTGTTCTTGAATAAAACGCTTTCGTAGTTCTTGAAACCACATACAAGGTTTACAGATTTTGCATAACCTTCGTTCGCTGCAAGGAAGTTTAAGCAGCTACGTACTGGGGATACACCTGTACCACCGGCGATTACGAAAACATGTTTTCCTTTTAATTCTTCTACAGGCCATCCTTTTCCGTATGGTCCACGAAGGAAGAGATGATCTCCAGGTCTCTTTTCAAAAATTACGTCAGTAACTTTACCAACTTTACGGATTGTGAATTCCAGCCATCCGTCACCCTGTTCACTGACTGAAATTGGACATTCTCCAATCTTTGGAACGGAGAGCTCAAGGAACTGACCGTGGGAAGGTTTGATATCCGTAGCAATACGGAATGTATATTCGATATCTGTCTCATGGTTGATGCTTAAAATTTCGCATGCCTGAGGCTGAACACAGTTTGTCATTGTTCCTGCTCCTTTCTTATTTGCCTAATTCTTTCTTGATTTCCTCAACTGCATCATTCATCTTCTTCAATGTAGTTGTGATAGAGATGAATTCTGGGCAGCGGCTTGTACAACGTCCACAACCTACACACATATGTCCCTCATGGAAACGTGCATCGTAATCATGGAATTTGTGAAGCATCTTATAACGCATACGATCGCCGGCTGTCAGACGGTAGTTTCCGCCACCTGCAACTTTAGCGAAATCGTCGATCTGGCAGGATGCAGATACTCTGCGTCTCTCACCAACTTCAGGATTATCTCCGTAGATCACATCGCGTGTTGTAAAGCAGGTACATGTTGAACAGGCAATTGTACAGGCTCCGCAGGAGATACAACGTCCGTTGAACTGTTTCCATACATCATGTTTCTTTAATGCATTAAGAACTTCTCTGTCAGGGATCTCCGGGATCACTGCTGTAAGTTCATTCTCCTGAACGAATTCAGGTGCAAATTCTGCTGCAGCTGCATCAGCAAAGTAAGCAGCAAGATCTTCATCTTTTACTTCGAAGAGCATTCCGTCTTCTGTTGGTTTTACAGCAACAGAGTAATCATCTGTTGTGTTTGTTCCCATGCTTACACAGAAACATGTATCATCCCCACCATTACATGGCATAAGGATGTATTTTGCAAGCTCTCTCATGCGCTCATAGTACATATCGGTATATCCACCGTTACCAGCGTAAATTCTGGCCTGTACTTTCATAGCATTAATATCACATGGACGAGCGAAGATAAGCATTGGACGTGTTTTTCCTTTGCTTGCACGGAACTCATCTTCTGTGAAGTAGAAAACTGCCTGCTGGATTGGTGATAACACTTCTTTCATTGGGTATGTAGATTTGTGATCCCAAACCACTTCATCAAGAGAATTGATTTTGTCATATTTGATGACGTCTGTTTCAGAAAAACGGCCTTCGTTCTTAAAAAGCTTTGGAGCGTAAATATCATACTTCTCTGAAAGTTTCTCAAAAAGCTGTGTCGTTTCCTGCTTAGAAAGCTTATAGCTCATAGCTGTAATCTCCCTCCTCTTTCTTTGTTTGTTTGTTAGATTGTTAAAATTTTGTCGATAAAATTTTAATATAGTAACTTTATCGATAAAATTCTACCATTTGACACACGAAATGTAAAATGCTAATATACCAATATAGCTTATAGGTATTTGTCTATGGCAGTCATATTTATTATATTATTTGTACTATAAATGAGGATTTTTAATTGTATACATTTGATAAAAGAGGTTAGTTATGACTATTCGTAATTTGGAAATTTTCACAAAAGTCGCAGAACTCGGAAGTATGAGTGCTGCAGCCAAAGTGCTCTACATCACCCAGCCTTCTGTCAGTCTTGCGATTTCAGATATTGAAAGAGAATTCGACATCCGGCTGTTCGACCGTGTCGGCAATACTCTGTGCCTGACACCTACCGGCCAGCAGCTTATGAATTATGCTACAAATATTATTCATCAGTATAAGGATATGGAACTTTTTCTTCAGGATGAATCCCATAACGCAGGAATCCGCGTAGGGGCAACTGCGACGATCGGTTATTATATCATTGCACCGATCATTGAACAGTTAGAACATGAGATACCGGGTATGCACTGTGAAGTAACCGTTGCCAGTACCGGTATTATAGAAGAGAAATTAATTAAAAGTGAACTTGATATTGGATTTGTAGAAGGTGACATCACATCGAATGCCCTTGTTGTAAAACCGGTCCTCGAGGATGAACTGACCGTTTTATGTTCCTGCCAGCACAGATTTTATGGAAAACGCTCTGTCTTCCTCCATGAACTGGAAGGAGAATCCTTCATCCTCAGGGAAGAAGGCAGCGGTACCCGTGCCAAGTTAGAATCGATTCTGCGTGAGAATCATATCACTTACCAGCCACAATGGGACTGTTACAGTTTTGAGGCGATCAAAGAGGCTGTTCTCCATAATCTCGGCATCACTGTCATGTCTCCGAAAGTTGCCAAACGTGAGCTTTTAAGCGGAGAACTCTGGGCATGTAATATCGAAGATGTCAGCTTAAAGCGCACCTTCGATCTTGTCTGCCGCAAAGGAAAGTTTTTCAACGAAACTCTTTCCCGTTTTGTTGAGATCTGTGAGAACAAGCGCCACTTCTAGTCATTGGCTTTCTTTTTTCAAGATCTCTTCCAGCTTCTGCCTTAACTCTTTTGTATGCTTTGGCGAACCACCGGAGCTGATGCCGATCACGGCATCCTCTGTCTTTACAATGCCTGGAAAATAAAAATCGCAAAGATTTCTGTCATCAGCCACGCTGACAAAGATTTTGCGGTTTTTTTCTTTTTCCAGACGCATACAGTCTTCCTTAACCTTATGATTTACCTCCGGAACATCCGTTGCCGCAACAACAAGGTCTGCGTTTTCCACATAAGAACTTTGATAACAGTCTTTTATCCACAATACTTTTCCGTCTGATACAAGTTTTTCCACCTGGTCAGAGATTTCCGGAGCGATCACACAGACATGCTCTGCAAAGTCACAAAGCGTTGCTGCACGTCTTCCTGCGATCGTTCCGCCTCCGATCACAACAATCTTTTTGTCTGACAGGTCAATAAAAATCGGAAAATAGTTCTTCTTCATACACGCCTCATTCCACTCCGAACTGATCTAAGATCAATTCCATCATGCTGTCCATGGATGCCTCTTTGGAAATCGTGATCTGCATACCGTATTTCTGTGCTTCCGCTGCTGTCTGCTCTCCGATGCATACCGCCTTAATTGCGGTATAATCAATATCTTTGATACTATTTACAAATCCGCGTACCGTAGAACCGCTCGTAAAAGTCACCGCATCTACTTCTCCTGCCTCTATTGCTTTCTTAATCTCTGCAGAAAGTACCTCATTCACCTCATATACAGTCTCATAAGTCGGAATATCCGTAACCTGAAGTCCTGCTGCCTCCAGCGGCGGAATAAGCTCCTTAGAGCCTTCTTTTGCCCTTGCGATGATGACCCTGCTTCCCGGTGCGGCTTCTTTCGCAACAGCTTCACCCAATTCTTTTGCATTAAATACTCCAGGGATCACATCTGCACGCAGTCCGTATTTTCTCAATTCTTTTCCTGTCGCACTTCCGATCGCAGCTATTTTAAGCACGCAGCCATCCTGCATCAGATCTCTCACGTCAAGATCAAGCTCGGCCATCTGGTCAAAGAAAGTCTGCACACCGATCGGACTCGAGAAAATGATCCAGCGTTCCTTCGCGCCCTGTTCCAATACCGCCTGTTTCAGCCTATCATTCTGTGCGACCGGTCTGGTTGCAATAGAAGGAACCTCAAGCACCTGCGCTCCGTATGCTCTTAACCTGCCTGCAAGAACGGAACTATTCTGCTTTGGTCTTGTAATAAGGAACTGTCTGCCGCCAAGAAGACGCTTTTCTGCCCATGAGAAATTCTTCTCAAGGCCACACACTTCCCCTACCAGAATGATCGCCGGTGTTTTGATCCCGGCTTTTTCCGATTCTTCTACCAGATGTCCGACATCCGAGATCACTTTTCTCTGTCTGCTCGTCGTTCCACGTTCCAGTACCGCCGCCGGCATATCTTCTCTCATTCCTGCATCCATAAGTCCCTTGCAGATATCCGGCATGGATGAGATCCCCATCAGAAAAACAAGTGTCCCACCAAACTTTACAAGTGCTTCATAATTAATCCTGGATACTCCGTCTTTTCTGGCATGTCCTGTTATCACATGAAAAGAAGATGTGTAATCCCTGTGTGTGATCGGAATGCCTGCATAGGCCGGCACTGCAACCGCTGATGTGATTCCCGGTACGATCTCAAACGGAATGTCGTGTTCTATCAGAAGCTCTAATTCTTCTCCGCCTCTTCCGAATACAAATGGATCTCCGCCTTTTAAACGAAGAACTTTTTTGCCAAGCAGTGCCTGTTCCAAAAGGATCTGATTGATCTCTTCCTGCGGCACCACATGATTTCCGGAACGCTTTCCGACATAAATACACTCCTTATCATCTGGGATCAGACTCATGATCTCCGTGCTGATCAGTGCATCATATACGATTACATCTGCATTTTTTATCAGTTCTGTTGTCTTTACCGTAACCAGTCCCGCATCTCCCGGTCCTGCTCCGGCAAGCCATACTTTCCCTTTTCTTTCTTCCATTTTCCTGTCCTTTCTTCTGACCTGTCTATCTTCCGATCTGTCTGTCTTCTGACCTGTCTGTCTTCTGCGCCTGTTCTGCTTCCGGTTCTTAGTCTTCTTTGTCAGCTGCCTTTAGATGTTCCAAAAATATCTCTCTTATACCTTCCAGCTCACCCAATCCAAGCAGCTGCGGTGTCACTTCATAACCCGCCTCAGATAAAATACCACGCCAGGATGTTTCTCCTCCATCAATATCTTTTGCAGCATGAAACCCTGCCACAAATAAAAGCGGCATCAGGCGGACTTTTCTGTAACCGGAAACGCCCAGTTTACGCAATGCCATGCGGCGGCTTCTCTCATCTGTCACCGTCCCTACAAATACATTACGCATTCCCTGTGTATACGCAGTATACTCAAGATTCTGATATGCAGTTCCCGCCTGATGACCGGTTCCGTGTCCGATCAGCACAAGTGCTTCGTCCTCTTCTAATCTGACTTCATCCAAAATCACCTGCAGTGTCTTTATATAATCTGTTTTCTCGCTGAATAATGGTTTTCCGATCCTTACATGTGCGAATTTCTCACGGTAGGGTTCGATCTGCTCTCTCATATCTTCACATTCAACCCCGTTCAACAAAAAGGTCGGCTGTATCAAAACCTCACTCACTCCATCAGAAACCATCTGCTGCATTGCTTCTTCGATCCCGGAATAATCTCCGCCTTTTTCTTTCATCCTGCTTAGGATAAACCGGCTTGAATATCCGACATAGCATTTTTTATTATATTTCTTCTCCATCTCTTCCTTCAGGCAAAGTGTAGTTTTCTCAAGAGCTTTTGTCTGGCTGGTTCCTACACTTACCAGAAGAATTGCTTTTGTATTCATTCCTTACTGCTTTCCTCTCTTTTCTCAGAAGGCAGGCAGTAATACTGTCTGCCATGCTTTGTTTCCATGCAATGTACTTCTACTTCAAATACGCGGTCTAATACATTGCTTTCATAAATGTGCTCCGGTGTATCGCAGGCGATCAGACGGCCTTTTTCAAAAACAGCTACTTTATCCGCACCACTCATCGCAAGCGGAAGATCGTGCAGGACAAGTACGACTGCTTTCCCTTCCTCTGCAAGCTCTCTTGCAGTTTCCATCACACCGATCTGATGTCTGATATCCAGATACGTAGTCGGTTCATCCATAAAAACCGTTTCCGTATCCTGTGCAAGTGCCATTGCCAGATACACACCCTGTCTCTGTCCTCCTGAGAGTTCGCTCACATTCCTCTGTTCATATGGCGTACTTCCGGTTTTTTTCATGGCTTCTCTCGCAAGCTCCTTGTCACGCTTACTGTAGCTTCTCGGATAAGAAAGATACGGAAATCTTCCATGCAAAACCATGCGGAGAGCCTGAATGGACGGAGTATTCCTGCTCTGTGAAAGAAACGCTGCCTTCTGGGCTACTTCTTTCGGCTTCATCTTCCGGATATCTACACCATCATATAGGATCTCACCTTCTGTCACAGGCAAAAGTCCAAGTGCTGCTTTCAGAAAAGTGGTCTTGCCGCTTCCATTCGGTCCGAGCAGTACCAGAACTTCACCCGGAACAAATTTCATACTGATATCTTTTACAATTGTTTTTCCAAAATACCCGGAAGAAAGATTTTTTACCTCGATCATACCCTTCCTCCTCTTTGCTTGAATAAAAGCCACAGGAAAAACGGTGCCCCCGCAAACGAAAGCACGATTCCGACCGGGATTTCAAATGGTGCGAACAATACTCTTGCGATCAGATCGCAGATCAGGACAAAAAATGATCCACCCATGGCAGATGCCACAAGCAAAAGCCCATTATCCTCTCCAACGATCCTGCGCATTGCATGCGGCACAATGAGTCCGACAAATCCGATCAGACCACAAAAGCTGACTGCCGCTCCTGCAAGTGCTGCTGCAAGCACAAGAAACACGATCCGCATCCTCCCCACTGCAAGTCCGAGACTTTTTGCCGTATCTGTTCCAAGTGCCAGAATATCCAGCTGGTGTGCCAGCGAAAATACAATGATAAGACTGATTGCTATAATTGCTGCCGCAGGCCCTAGCTGTGACATAGTCACCCCTGTAAAGCCACCGATCCTGAAATCCGAGACACTGTTTAATGCATCCGGCACCAGTGTAACGACCGCATCGATCCCTGCACTGAACAGATTGGAAATCGCCACTCCGGCAAGCACAACTGTAATGCGGGCTGCCACAGTGCTCTGCGACAAAGCCATTACAAGAAGAACTCCCGCAAGTGCCCCAAAAAATGCAATAAATGGTGTATATCTTTGTGCTGCCGGCCAGAATGCACAGACAAATGCCACTGCAAAACCTGCACTGGAATTCACTCCTATGATGCTTGGCGATGCAAGCGGATTATTCAGTACTGTCTGGATGACAACGCCTGCTACCGCAAGTGCTGCACCTGCAAGAAATGCCGCACAGGTTCTCGGCAGCCTGCTGTATAGAATAATCCTTGACATAGTAGATTCCCTGTCTCTTCCCATCAATGCATCAAAAACCTGTCCTGACGGCATCTTCACAGATCCGACCAGAAGGCTTATCACAATTGCTGTGATCAGTAATATGCCAAATCCTGCCAGCAAAAAATATTTATTCCTGCGGGTAAAGAATGTCTGCAAGCTGTTCATATGCTTCCCCCCATCTTGCATCCGGTTTCATATTATAAAGACTGGGATCCATCACATGATAGCGTCCTTCTTTCACCGCGGTCAGTGTATTCCATGCCGGATTGCTAAGCAGCGTATCCTCCAATACCTTCTCGGCTTCTGTCTTGTCTTCACTTTGCAGTACAACAAAAATATAATCCGGATCTTCTTTTAAAATCACTTCCATACTAAGCTGTTCCAAAAGGCTCTCATTGGAATCTGCGATATTCACACATCCCATATCTGCAAGCATCTCGCCCAGAACACTTCCCTCGCTGTTCTTGACTTTGCAGCTCTTGCCGCTCGCACGCACATACAATACGGTTGGTGCCCGTCCATCTACACGGGAGAGTGCCTCATCCACTTCCTTCTCCACGTTCGTACCATAGGCTGTATAGTTGTCCTCGCAGCCTGTGATCGTAGTACAGATATTTAAAACTCTTAAATAATCTTCAAAGCTGTTCACGGAAAAATATGCAACATTAAGTCCTGCCTCTTCAAAAAATGTTTCAAGCTCCACATTCCTGTCTGTACCGCAGCTTGCAAGCACAAAATCCGGCTCGCATGCCAGCAGCTGTTCCTGATTCAATTCCTTGGAAGAACCAAGATTTACAATATCTTCCCGCAATGGAAGATCAAAATAAGTCCATGTCGCATTCGTTGTGCCGACAAGTGTATCTATTCCTCCGGCAAGATACCAGATATCCGCATAGCTTGCGATCAGGGAGATCACCCTCTTTGGATTCTCCACTGTCACTTGTCTTCCAAGATCATCGATAAATGTCACTGCACCGGTCTGCACAGCTTCTGTCCCGTCTGTTTCCTGTACTGTTTCGGTTACAGTCTCCTGTCTTGCTTCATTCCCGGTTGTTTCTTTTGCAACTCCACAACCGGATGCAAAAGCTGCAAGCAGCATCGTGCATGTAAGTAAAACTGTAAGTATCGCCCTTTTATTCTTCATCCTGACTCCTTTGTGTTCTTTTGTATTCATCGATTTTTTTAGTATAACATTTCTCGCTCACATCTTCAATGTCTGCTTATTCTTCTGTTAAAAATCTACGCAATGAAAAAACAGCCTGTAAAAGGCTGTTTTTTCGAGGAGTTTAGTTATGAAAATGTTAATCTATATAAAGGAAAATTGGCACTGCCAGTAAGCACTGTGAATCGGCTTACATCAAATCGATTTCTCTGTATCTCTTTGATGTAATTAATATACCGAATAAATGTGTACGAATTATGTCAGTTTTCGAAAACATTTCTAAAAAAACTCCGGAATTTATTTATATTTCTTTTAGATTTTATTTCTTTTTTATTCATGATGTTCCAGAAGGTACCTGCTGAGTGCAAGCATTCTTTCATCTCCTGTGCTGTTAAAAAACTGTACCGTTCCGTGCACCTTCGAATCAGTGACCAGATCATACTCTTTTAACTTGTGCAAGGTTTCACGGGCGGTTCCCTCCCCTCCGTCAAAGATCGCCACGGAAGGACCCAGTACTTTCCGGATCGTTTTCCTTACCAGAGGATAATGGGTGCATCCAAGAACAACCGCATCCGTCCCACTCATCAGATATGGTGCAAACAGGTTTTTAAGATAGCTTTCCAGTCCATCTCCCGAAAGCTCCCCTCTTTCCACAAATTCAACCAGTCCCGGACACGGAAGTGAAATAATCTGTGCTTTATCCTGAAACTTATGCATAAGGCTGCCAAACTTCTTCTCACGAAGTGTCATCGGAGTCGCCATGACAAAGACTCTTGGTGACTCTTTCACAGAAACTGCCGGTTTTAATGCAGGTTCGATCCCGATCACCGGCATTTTTTCCTGGTACTTTTCACGCAATATATGGATTGCCGCACTTGTTGCCGTGTTGCATGCAACCACTAATGCCTTGACATCCTTCTTCACCAGAAAATCTGCGTCCGCAAGTGTCAGTTCCCGGACTTCTTCTAATGTTTTTGTTCCGTATGGGGCATTTTTTGAATCTCCGTAAAATATAAAGTTTTCATTTGGCATCAATGCCACCAATTCCCGAAGTACACTGATCCCGCCTACACCGGAATCAAACACTCCGATTGGTCTTTGCATTTCATCCATGCTGCTCTTTCCTGCTTTCTTTTTCTTCTTTGCTTTTGTCTGGCTTTAAGCTTCTTCTGCCCAGGCTGCCCTGCTGCCCTTCTCCGTGCGGCTTACGATTAGCTTCCTGTCGATCTGCTCCTTCAGCTCCGTGACATGGGATATGATTCCTACCATCCTGCTGTCGCCTGCGAGTTCCACAAGAACCTCAATTGCCTGCTGTCTCGACTGTGCATCCAGTGAACCAAACCCTTCATCGATAAACATCATATCCGGGTTGATCGCTCCGGCTGTCCGTTCCACAATGTCGGACAATCCGAGTGCCATTGCAAGGGCTGCAAGGAAAGACTCTCCGCCTGAGAGTGTCTTCACATCCCTCTCACTGTCCGTCACAAGACTGTATACTGCAAGATCCAGTCCTTCATTCGACTTTTTGCCTGTATTCGACTCTTCTTTTAGTTTAAGGATAAACTGATGATTGCTCATCGTCAAGAGCCGCTTGTTCGCTTCATGGATAATCTGTCTGAAATACTGTCTCTGGATATATGTCTCAAAATCGATCTTTGCTGAACCAGGCAGTCTTCCGTTCGCTGTACGCGACAGGCTTTTGATCACCTGATCCTCTTCTTCCAGACTTTTTTCTCTTTCCAGATAAACCTCACAATTTTTCAGAACTGCACGGTCATTCTCACAGGCATTGTGCAGTTTTATGCTTTTTTTCTCTGCATTCTGCCACGCACGCTTTTCTGCCTGCAATTGTTCTTTCCATTCGGTTATATCGGTATATGTCTTGCCCGCAGTCTGACTTTCCAGCTCTTTTTGTCCGCCCTCCTGCTTCATGCACTGCTCTGTATACTCCCTCTCCTCGCGCTCTAACTTTGCAATGCTTCTCTCAGGCATTGCTGCCAGATGATACATTTCTTCCGTGAAGCCGGCTTTTTCCAGACTTTTTTCGTAGTCCTGGCCTGCTTTTTTTAATTCTTTCTCTGCAGACTTCTTTTTCTCCTGTTCTGCAATGAGCTGGCCTTTCATCGTACTGACTGCATCCGAAACTGACTGCACTTCCAGTTTTTTCTTCCCGATCGCTGCCTCTGATGAAGAAAGCTTCTTTTGCATTGCATCATATTGCTTTCTGGCCTTTTCCAGCGACTGATACCTGAGCGTGCTGCTTATTGTTTCAATCTCTTTTTGTTCGGTTTTGTATTTTTCTTCTGCATCTTTCTCATGCTGCTTTTCAATTGTAAGATCAAGTACAGCCTTTGCTTTTGCATTATCAACTTTTGAAGCGATCTCCTGTTGATATTCTTTCTGTTTTTCAAATTCTTCGTGGAAAACATCTCTCTTTTGCTCCGCTTCGGCTCTTGCCTTTCTGGCGTTTGCCACTTCCTGCTCCGTCACTGCATGTGCAGACAGTCTGGCCGGATGTGGGTGGTTTAGGGAACCGCAGACCGGACACGGACTCTGTTCTTTCAGTGTTTCTGCAAGGATACCTGCCTGCTCTGCAAAAAACGCTGCATATTTCTCTTCATAGTCTGCTGCTGCCTCTGATACCTTTTTTACTGCCGCTTCCCATTCGGATCTTGCCTTCTCAAGAGCGTTCTCTCTGTCCTGTTTTTGCTTTAACAGTTCTTCCGCTTCCTGTTCTCTGGCTTTTTTTGCCTGTCCGTTACTTTTTATGACTTCTTTCCATTCACTCTCCAGCTGCTTTGCATGTTCTATTCTTTGCTGCAGTGCTTCATACAAAGGGAAAGACTGCTCTATGGCAAGCATTTCCCGCTGTGTTTCGATGACTTCCTTCTGATGTTCCTCTTTTGCCAGTTCAAGCTTAGCAGAAAGCTCCTTAAATTTTGTGCTGTCCTCCGCAATCTTTTGCTCTATTTTCTGAATCGTCTGCAGGCTCTGTTCCAAAGCTTTGCATGCAGACAGGTATTTTTCCTCCGAAGGCTGTATTTTCTCTGCTTTCCTGGTCATCTCAATCTGATGCCTGCGTGCTTTCGATTCCGGTTCTTTTTCTTTCAGCAGTATTCCCATCTGTCTTGTTTTTGCAAGAGCATCGAATAACCGGTTGACTTCCTCGAATTTTGCGATTTTTTTCCCGATCTCTTCGGCATTCTCATGGTGCAGCTTCTGCTCTTTTCGTGCTTCCTTCAAAAGATCTGACAATGCGTCAACAAGCTCCCTTAGAGAAAGCTCCTCCATTCCATCCCAGACAATGATCCTTCCCTGTTCCTGTTCATATGCTCTTTTATTCTCCTGGATCTTATCATCCATCTCTGCCGATCTTCTTTTCAGATTCTCTTGGATTTTCCAGTAAACATCCGTCCTGAACAATCTGGAAAAAATCATTTTCCGTTCATCTGATTTTGTATATAAAAGTTTTAAAAAATCTCCCTGTGCGATCATGACGATCTGCGAAAACTGATCCGCAGTAAGTCCTAATATCTCTGTGATCTTTGCATCTGTTGCATTTTTCTTCTCCGGAAAAACACTTCCGTCCGGCATCGTCAGTTCCACATTATGTGCGACCTTCTGTTCTTTTACCTTACCGTTTTTCAGCGTCTTTGTGATCTTGTAATCCGGATTCCTCCGCACTTTATACTGCTGTCCACAGTATTGAAATTCAAGTTCGACATAGGTCGGTGTCTCTGCGGCGGCATACTGGCTTCTCATCATATTTCCGTTTCGTTCCCCGCCGCTCGTCTGATTATAAAGTGCATATGTTATGGCATCAAATATCGTCGTCTTCCCGGATCCGGTGTCTCCGGTGATCAGAAATATCCCATGCTGCTGTTTTGTAAAATCTATGACCGTCCTTCCGGCATAGGAACCAAATGCTGACATCGTTAACTGTAAAGGCTTCATTCAGACACCTCTCTTTCACCGTTTAGTACCATGCGTAAAACCGTATCCTCCTTCTCCGTCAGGCTTCTTCCATTCATTTCTGAAAAGAATTTTAAAAACGCCTCATACGGATCCAGACTCTCTGTCTCATCTTCTGAAAATTCCAGGATTTTTCTGGTGCGCTCATTGTCGATTTTAATCTCTAGTATATGGTCATACACCTGCTCTAACTTTTCTTTCGGCTGATAAGCTTCCACTTCATCTGTCAGTGTAATGCTCACATAATCATGACAGTTTTCTTTGGATGCAGCCTCCAGGATCTCTTCCAGATGTCCTGTCAGCTTCCTCACTCTTCTAAGCGGTTCTAATGGAAGTTCTGTGATACAGGGCTTGCTGCCCTTTTCCAGAAGCTCAACCATTGTCACTGTCTTCTCATCCCCTGCCTCGCTGACAGAGTATTGTAATGGTGTTCCACAATAGCAGTTTTTCTCCTGACCAATCTTTTGCTTTCTGTGAATATGGCCAAGTGCCGCATAATCAAAAGGCTTCAGTACGGAAACATCAACATTTTCGATCCCACCAACCATACGGATCTCGGAATCTGACGTTTCCGGTTCTTTTCCCTCTGCTGTATAAAACTGATGGCTTATTATAATATTTCTCTTTTCTGTATCAATGGACTCTCTTTCGATTACAAGCCTGACAGCATCATCATATGTCTGGATCTCTTCCTCTGTTAAATTTCTGACAAAGGATGGCTTTACAAATGGAAGCAGATAAATGCATACTTCCCCATACGAATCCGATATGCATACTTTTTTCAGCTTTTCTTCCGGCACTGTCGGCGGCATTCCTGCGATCACTACGCGATGCTTTGCAAGGATTCCACTTGCAAAATCGATCCTTTTGGCACTGTCATGATTTCCGGCGATCACACATATAGTAACTGCCGGAGTCAGGTTATTAAGTGCAGTCAGGAAAGCATCAAATACCGAAACTGCCTCTGCTGACGGAACCGGTGTATCATAAATATCTCCGGCGATCAGGATGGCATCCGGCTGCTCTTTTTCTGCAAGTGCAACGATCCTGCCAAGGATATCCCTCTGCTCCGGAATCAGATTATAATGATGCAACTGTTTTCCTATATGTAAATCTGAGAGATGAAAAAACTTCATAAAGCACTCCTTTTTTCTGCAAGAGATTCAGGTGTCAGGATAAAAAAGCCACGGCAGCAAATGCTTTCATCTGTCTGCCATGGCATTCTGTTATTTCAAAAATCCGTTGATGATCTGTTCTTCGGCTTCTTTTTCTGTAAGTCCAAGTGTCATAAGCTTGATCAGCTGCTCTCCGGCAATCTTACCGATCGCAGCTTCATGGATAAGATTTGCATCTATGCTGTTTGCTGTCAGCTGTGGGCTTGCAGTTACATGACTCTGATCCATAATGATCGCATCACATTCACTGTGTCCCGCACAGGCTGCATTACCGTTCATGATAGAGAAGAATTCCTGCTTGGATTCTCCCTTGGCAACAGAACGTGATACAAGATTACAGCTGCAGTCTTTCCCGTTCATATCGATCGCAAAATCAGTCTTCGCATACTGTCTGCCGTGTGTCATGATCTTCTCATGGATCTCTAAAGATGCTCCGTCTGCAAGATCTCCTCTTGTTACACGGATGGTGGAATCGATTCCCTTGATCTGGGTTGTCTCCATCTCCATATGCGCACCTTCTTTCAGGTGGACAATCGTCTGTGGATTCATGATATTTTCACCATTGCCATCCCCTTCGCCATAATGACGCTCTACGTATTTTACTTTCGCATTCTTCTCAAGATAGAATGTATGGATTCCCTCATGCTTGGACGTATCTACACCACAGTTGTGGATACCGCATCCCGCAACGATCGTAACGTCTGCACCTTCTCCGATATAGAAGTCATTGTATACACATTCCTGGAATCCACTTTCACTTAAAACAACCGGAATATGAACGCTCTCATTGACGGTTCCCGGTTTGATGATAATATCAATTCCGTCTTTGTCTTCTTTACTTACAATATCAATATTCGCTGTTGTATTTCTTGCTTCTTTTTTTCCGTTGGCGCGGATATTATATGCACCCTCCGGAATCTCATGAAGTCCTGCGACCTGCTCTAATAAATTTTTCTGTACTAAATCCATGTTTCTTCCTCATTTCCCTGTCCCATAACATGACAGATGACTTTTTTCTTCTTTTCGTCTGTCTTAAAAGACTATGCCTTATCTATCAATGTCTGGCATGTCGGTGAGCTGTTCAGAAGTTCCGGTAAAACTTCCTCTTTTGTTCCGACTTTACGTACCTGTCCATCAGCGATCACGATAATCTTGTCCGCAATATCGAGAATTCTTTCCTGATGGGAAATGATAAGGATTGTTCCGTTGATCTCATCACGCATCTTCTCAAACACTTTGATCAGACTGTTAAAGCTCCAGAGGTCGATTCCTGCTTCCGGTTCATCAAAAATAGAAAGCTTGGTTCCTCTCGCTGTGATCATTGCGATCTCAATACGCTTAAGCTCACCTCCGGAAAGGCTTCCGTTGATCTCTCGGTTAATATACTCTCTTGCACACAGTCCTACTTCTGATAAAATATCACAGATTTCATTGACACTCATCTCTTTGCCTGCAGCGATCGTGATCAGATCTTTTACCGTAAGTCCTTTAAAATGTACTGGCTGCTGGAACGCAAAGCTGATTCCTTTTTTCGCACGCTCTGTGATATCCAGATCTGTGATATCTTCCCCATCTAACAGGATCTGTCCGCTTGTAGGCCTGATGATACCGGCGATCATCTTGGCAAGTGTTGACTTACCGCCACCGTTAGGTCCGGTGATCGCCACAAAATGATCGTCGATCGTCACACTGACATTTTTTAAAATTTCTTTGTTCTCTTTGTTATCATCTACTTCGTAGGTGATATTTTTTAACTCTAACATAAATCCTCCACCATGTTACATTTTTATTATTTTATTACCACTCTCGGATACTTTATCATGATCTCATTTAACATGTCCTCATCCGGCTCAAACTCATATCGCACGTTGCCCTTTTCTCCCTTTCCGATCAGCTCATAAACTTTTGCTGATGGATCGCCTGACGCAACATTTTTGAATGGTAAGTTCTTATCATTCTCGTATTTGTAGGTGCTTCTGTCTCCCTTCGGAGCGATCTGGATCACATCCTCCATATTGATGATGGCAATCTTCTTTCTTCTGCTTTTGTTTCTTATTTTGGCAAAACGAAGTTCTCCGTCATAATAGGTATACTCAAACTCCACTTCACTGCGGAACGCAAACAGATACCATAATACTCCAAACACAATCGCAGGGATCATAAATAATGCCGGTGCCAGCATCATGGATGCCACAAGACAGACGCAGGTCAGTGCAAAAAATACGAACACCAATGCTTTATGTACTCCTGTGATCTTTTTTGAAACAATCACTAATTTCTCATGCATATTTAAATCCTCCAAATCCTATAGCAGTAACTATGCATTTCCGATAATTACCCGTAAGCCCCATTATATATGATTTTCTCCGCAAAAGCGAGTAATAATCAGCTATTTTATGTTTTTTTTAGAAAACTTTTTAAGTTATTTCTCACACTGTAAAACAACCGCCGAATAAGGCATCATGGATATTTCCATCTTTCCGTCTTTTACCCTGTATTCTTCCGGCATAAGCGAATATCCGGTCTCTGTTGTAATGATAAGCCTTTTTAACAAAGCCTCTTTTGGGATTCCGATACCTGTTACATCCTGTATGAGTGTCTTTTTTCCGGCACTGTTATTTAAAATCACCACAAACTGCTCTTTCCGGTTAAACCTTCCATAGCTTAACACATCCTGTTCTCCCTGAAGGAACTTCACAGAACCCGTACGCAATGCTTCATTCTCCTTATGGATCCTTATCATGTCACGATGGAAATCAACCATCACAACATCTTCCCGTCCCCATGGATAAGCTCTTCTGTTATCCGGATCTGTGAATCCGCAAAGCCCGGCCTCATCTCCATAATAAATGGTTGGTGCTCCCGGCCACGTCATCTGCACCACGACCGCTTCCCTGAAGATGCCATAATGGACACCACGCTCCGCTGCCTCCGGCCCAAGATCTGCCGCACGTCCTACCATACCATTCGTTCTCGTCAGGAATCTGGAGTGGTCATGGTTCGACAGTTCGTTCATCGCACACTGCAACTGCGGTGTCTGGAAGCTCGCTGCAAAATGACGCATGGCTCCTTCAAAATCTTCGATTCTTCCTTTTTTCTCCGGAATATATCCATCGCTGTGCTTTTCCATTCCGGTCAGAAACCAGGTCAGTGGTTCCATAAATGCATCATAATTCATAACCGTATCCCACTGATCTCCTTCGGCCAGCCAGGCTTTCGGATCTCCGTAGTGTTCCGCAAGAATGATCGCATTTGGATTGGCCGCCTTTACCGCCTTCCTGAAATCCTTCCAGAACTGATGGTTTACTTCCGGTGAATGTCCTAAATCCGCTGCCACATCCAGCCGCCAGCCGTCTGCATTATAAGGTGGTGAAACCCATTTTGCACCGATCCTCAGAATATAGTCATAGAGCTCCTTAGAGCCTTCATAATTCAGCTTCGGAAGTGTATCGTAATCCCACCATCCTTCATAGCTTGCATTATCCGGCCATGCATCTTCGTCTTTGAACCGGAAAAAGTCTTTGTATGGACTCTCTTCTGACAGAAATGCTCCATCCTTGTACGCTCCGTTCGCATGATAGATTTTCTCGCGGTCCATCCATTTATTAAAAGATCCACAATGGTTAAAAACACCATCCATAATCACTTTCATGCCTCTGGCGTGGATCTCTTCCACAAGCTCTGCAAACAACCGGTTTGACGCCTCTAAGTTTGCCTTTTCAGTAACCCTTGTCACATACCTTGCCGCTTTGCTGTTATCTTTTGAATCCTCCGGCAATAATCTGCCCCCATCTTTCACGATCTTTCCATAATGCGGATCGATATAATCATAATCCTGGATATCATATTTGTGATTCGATGGGGATACGAATAACGGGTTGAAATAAATCACCTCTACACCAAGGTTTTGCAGATAATCCAGCTTCTGACGGACACCTTCGAGATCTCCGCCATAGAACTCCCCTACTGACAAAGCCGACGGATAGTCGCTCCAGTTCTCTATCTTTCTGCTTTGCGACTCAATATAATAGTATTCTCCCGAAAGTACATCATTCGTTGGATCTCCGTTATAAAAACGATCCACAAGAATCTGATACATGACAGCACCCTTAGCCCATTCCGGGGTAGAAAATCCCGGATCGATACAAAACAGGTACTGTTTCCTTTTTTCTTTGCTCACGCCATAACGGTCATAAAATACATGAAGCAGGCCACTGGCCACTTCAAAGTAATAATAGAATGGCTGATCCTCCAGGGTGATCTCTATCGTATAATAATCAAATGTCTTATCCGATTCTTTTTTCTTCATCTGAAACCGTTTGTCCTCAGCGGAACACAGCCATACAATATCCACATTATTCTTTCCTGTCCGAAAGAGGATCTCTGTTTTTTCTCCTGCTTTCGGTTCGGCAGGTTTTCTGTAATCACTTGTTCCGTCTGAAAATAACGCATCTTTTTTCAACACAGGTCTCATCTGCATCATATATCGCTGTATGCGGTTTAATTCATATACAGAAATATCTTTTTTCATCTTTCCTTCTCCGTCTGACTGATATTTTCTATTGTCTTATGCCTTTACTGCCCAACGCATCTTCGTTGATCTTGCCCTTCCGTTTCTTGCACATTCCTCTGCGGAAGGTCTTATAACATCCTTTGAAAAATCAGAATAAATCCCGTCCTTATAGCCTTGCTTTAACGCTTTTTTGACTAACTTATCTTCCCCTGAATGAAATGTTAAAATTGCTGCACGTCCGCCTGGCTTTAATGCTCCCGGAAGCTTCTCCATAAATTCATATAACACTTCGAATTCGTTGTTTACATCAATGCGGAGTGCCTGGAATGTTCTCTGGCATGTTTTCTTCACGACATCTTTGCGTTCTTTTTCCGGCAGAAAGCTTAATACCGATTCGATCACTTCCCTGAGTCTTGTCGTTGTATCGATTGGTCTTCCACGGTGGATCTCTGTCACGATTGCATGTGCCAGCTCGGTCGCATATGGCTCGTCTGAATTCTCCCAGAGCATACCGGCAAGCTCTTCCTCATCAATCTGTGCCAGACGCTCCGCCGCACTGATCCCTTTCTCCGGATTCAGGCGCAGATCCAGCGGTCCGTCTACCTTGAAGGAAAATCCTCTGTCCGGATTATCGATCTGCATGGAGGAAACACCCAAATCTGCAAGCACAAAATCAAATCCTCCCGCTTCCTTTGCGATCTCATCGATCGTACAGAAATTCTGAAGCTTGATCGTCAAAATATCTTCTCCGAATCCCGCTTCTTCGAGACGTTTTTTTGTCTTGGCAGACTCGATCGGATCCACATCGGTTGCATACATGTGTCCCTGTCCTTTCAGACATTCCATCATTGCTCTTGTATGTCCGCCATACCCGAGTGTTGCGTCAAACCCTGTCTCTCCCGGCTTGATATCCAGAAAATCAATGATTTCTTTTACCATGATAGAAATATGCATTCCGGCCGGTGTGCTGCCCTTCTGTATTACTTTTTCAATGGTATCTTTGTATTTCTCCGGGTTCAGTTCCTTATATTTCTCTTTAAAATTCTTCGGATACTTTCCTTTATACCGGACTCTTCTTTTATGCGGTTCTTCCTGTATCTTATGATTTTCCTGATTCATAGGTTCTCTCCTTCTGTAATCTGTCTCATATCTGTTTTCTGATTGTCTTCTTCAGACGATCAAAGCAAGGTATCCAAAGTCCCAGATCAGACTTTCAAAACTATTCTCCAGATATTCATAAATATCTTCTTCTTCATATCCTGTCATGCGGCAGATCACCACAATATAATCCCTGACCAGTTCGTAAGGTATCTCCCCTTTTCCCGACTGATACCACTGTAAGAAAATACTGTGACGGATCACTGCATATTCCATGGCGATCCATTGAAAATGAACCATCATGCTTTCTATGTCACCATCCGGTGGAAACAGGTCTGACAGCATTTCGTTCTTTAAAAACTTCTTCATAAGCGGTTCGTATCTGTCAAACTCCGCTGCAAACGCGTCAGACAGACGAGGCAGATCCAGATCCTCATAATGTTCCGATAATTCCTCTGCGGCATCGATCACAGGATCCAGATAGTTTTGATACAGTCCCTCTTTCCTGTAATTCACCGCCAGATCCTGTAACAATTCGTTCTGCTCTTCCATCGTTCCTGCCGGATCGGCTGCAAGTTCTCTTATTGCCTGAACCAGCTGCTCTCTGCTTTCATCACAAAAATACTCTTTCACAATCTCCGGTGTAAGTGTTTCTTTTCTCCGGTGTAACTCGCTTAATATATAAAATGCACAAAGCAGTATTTCTTCCACACTCTTATCTTCTTCCGAGAAAAGATCTGCGATATGATTCCTGATCATCACACAGATCTGTTCAAATTCATCGGCTGCTGTCCATCTTTCCATCCGGATATGGCTCTCCTCTTCCTTCCGGAGAAGATCGATCACCGCCGGACAGCATGGCATAAGTGTCTCTTCTTCCCATTCCGAAAAACGGTGTACTTCTCTCGGAAACACGGCACATGTCTCAGAGAGTACCCTGTCCCCATATGCTGTAACCAGTTTACATAATTTATTTTTATTTAAAAATGGACATTTGTGATCTTCTGTCAGTTCTATCACACGTCCACCATTTTTATTCGTTGTGTAAGCACTCAGATTTTTCTTCAGAGGCACTACATCCTGCGGCGGCAGCAGCTTCTTCCATTTCCGGTTCGTATCCGCATCTACTGCGATCTTCCATTCCTGGCAGCATGTAATGCTGCACAGACCGGCAATACACTGAAATTTTTCATAATAATCCGGACGGATCCTTTTCATCATCCAGTACTCCTTCATCTGGTACCATCTGACAGAGGTTCTTCCTCCTGCCTGTACCGTTTACGCATCTTATATCTACTTCCACTTCTTCTTTTGCTGCCAGGCTAAGATAATACGCTCCCAGGCGTCTTGTATCTATCCTGCATTCTTTTAACACTGTCCGGTCCCATTCTTCCCCGAATCCGGTTCCCCGGAGCTTTAACACCGCCTCAATCCTGCTCCATTCTCTGGAAAACACCTCGTTCTTCCTCTGTTCATCATATAGCTCAAGCTCTTCCCTCTGCTTTGGATCAAGAATCCTCTTTGCAGTTGCCTCATGGTAACGCCTGATCTTCTGGATATCCACTCCGATCTCGCAGTCTGACACTGCAAGCACTGCATAGCGTCCGTTATGCGACAGATTAAAAAACTGCCGGCCGGAAACAAGGTATGGCTTTCCGTGCTTATTTCTTGTGATCTCATCATCTTTTTGTATACCGAGATACTCTGCCAGCAGATAACCGGATGCAAGTTCTTCGGCCGCTGCTTTTTTCCCTGCTAACTGCCTGTATCTTTTTGCATAATAAGGTGCGATCCACCCGGTCAGCTTTTTCTCATCGTATTCCCAGTTGTCAAGATCAAGTATATAGATTACTGCCTGATATCTTCTCTTTCTTTCCATCTTACTCCTGTTTCAAGACAAAGTAAAAAGGACAGCCTGTCGATCAGCTGTCCTTTAGGAGAAGGTATTTTTACTATGGGGTATAGCAAAAACTATATATAATGTATTGGGGGGTTTTTACGGTTATTATAGTATCATGATTTCCAAAACAAGTGTGCACAAACCTTACAAAATTTCAATTATTTTTTTGTACATTTTGTATAGTTGATTTTTCCTGTTCTTTCGAAAATCAGATGAAATCTGCACAAAACCTACCCCTCTTTGCATTATCCTTCTGTTTTCATTCTATTTGAGATTTTCTTTCATTCGATCAATGAATTTCGGAATCCTCTTTCTCAAACAGTGCTTCAAATTCCTGCTGACTAATCTTTTCTTTTTCCAGTAAAAGCTCTGCACAGGCATCTAACACGCTGCGATTCTTCTGTATGATCTGTCTTGCATTTGCATAACACTCATCAATGATGCGTTTTACTTCCTGGTCAATGGCAGATGCCACATCTTCTCCGTAACCTCTTGTATGTGCAAGATCTCTTCCGATGAATACCTCATCATCATCGTTATCATAACAGATCAGACCGATATTTTCAGACATTCCGTATCGTGTTACCATGGCTTTTGCCATCTTTGTTGCCTGCTTGATATCCTGCGAAGCTCCTGTTGTAATGTCATCAAACACAAGCTCTTCTGCCACACGTCCACCAAGCGATACTGTAATATCCTGAAGCATCTTGCCCTTTGTGTTAAACATTTCGTCTTTCTCCGGAAGCGGCATAGTATATCCTGCTGCTCCTGCTCCGGTCGGAATGATCGATACGGAATAAACCGGTCCCACATCCGGCAGAACATGGAAAAGAATTGCATGACCTGCTTCATGGAATGCGGTCACACGCTTCTCCTTCTCCGAGATGATACGGCTCTTCTTCTCTGCTCCGATTCCGACTTTCACGAAGGATTTCTTAATATCATCCTGTATAATGTAGGCACGGTTTGCACCTGCTGCAATGATCGCAGCTTCATTCAGAAGATTCTCAAGATCGGCGCCTGTAAATCCGGCTGTTGTCTGGGCAATCTGCTTTAAGTCAACATCATCCCCAAGCGGTTTGTTCTTGGCATGAACCAAAAGGATCTCTTCTCTTCCACCGACATCCGGACGGCCTACATGGACTTTTCTGTCAAAACGTCCCGGACGCAAAATGGCCGGATCTAAAATATCCACACGGTTCGTTGCTGCCATGACGATAATTCCTTCATTCACACCAAAACCATCCATCTCAACAAGCATCTGGTTTAATGTCTGTTCTCTCTCATCATGTCCGCCGCCCATACCGGCACCACGACGTCTTGCCACAGCATCGATCTCATCGATAAACACGATACACGGTGCATTTTTCTTCGCATCTTCAAATAAATCCCTGACACGTGATGCACCAACTCCGACAAACATCTCAACAAAATCCGAACCGGAAATACTGAAAAACGGTACTCCTGCCTCCCCTGCGATTGCTTTCGCAAGAAGTGTCTTACCGGTTCCCGGAGGTCCTACCAGAAGAACTCCCTTCGGGATTCTGGCTCCAAGTGCTGTGTATTTCTGCGGTGCACGCAGGAAATCCACGATTTCTTCCAGCTCTTCTTTTTCTTCTTTCAGTCCCGCAACATTCGCAAATGTTACTTTCTTTGCATCACCGCTGACCATCTTTGCGCGGCTCTTGCCAAAGTTCATCATCTTGCTGCCGCCACTTCCGGCACTGGCAGCCATCTGACTGTTCATCATCAGGAAAAACAGAATCATGACCACAGCAATGATCACATATGGAAGGATTACAAGAATCCAGTTCTCTGCCGGCACATTCTCTATTGTATAGTCTGTAACTTCATTCTCCTGAAGATATTTTATGATCTCATTGACATCAGAAACCACGAGTGACTTGCGTGTGTCATCCGAAAGTATTACATTCACGCTTCCTGTCGGAACCTCTCTGTTCTGCACAATGTCGATAGATGTCACATCTCCTGCTTTTAAATCCTGCTCAAACGCCTCTCTTGTATAAGATGCCGTTCCAATTGCCCCATCCCGGAATGTCCATATTCCGATCAGTACCACAATAAGCAGTGCATAAACAATCAGGCCTCTGTAGGTGTTCTTTCTACTGTTCAAGTCTGTTCTCCTCTATTCTTCTTCTAACTCCACACATCCAATGTATGGCAGATTTCTATATTTCTGGTCAAGATCCAGCCCGAATCCGACAACAAATTCATCCGGGATCTCAAATCCGACATAATCTACTTTCACATCACAGACTCTGCGGTCCGGTTTATCTAAAAGAGTGCATAATTTAAGACTCTTTGGATTTCTTGTCTTCAGGTTCTGGAGAAGATAACTTAAGGTTCTTCCGGAATCAATAATATCCTCTACAACAAGGACGTTCTTTCCCTCGATCGTAGTATCCAGATCTTTTCCAATCTTAACTACACCACTGGAGCTTGTTCCTGCTCCGTAACTGGAAACTGACATGAAATCCATCTCAACCGGTGATGTGATCCTCTTTGCAAGCTCGCATGTAAAGAAAATAGATCCTTTTAAAATGCAGATCAGAAAAACGGTTTCATCTCCGTAATCTCTGCTGATCTCTTCTCCCATAGCCTTTACGCGCTCTGTGATCTGTTCCTCTGTCAGATACATATTAATGTTCTTAACTCTCATGAAATCTTCCTCCAAAAAATTGTACTTCAAGTATTCTTTTTGTATTATCGTCTATTTTATATGCTGCACTGATCCGATGACCGGCCACCCAGAGAATATGTGCCCCCTCTGCCAGAAGCCATATGTCGTCTCTCTTCTCTGCCGGAATTTTCTCATTCACAAAATACTCTTTCAGTTTTTTGGAATGCCCGTCACAGTCTACTGTCAGGTAGTCTCCTGACTCCCTTGTTCTAATTTGCAGTCCACATTTAATTTTATCATAATCGAAGCATTTCGTATATGTTTTTTTATCAATTTCCGTGATTTCTCCGGTTTTCTCTCTTCCCCGCAGGCAGAAGATTCCATCCGGGAGCAGTATTTCCAGTTCTTTTCCGGAAAAAAGTTCATCCAGCTGTTCCCTGCTGATCTCAATTGTCTCTTTTTTTGCCTCTTCTGTTCTGTCGTCCTTCTTCTTCAGCAGGACTCCGTGATAGTTACGCCATGCAGTCAGATCGTATGGCAATTCTATTTTTCTTCCGACCTGCAGCTCGAACAAACGATAAACTGCCTCCACATGCGCAGCTGTGATGTCTTTTTTCGAACCTGCCATTTTTCCGATCGCCCTGTGGATGATCTCCCGGCTCACCATCCTGTGGCATTCTTCCCAGACTCCCGGATAAAGCTGTATGCTGTCTCCCTTCTCATAAACATACATCTCCTGGATCCGGTCTGCTTCCTCCCACAGGAACTCTCTCATATCCTGTAAGAAAAAAGCACTCTGATTTATATGGGCAACTGCCTGATCATTGATCGCACAAAGCTCCGGTAATACCAGATGTCTGATCCGGTTTCTGCTGTAATCAGTATCTTCATTCGTCGCATCGGTACAATACGTCTCTCCCCTTGACTCCAGATAAGCTTCAATCTGTTCTCTTCCCTGTGCAAAAAGTGGTCTTATGATACTTCCTTTTCCAAACGCCCGCTCATACTGCATTCCGCACAGTCCGTTCAATCCGCTGCCGCGGATCATCTGAAAAAGAACGGTCTCTGCATTGTCCTGTGCGTGATGTGCAAGTGCAACTTTGATCCTGCTTCCTGGAAAAAGCTCCTCACACTCTGACATTGCTCTTTCATAGCATTCGTACCGTATCTTCCTTGCCGCTTCTTCCAGTCCGATACCTTCCTTTCTGGCAATCCCCGGCACATCCTCTTTGTATATATGGCATCTGATTCCATTCTTCTCACACAGCTGTTTTGCGAATGCCGCGTCACGTCTGCTTTCTTCTCCACGGATCCCATGCTCCACGTGCACTGCACGAAGCTCAAACGGAATATATTCTTTCATTTGCTTAAGAAGCAGCAACAGGCATACAGAATCTGCTCCCCCGGATAATCCAACAAGAACAACATCTCCCTGTTCTATGAGTCTCTCTTTCCTTACTTCATTTAAAACTTCATCCAACATTTGTTTTCTCCCATATGCATGCGGCAAGAACCGTCATATCATCCAAGGCCTTTCCTCCGGTAAAAAGGAGTACCCGTTCCAGGATCTTCTTTGCCATGACTCCCGGATGACAGGTCCGGATGCTTTCTATGATTTCCTGCATCGTTTCCTCCGGCTTTGGTACATGAAGATATTCTAACACACCATCTGTGACCATTACAATAAAATCTCCATTTTTCAGTCTGGTCTTCTCATGTACGACTTCGGGATTCACTCCTGTCCCTACCGGCAGGCTGTCTGCCTGGAACAGTTCCACTTCCCCGCCTCTTTTCCGAAAACTTGCCGCCGCTCCGATTTTGTAAAAATCCGCATCTCCACTGTAGAGATCTACCATGCAAAGATCCATTGTAGAATAAAGATCATTTTCCCCCTTCATGATCATTGCCGAATTCATCATTTTGATCGCGGTATCCACAGAAAAACCGGCATCCAGAAATTTTTCCACAAGATCTAACACCATTTCGCTCTCCTTACAGGCTGCACTTCCGGATCCCATTCCATCTGACAGCCCAAGAAGAAGATTCCCTCTTTCAAATTCCTGAAAAGAAAAGTTATCCCCGGAGATCTGTGCTCCGTCTTTTTTTATCCGTGCGATCCCCTGCACACTCCGGAAACGGACATCTTCATAGAAAAGATAATCACTTGCCTCCTTTGATATAAAGGACTTATTCTCTGCTGTCGTCCGAAAATCCCATCCGAACGCATGCCCTGATGCCGCAAGAAAGGTTCGCACAGGTATGCACCCTCCCATACGGCTTCTCATCCTGACTTCCATTTCCCTGTGTCCATTCGCATTTTCCCATATATGCAGATTTTCCGTTACGATTCCTGCTTCCTTTGCCAGATAACGTAATTCTGCAAGCCTTCGTTTTTCGCTGCCATCTAAGCTTGTCTCTTCTTTTGCACAGTCCTTCATAATATAGGCCATCGCATCCAGCTGTTCTGCGATCGTCTGCCTGTTCTCAAGCAATCTGTTGTACCACGCACGATTAAGATTTGCTTTTTCAAAAACCCGGACAGCCTCTTCCACCATATCCTTACTTTTCCTGCAATATAAGCTTAGCTGTCGCTCACTTTCTTCTTCAAAGGCTCCTGTCTTTATGATCGAAGTTATCATATTGGATATCATCCCATATAGCGGTGTTGCATCTCTTTCCCAGCAGACCGCACAGCTTTCACAGTCCATGCAGATTTTTCCGGTCAGTTCATTTTGGATATTCCCTAATTCTTCTGCTGTGAAGTCGGCTTTCCGTCTGCTCATGTCAGAAAACACGCGAGACAGTCCTTCAAAGGATTCTGCATAACCGGCCAGTTTTTCTTCGCGCTCTGTGTTTTTTCTTTCTTCCTTTTCCTGCTTCTCTGCCGGTCTTATCTCCATAAACATATGTATCATACGATTCAGTAATATTACAGTTCCAAAGATCAGTATGCCTTCCAGGATAACCGCCGCATACTCCGGCTGGTCTCTCCACTCCAATAAGCCGCCACAAAAAGATAAGATCATCGTAACCACAGCTGACAGGATCCCTCCAAGGAACGACGGACACCCTTCATTCGCCCACTGCACAAGTTTTACCGCTCCTGTTATCACAACGAGTGCAACAGCGTATTTCACCATTGCAGTCAGCGGCATAAAGGAAAGCATTCCAAGATACATTACCGCTGTCAGCCACACAGCATTCACATCCTCTAATACCGCCGCTGTAAAATATGCGGGCACCAGTGGATAGCATCCCATAATCTGTACTCTGCACGCTGCAAAAGCACCTGCCAGTATCACAATCTGTCTGATTCTGCTTTTTTTCATCTCATATCTCCTCTTCTTTCAAACATTTTTCCAAATTCGGTGAAACTGATTATATAAGTTTCCTCTGGAAATGTTTGTCAAAGGAAGGTATGCTTGAAAAAAAGTTTTCGGCAAAAAGACTGTTCCAATGTCTTATTGAAGAGGATAGAGGGAGTTCCTGTTTTTTAGGAAAATCAGGTGGATGTTCTGTATACTTGCTTAGAAATCTTCCAATCATTGATAAGGTTGAGAAGCTGTAGCTCAAAAAACAGCATTCAAAAAGAGCCAGTCGCTCACGACTGACCCTCAATTAGTTCGGCAAACTCTCAAAAACCTTAATCATCTAATTTATTTCTGCTCTTTAAATACAATTTCATTCTTGTAGAGCAGCCCAAGTTTACTCTTCGCCACATCTTCAACATACTGCTGTGACTTCGTGTACGCCTCATACTTCTGCAGCTCTTCCTGCCTGTCCTGTTCATCCGCAAGCTGCTGCTCCAGGCTCTGCTGCTGTGCCATGTACTCCTGATCTTTCTGGTATGCTTTGACGATCTGAAGCGACATCACTGCTGCAAAAACAAACACAATACAGGTGATACAAAGCCTTCCGGCACGATTTCCACTTTTTCCCCTTCTCTTTCTTGCGTTTGTCATTCATACTCCTCTGATTGCTTTACTCATAAGAAATGCAGATATCCACAATCTATATAAATAATTACCTAAAGTTTACATAAACTTATTTTAACTGCTTTATATATTTTTTTCAACTGTTTATACACAAAATCCAGAATTTTCCTGAACGTTTTCCACGCAGGATAGAAGAGAAAGTGAACGATTTTCTGTATTTTTCCAAGAATCCGCTTCAGAATACAGACCTGAAACCGGATCACAAATCTGCTGAGCAGGAAAAAGTACAGACACATTCCAAGAATTACGCCGCCAATTACAAAGCCACGGATCATGCCATCATTCTCCCAATACAATAACAGGAAAATATTGACGGTACATACGATCCAGTAAAGAAAATCTTCTATTCCGATCCATATTACACCATGTGGAACAATTCTCCGGAAAATCCTGAAAATATCATATAACAGAAACAACACAGCTCCCATAAATACAGATGCCATAAAGAGCAAAAGCTCTGTATGGATTCCCTCACTGATCCCCTCCGTCATCTGAACAGTCTTCCAAAGAAAGATTCTGCCTGTTTTCCAGCATTCTTCACCTCTGAATAGGTAAGCGAATCAATCCTTCCTTCTATATCGATCTCCCCTTTTTCCAGCGAAAGGCGGTTCACATGCAGATCATGTCCTTTGATCAGAAGCATGCCAAGTTCTGTCTCCAGCAAAATCTCTGCCACATCAAAGGACAGCACATCAATAATTCCACTGAATGCACCGTTTTGTCTGTTGACCAGAAGGACTTTATGTGACTGCGTAATATTCTTCTTCTCTTCCATAATCTGCCTCCCCATATAGTTTAATATATTAGGCTGGCAAACTATTTATGCATAAATATGTAAGCACCTGCCACTTAAATGTACTCAAACAGATCCTTTGCCTGCTCTTTCTTCGTGGTATCCATAATATCTAACACTCTTACTTTTACTGTTTTTGTTCCGAATGCGATCTCGATGATGTCTCCGATCTTCACATTCACAGAAGCCTTTGCCGGCTTTCCGTTGACCATAACACGTCCTGCATCGCATGCCTCATTCGCAACTGTTCTGCGCTTGATCAGACGTGACACCTTTAAAAACTTATCTAATCTCATATTCACTGCTCCTTATCCTGCTCATAAAAGTATAACAAGATGTTCCTGTGCATAACTCTGACTGGTATTTACAGGCATCCTATTTATTACAAAATGAGCCCGGAAAATCCGGGCTCATCGAAATATTCTTATAGATTATTAAGATTATGCATTCACCATATCTTTTAAAGCTTTTCCTGCTTTAAATTTAGGAGCTTTAGAAGCTGGGATAACCATCTCTGCACCACTCTGTGGGTTTCTTCCTGTTCTCTCTGCTCTTTCAGATACTTCGAATGTTCCAAATCCAACTAACTGAACTTTCTCACCTTTTTTTAATTCTTCAGCAACAACATCTGTAAATGCTTTTAAAGCTGCTTCTGCATCTTTTTTGCTTAACTCTGCTCTTTCAGCCATAGCTGCAACTAATTCTGCTTTGTTCATGTCAAATAATCCTCCTGTGGGTTTTGCTTTATGATATATGAGGTTTTCTTTCTAAAATACCTACATTCATATTTATACTTGTTTTCTATATCTTTGTCAAGAAAATTTCCTAGATTTGCGGCATTTTCAAGGCTTTTCTAGATCATTTTATTGATCATTGCGAGAACCTTTTCAGATAAAGCCGCAGATTTTGCATCGGCATCTTCGAGGGATGTTCCTTTGACTCCGAGATAGAATTTTACCTTTGGCTCTGTTCCTGAAGGACGTACACATACCCATGCGTCATCTTCCATTTCATAATACAATACGTTGGAGGATGGAAGTCCTGTAGGTTTTACTTCGCCGGAAACTGTATCTGTAATGGTACCTTTCTTGTAATCGCGGACAGCTGTTACTTTGTATCCGCCGATCTCTGCAGGTGCATTGTCTCTTAAAGTATTCATGATCTCCTGGATCTTTGCAAGTCCTTCGATACCTTTTAATGTGATCGCTGTTACATCATCTTTGTAGTAGCCATATCTCTCATACATCTCTAACATGGCATCCCATAATGTCATGTTTCTGCTCTTATAGTAAGCTGCTGCCTCACAGAGTGTCATGGATGCAACAACCGCATCTTTGTCTCTTGCATAAGTTCCGGTCAGACATCCATAGCTTTCTTCCATACCAAAGAGGTAAGTTCCCTTTCCGGTTGTCTCAAATTCCAAGATTTTCTGTCCGATAAACTTAAATCCTGTAAGAACTTCGATCAACTGGATTCCATAGTATTTTGCGATCGCATCTGCCATATTGGTAGAAACGATAGAGCGGATGAATGCACCATCTTCCGGCAGTCCATAGAGTGCTTTTCTCTGTCCGATCACATAGTCACCGATCAGGCATCCTGACATATTACCGGTCAGGCTGTGGTATTCCCCTGTCTTAGAATCTTTCACATAAACACCGAGACGGTCTGCATCAGGATCTGTTGCAAGGATCAAGTCAGCATCTACTTTCTTACCGAGAGCAAGTCCAAGTTCAAATGCTTCTGCTGCTTCCGGGTTCGGATAGCTTACAGTTGGGAAATCGCCATCCGGAAGTTCCTGTTCCGGAACAACATATACATTCTTGAAACCAAGCTCTTTTAATACACGGCGGACCGGAATATTACCGGTTCCATGAAGCGGAGAATACACGATCTTCATCTCGCCGCCAAATTTATCGATACAATCCTGATGAAGTACTAACTTCTTCAGCTCTGCAATATACGGATCATCAATATCTGCACCGATCACCTGATAAAGACCGGCTTCTACTGCTTTTTCTTTCTCCATTGTCTTAACGGCAGCATAATCGGTTACTTTCTTAACCTCATCCATAATTCCTGAGTCGTGAGGTGGTGTGATCTGGGCACCATCTTCCCAATATACTTTGTATCCGTTATATTCTGGAGGATTGTGGCTGGCTGTGATATTAATTCCTGCTGTGCATCCTAATTTACGGACAGCATAGGAAAGCTCCGGTGTCGGACGAAGTGATTCAAACACGTATGCCTTGATTCCGTTAGCAGCAAGACATAATGCTGCAACATCAGCAAATTCAGGTGACATATGTCTGGAATCATATGCGATCGCTACACCCTTATCCTGTGCATTCACATTCAGAATGTAGTTTGCAAGTCCCTGTGTTGCTTTGCGGACAGTATAGACATTCATACGGTTTGTTCCTGCTCCGATCACACCGCGGAGTCCTGCTGTACCGAACTCAAGATCCATGTAAAAACGATCCTCTATTTCCTTCTCATCCCCTGCGATTGCTTTTAATTCCGCTTTTGTCTCTTCGTCAAAATATGGATTATTTAACCACTCATTATACATTTCTTTGTATCCCATGATTTTCCTCCTGAAAAACATTAATTTTCTGTAACTTTTCTACCATCCGAAACTGTTACAACTACTTATAGTTTATCCTTGTTTCACTGCATTTTCAAGTAATATTTGCGACAATGCACAAAGGAATTGTTCCCTTGCATTTTCCTGCATGATGACCTTCTGCAATTTCTCTGTATTTCTCTCTGACAGCCATGCTTTGTGGCACTGGCTGTAACGGTTTGCAATCTTCCAGAACTTCTCAGGATAAGCCAGATAACAGTATAGATACTTGCGTTCCTCTGCCGAAAGTTTTTTCTCTTCTTCATATGTCCAAAGAAGCTTAAAGCCAAGATCAATACTCCAGTTATTCTTCTCTAGCATCTTCCTCATAAAATTTGCAAGATCCACGGTCTGCATCTGCCAGCCATAATTTTCGAAATTGATCAATGCAGTTCCTTCTTTTGTGAAAATAAGATTATGCTGATTGAAATCTCCGTGACAAAAACCAAACATTTTTTCATCCGGCTCCAACTCTTTGAGAATATCAGTCACGACAATCGCTTTCTGTCGGAAAGAGTCATATTCTTTTGAAAAAATTTCTTCAAACCGGCTTTTCTTCTTTTTGGATTTCATATAGTTACGTACCATCTTAAGTTCACGGTTATGCTTCTCATATAAGTGTATCAGTGTTCCCCCATCCGTCTTAATAAATTCCGGAACCGCTTCCCCATATTCTTTTGAAACAATATGTAACCTTGCAAGCAGGCGGACAGCGTGCAGCATGTCTGCTGCTGATTTTGTATCACACTCTGCTCCCCGGAATGCAGTCTCTAAGAGATACTTCTGTTCCTCTTCATCTTCTGCAAGTATTTTTTCCTCTTTCGTTTTTTGGATTTTTTCTGCCAGAATCCCTTTTTTTTCTAAAAAATCCAGCATTCCTCCTAAAAATGCGGCACGTTCTTCTGATCCCCTATATACCTTTAACGCCATCATCCCGGAATCCGTTTCACAAAGAAAACAATCCCTTCCTTTTGAAATTGCCTTCACTTCCACCTCATACTGCTCCAAAATCTGTTCCGGTCTGATATACATAAAAAATCCCCTCCATCTGACAAATCTGCGATATCCCATCCCTGGGATGTGAATTATCCCCAAGTTGGCAGATGGCAGGCTGTATGTGCCTTATTGCACATGCACTCTGCCATTCTTTTACAGATATCGTGTTAATTTATCCTATGTGAGAGGATCTGATTTTATGAACCTGCTCTGTTAATTTTTCCTTTGTGTTATCTTCCGGGTGATCTAAAACATGCTCTAACAGCTGTTTTAGTATTTCCCCGATCTCTTTTCCCGGTTTTATTCCTTCTGCGATCAGGTCTGATCCATTGACTGCGAGCTGCTTAATGTTAAGGCACTGATTCTTTGCCATAATGTCTTTATAAAGTCCCATATATCTGGCAAGATTTTCCATTTTGGCATCACGGTCAAGCATACTCTGGGCAAGCAGATCTGCTCTTTTTATTTCAAATAATACCGGATACTGCTCTTCACCATTCCGATTAATCGCTCTGCGGATGCCACGCATTGTAAGTGCCGGACTCTCATCATGACATTTTACAAGTGCACTGACACGGTTTACTGTATCGTTGTCAAACTTCAGCCGCTTAAGGATTGCTTTTGCCATCTTAGCCCCTTCCTCCGGATGCCCATAAAAATGGTCGATCCCATTTTCATCCGTCACCTTGCAGGAAGGCTTCGCCACATCATGTAAAAGCAGGGTAAGTCGTTCTATTTTGCCGGATGCTACCTCTTCCAGTCCTTTTAATGTATGCTCACCTACAGAATAACAATGATGTGGATTATTCTGCTGTGTTTCCATCATCACATCAAACTCCGGTAAAAATACACTGGTAAGCCCTGTTTCGTATGCCGTTTTCAGCATTTCCGGGTGATTCGAAGTCAAAAGCTTTACCAGTTCCGTCTGAATACGTTCCGCACTTACCTTAGCAATATTTGGTGCAAGCTTTTTTATCGCTGCCTTTGTCTTCTCTTCAATCTGAAAATCAAGCTGTGCAGCGAATCTCACTGCACGAAGCATTCTTAAAGCATCCTCTGAAAATCGTTCTTCTGCCACACCAACGCAGCGGATCATTCCTCTTTCGAGATCCTTTTGTCCATCAAATACATCTACAAGTCCGTCTTTCTCATTGTATGCCATCGCATTGATCGTAAAGTCCCTGCGTTTCAGATCTTCGAGCAGATTCGAGGTAAAGAGAACCTCCTTCGGATGTCTGGCATCCTCATACTCCCCATCAATACGGTAGGTCGTTACTTCAAATCCTTCACGGCTTAACATGACTGTTACCGTTCCGTGCTGGATTCCTGTGTCGATCGTATGGTAGAACAACTCCTTTACCTGTTCCGGTTTCGCTGATGTCGTAATATCCCAGTCCATCGGTTTTCGTCCGAGCATCATGTCTCTGACACATCCGCCAACTGCATATGCCTCAAATCCATGCTCTGTTAAGGTATCAATTATATAAGTCACTTTGTCTGGTAAATCTATTTTCATATATCTGTGGTTTCCTTTATTGTAACTGATATTAAGACTGTCACAAAACCGGCATGTTTTAATATGCCGGTTCTGTGATTTCATCTCATTTAAATTCTATAATGTTTTCGTCAAAATTTCCAGACAAAAATATTTCAGCAATTATCGTATTCCATTTTGTATATAATCACGTTTTCATCCTGTGTCATATAATTATGTAAATCTTAAAGATGATATGGATTTTCTATCTCAAATTCCATCCTCTTCTTTGTCGCCGGATGTGTGAAGCCAATCTTGTAAGAGCTGAGTTTTAACCCCGCTTCCTTCGCAGATTCCTTCTGATTGTATTTCCTGTCACCAACGATCGGCCATCCCGCATGTGAAAGCTGTACCCGGATCTGATGTGGTCTTCCGGTGTCTAACTGCACACGAAGGACTGCCCGGTCTCCGTTTTCTTCTATCACTTCATAGGAGAGTCTGGCACTTTTTGCACCTTTCACTTTTGCATCCACCACTTTTGACGTGTTTGTTTTTCCGTCATGAAGCAGATAATCTTCCAGTGTCTCGCTTTTTATTTCCGGAATGCCATCTGTCATCGCATAATAAAACTTATCTGCAGCCTTGCTTTGTACCTGTCTGCTTAAAGATGCCGCTGCCTCCTTTGTCTTGGCAAATACCATAATACCGGCTACCGGCTGGTCCAGGCGGTGTATCACACCGATATATGGCGTCTCTCCTTTTCCTGCACGATAGTTTTTTAGTATACTCTCCATATCTGCCTGTCCAAGACGCTTGGTCTGCGTTGCAACACCTGCCGGTTTTTCGCAGACAATAAGGCATTCATCCTCATAAATAATATTTAAATCCATTCCTTACTCTCTTCCAAAAAGGTCGGTCCGCCTGACTGACCCTTTTATCCTTACAATTTAAACCTGTAGCCAACACCCCAGATTGTTTCAATATACTGCGGCTTATTAGTATTCATCTCAATCTTCTCACGGATCTTCTTAATATGGACCGTTACAGTTGCGATATCCCCAACCGACTCCATATCCCAGATTTCACGGAATAATTCTTCCTTGGTAAAAACATGGTTCGGATTCTCTGCTAAGAAGGTCAGAAGATCAAACTCTTTCGTTGTAAATTGCTTCTCTTCTTCATTCACCCATACTCTTCTGGCTGTCTTGTCAATGCGGATCCCATGGATCTCGATCACATCGTTCTTAGATTCACTGCTTCCGATCAGTCTTTCGTAACGTGCCAGATGTGCCTTTACGCGGGCAACAAGCTCACTTGGTGAAAATGGCTTGGTAATATAATCATCCGCTCCGAGTCCCAATCCTCTGATCTTGTCAATATCGTCTTTTTTCGCAGAAACCATTAAGATCGGTGTGTTCTTTTCCTCGCGGATTTTCTTGCAGATTTCAAATCCATCAATTCCAGGAAGCATCAGATCCAGGATAAACATATCAAAATCCTCGGTGAGTGCACGCATTAAGCCTGCTGTTCCTTCATTCTCTACTTCGACTGTGAATCCGCTTAATTCCAGATAATCTTTCTCAAGATCTGCAATTGCTTCTTCATCTTCAATAATTAATACCTTACTCATTTGGTACCTCCTGATATTTTCTGATAACAAAATACATCACTGTGCCTATGGATTCCTTACTGGTTGCCCAGATCTTGCCTCCATGGTCTTCTATGATCTTCTTTACAATAGATAATCCGATTCCGCTTCCGCCGGTTGATGAATTTCTCGAAGCATCCGTACGGTAAAACCGGTCAAAAATATATGGCAGATCTTTCGCTGCAATACCCCTTCCATTATCTTCGATCTCAACCTGGATAAAATCTCCAACATCTTTGATCCTGATATTGATCAGCCCGCGTTCTTTGTCGAGATACTTAACAGAGTTTCCGATAATATTGTGGATCACTCTTCGAAGCTGTTCCGGATCTGCTATGATCACTGTATTCTCATCTGTATAATTAAAGTATGCCAGTCCGATATTCTTCGATTCCAGATCAAGTCCCAGCTCCTCCACGCAGTCGTTGAAATAATCGGCAACATTGATCTTCGCAAAATTATATGGAATGCGGTTCGTATCAATCTTGGCATAGAGTGTCAGCTCGTTGATCAGCGTATCCATCTCATTTGCCTTATTGTAAATGGTACGGATATACTTGTCTCTTTTCTCCGGTGTGTCTGCGACTCCGTCTATCAGTCCTTCTGCATAACCCTTCACTGCAGTGATCGGAGTTTTCAAGTCATGTGCTATGTTGCTGATGAGTGCCTTGTTCTCTTTCTCTGCGTTAATCTTCTCTTCTGCATTGTCCTTAAGCCTCTGACGCATCTCCTCAAAGCTGGTACAAAGCTCTCCGATCTCATCCTTACTCTCTGCTTCGATGGTAAAATCAAGATTTCCCTCTTTGATATTCTGTGCCGCCAGTTGCAGCCTCTTGATCGGGTTAATGAGGCTGGTATAGATCCATACTGTCAGCATACATGCCGTGAGTGCAAGAATAAGCACGATTGAGACCATGATATCGATCAGCAGATTCTTGATCTCCGGAACCATCTCTTCCATTCTCGTTACGATAAAAATGCTTCCTCTGGTTCCATCTGCATATTCAAAATCGATCTGCTTGACCAGTGCCTGTTCCTGACCATCTATATATGTGCCGGAGTTGGCATTCATATCTGCATTACCATATTCCGGAAGCTGTGTCAGAAGCGATGTTGCTGCATTTTTTCCAATAAAAACAAGTTCCATATCTCTTCTTACGATCAGGTAAGACGCTTTCTCTTCCAGCTTCTGATTCTCCTGCTCCAGATAATCCATATTTTCAATCTTCTCAGGATGTTCTGCTGCCACAGTATTCAGTTCCTTATAAATATCCCTGGTAAACCTGTTCAGAAGCTGCACAGAATTTGAAAAATAATTATATCCACTGCTGTCTATCCCATAAGTCTGTTCGATTGCCCGGATCTGAATACGCTGCATACTAAAGAGCACAAGCGATGCCAGAAAAATCGGGACGAAGATAATAATGCAGAATGAAATTATAATTTTGTTTTTAAACTTCATATACGATCCTCATGGGGAACACGTTCTGCTGTGATTCCACGTATTTTCTTTCTTGTCTTTTGCCTAAAAAATGAGCCATAGGGTACACCCTATGACTCATTATAACATGGATCATCTGAAAATTATTCTAAACTTTTCATAAAATAAAAGCTCTATGCTTCACAGTATTTTTTCAGTTCTTCTGCCTTGTCGGTTGCTTCCCATGGAAGATTTAAGTCAGTACGTCCGAAATGTCCATACGCTGCTGTTCCACGATAGATCGGTCTTCTTAAATCAAGCATTTTAATGATTCCTGCCGGACGGAGATCAAAATTCTCACGAACGATCTCTACTAACTTTTCATCAGAAACTTTGCCAGTGCCAAATGTATCAACCATAACTGATGTTGGCTGAGCTACACCGATCGCATAAGAAAGCTGGATCTCACATTTGTCTGCAAGTCCTGCCGCAACAATATTCTTTGCAACATAACGTGCTGCATAAGCTGCAGAACGGTCAACCTTTGTGCAGTCTTTTCCGGAGAAAGCTCCGCCGCCGTGACGGGCATATCCACCATAAGTATCTACAATGATCTTACGTCCTGTAAGTCCTGCATCTCCGTGTGGTCCACCGATTACAAAACGTCCTGTAGGATTGATGAAGAACTTTGTCTCTGCATCGATCAGTTCCTGTGGAAGGATCGGATCAAAGACATATTTCTTAATGTCTTCATGGATCTGCTCCTGTGTCACATCCTCATCATGCTGTGTGGATAATACTACAGCTTCAAGTCTCTTTGGTTTTCCATTCTCGTCATATTCTACGGAAACCTGTGTTTTTCCATCTGGTCTTAAATATTTTAAAGTACCGTCTTTACGTACTTTTGTAAGCTGTAGGGCAAGCTTATGTGCAAGAGAGATTGGATATGGCATTAACTCTGCTGTCTCATTGGTTGCATAACCAAACATCATACCCTGGTCACCTGCACCGATTGCTTCGATCTGCTCGTCAGACATTTTATTTTCTTTTGCTTCCAGTGCTTTATCAACACCCATAGCAATATCCGGTGACTGCTGGTCGAGTGCTACCATAACTGCACATGTATGTCCATCAAATCCTGTTTTTGCATCATTGTATCCGATCTCATTTACTGTCTTACGGACAATTGACGGAATATCTAACTGTGCTTTTGTTGTGATCTCACCTGTTACCAATACGAATCCTGTACAGCTTGCAGCTTCACATGCAACACGGCTCATCGGATCCTGTTCCATACATGCGTCAAGGATGGCATCAGAGATGGCATCACACATTTTGTCCGGATGTCCTTCTGTTACTGACTCAGAAGTAAATAATAATTTTTCCATTTGTTCTTTCCTTTCATCTGGTGGTGGGAAAATCTTTCCCGGTATCTTTGGCAAAAAAAGAACTCCGCTGTCTCAAACAAGCGGAGTTAATAAATCATCAGATTATCAAATCCTCTTATTGTTCGAACTATCTAGTCGTCTTGGACAAAATGTCCAGCTCATTTGCTCGCTCAGGTAGGCACCTTCCGTAGAGGGGTTGCCGTGACTTCACAGATCCTATGTATCTCCATCACTCTGAATAAGAAAATTTTTCGTAATTGCAGAATCTCTTCTCAAATTACATTTTTCACAATATTGAATTTTCAAATCTGTTCACCTGGATTTAAAACAACTGCTGTCTCAAATCCACGTGCTATACAATACTATCTAATGTTCCTTCTGTCAATAGCTTTTTTTTATTTTTATACAAACCTGTCAAAATGTATATCATTCACTCAGCATACTTTCAGTGTAAACTTCTGGATTTCTTTCTCGGTGCTGACTTTTTCAATCTGGGCACCAAGTGATGCGAGTTTGGTTTCGAACTCCTCATATCCACGTTCGATATAATAAATATCGTCTACTACTGTAATGCCCTCTGCCGCAAGTCCTGCGATCACAAGTGCTGCTCCTGCTCTAAGATCCGGTGCATTCACTCTCGCACCTGTATACTTCTCCATTCCGTTAATGATCGCAATATTGCTCTCAACCTTAATGCTTGCACCCATACGTGTCAACTCATCCACATACTTGAAGCGGTTCTCGAAAATGCTTTCTGTAACGGTGCTTGTTCCCTGAGCAATTCCAAGCACAACTGCCATCTGTGGCTGCATATCTGTTGGGAAACCCGGATAAGGCAGGGTTGTAACCTGGGTATGATGCAGAGGCTTGGATGCTACAACACGCACTGCATCATCAAACTCTTCCACTTCACATCCGATTTCAAGAAGCTTTGCTGTTGTTGCCTCCAGATGCTTTGGAATGACGTTCTTAACTGTCACGTCACCCTTGGTTGCAGCTGCTGCAAACATAAATGTTCCTGCTTCGATCTGATCCGGAATGATCGAATACTCTGTTTTATGAAGCTTCTCCACACCAACAATACGGATCACATCTGTTCCGGCACCGCGGATCTGTGCTCCCATGCTGTTCAAGAAATTCGCTACATCTACAACGTGAGGTTCTTTTGCCGCATTCTCAATGATCGTCTTACCCTCTGCCATAGAAGCAGCCATCATAATATTGATCGTAGCACCTACAGATACCTTATCCAGATAAATGTGTGTTCCGGTCAGCCTCTCGGCAGATGCAAGCACAAGACCATGCTTAATATCTACTTTTGCGCCCAGTGCACTAAATCCTTTCAGATGAAGGTCGATCGGACGGCTTCCGATATTACATCCGCCCGGCAAAGCCACTTCTGCACGCTTATACTTTCCAAGCAGGGCACCGATCAGATAATAAGATGCTCTGATTTTTCTGATAAACTCGTTATCAACGTTAAAATCGCGGATAAAGGAACCATTGATCTTAACTGTGTGTGCATCGATCCGGTCAACCTTTGCACCAATCTCCCGGATTGCATTCAGCAATACATTGATATCCCGCACATTTGGGAGATTCTCTATTGTAACAGTCTCATCCGTCATAACTGCTGCAGAAAGGATTGCGAGTGCCGCATTCTTCGCTCCACCAATCTCCACTTCTCCTACTAACGGATTACCACCTTTAATTACATACTGTTCCATATTACACCTCTATGAACATTTTTGTACAAACATGATTTCCATAACTAAATTCTTATCATTCAAGCACATTATTATAGTAACCAATAACCTGGTTTGTCAAGTGATACTTTTTTATCATTATACCTTACTGACCGATATATTTCAATGGATCCACTGCTACCCCGTTAATATATATTTCAAAATGAACATGCGGTCCTGTAGATCTTCCGGTACTTCCGCTCAATGCAATGCTCTGTCCCTGTTCTACCCATTGCCCTGCACTTACCAGAAGTTTACTGTTATGTGCATAACGGGTCATTCGTCCATCCGGATGGCTGATGACAACATTGTTACCATAACCTCCATTATATCCGGCACTGACAACCGTTCCGGCACTTGAGGCATACACAGTTGTTCCAACCGGGCATCCCCAGTCTACACCTTTGTGCATTCTTCCCCATCTGCGGCCAAATCCGGATGTAAAATGTCCTCCTGCCAGAGGTTTGATATAGGTTGGCGGTGTGATCGTACCCTGTTCGATAATTGCCGGGATGGACTCGACCATAATTGTCTGATGTGCAAGTACTCTGGATACCTCTATCCCATTCTCATACGTTACAATGTCATTTCGTTCCCTGTGACCGGTCGTTCCTTCCTGATGTACAACCTGTTTCGTCGTATACCATGTATCATTCTTGATGATCGTAGGTTCGGCATTGTAGTCTTCTTCATATACTTCACCCTGTTTTACACGAAGACTCAGATCAGGTTCCGGAACTGCGATAATAATCTCCTGCCCCGGATAAATTCTTGCCTCTGCACTGTCAAATCCGTTCAATGCAACGATATTCGCAACTGTTGTATCATGATCCATTGCGATCACGGAAAGAACATCCCCACTCTGTACTACATATATTTTATTCGTTTCTTTATCTTTTGTTACTTCTTCTACTTCGTCCGGAACATTGGAAAGTTCATCCTGCGAAACATACTTCTCATAAACCTCAACTTTTTCAACAAACCCCATATCTAAGATTCCTGTTTCATAGCTGTTGTCTGAAGGATTTGCATCTGCGTATTCCATCTGATAGCAAAATGCTGCATTCACTCCGGCAGCGACTTTATCTGCCAGTGTTTCTTCCGGTTCATTTTCTGTTTCTTCCCTGGCATTCACCGGTTTTAATACTGCTCTTGCGATGCCGCCGATATGCCCTTCCTCTTTTAAAATCCGGGTTTTAAACTGTCCATCCGTATCAGCCTTATCTTTTACAGTATTCAAAAATTCCAGCACTTCATCGATACTGGAAAAATTACCACGATATCCTTCGATTGCTACTGTATAAGCACGCACAAGAGAATCTACCTCGGATACTTTCATTCTCTCCTCAATCGTTTCTTTTAATGCATTCTCCGAAAGAATCGGTGTAAACAATCTTCTGCCCTGTGTGCAGGAATATTCATAATCCATACATACCGGTGTGCTGCTTTGCTTTGCAATCTTTCTCCGCACCTGATGCATCAGTGCATCTACATCTGCATATCCGGATACATTTCCAATCCACTCTCCATTATAATAAACCTGCTGGTATTTCTGTCCCAGGCATATTTTCTGTGCCAGCGCACAAAACAGCAGGATGCAAAATAATCCTGCCACGCAACATACCTGAATGACTATTTTCCTTGTCATCTTTATTTTCTGCATGATATCTCTTTCCTTAATTCCAAAATTTTATCTATGGTTCTCTCTACGTTCAAACCATATTCATCTACGATGATATCTGCGTAATGCTCATACAACGGAACCCGTTCTTCATATAAATCTTTTAATGTCTGTCCGTCCTTTAAAACAACTCCACGTCCTTTAATATCCTTCAGGCGGCGGTTCAGTTCTTCATAAGGAAGCTTCAGATAAACGACTGTTCCGATCTCTTTTAAATGCTCCATTGCCTCTTTTCCGTAAACAACACTTCCGCCGGTAGCAATAATGGAATGTTCCACGCACAGAGAGCTGTTCACACGGTTCTCAACAGCAATAAACCCTTCGGTTCCCACTTCTTCAATAATCTGATGAAGCAGCTTCCCTTCTTCCTTCTGTATTACCAGATCTGCATCTACAAACTGATAGCCAAGCACTTTCGCAAGAACAACTCCCGCTGTGCTTTTACCAACACCCGGCATTCCGATCAATACAATATTATCTTTATTATTTTCTTTTTTCATCTGCTATTTCCTTATTAACTGTCTCAATATGATGCTGTCTGCTGCTCCTTTGCAGTCAGCGTTTTCTAACGGATTACCAATTTTTAGGATATCATAAACATTCCGCTTTCACAAGCTTAACCGAAAAATCAAAAAAGGATAACCAGAAAAATTTCTTTCTCTGATTATCCCATTCTGTCAAATTCTGTTATTGTACGGATTCAGTTGCCTCTACTGCTTCTGTTTCTGTCACTTCTGTATTCTGAACATTCTCTGTATCTTCGGTAGATTCTACCGTTGTTGTAAACAGATTGTCAAAAGAAACTTTCTCCCATACTTTCTCATTCAGTACCCATTCTGCATCTTCTTTCCATCCGTCTAATACTTCGTTATAAAGATCGCTCTGTCTCTGGCTGATGATCTGCTGTCTGTGCTGCTCTGTCGCATCAGCATCTGTGATCTGATCCAGGCGGAGTACATAATAAGAACTGTCTGTCTCTACCACGTCGGAAATCTGACCTTCTGTTGTAAGTCCCTCCAATGCACTCAGCACTGCCTCGTCAAGTGTTGTGTCATCAGATGCAAATGTTCCGCTGCTTACTGTGTAACCATGTGCATCTGCTGCTGTATCAAGAGAACCGGCTGCTGCTTCATCACGGAATTCTTTTACAGTATCCGGAAGAGCTTCTTTCTCTTCGTCTGTATAATCTACGGAATTGCCGTCAGCATCTTTGTAGCTTGTCTTTGAAATTGTAACATAGCTGTATGCACTTGTGTTGGCATCTTCATCACTTACATTCGTGTCTGCATCTGCGATGATCGCATCATGCATCTTTTTCTGGATCGTAACAAGAGTCAGGTACTCTTTTACGATATCTTCTGTTGCCCCAAGTGCATCTAATGCCTTCTCATCATTTGCTGCGATAAATTCTGCTGCTGTATCAGCGATCGCAGTGGTTTCCTCGTCAGAAAGTGAAATATCATAGTCTGACATATGATTCTGTAAAACATACATATCTTCAATCGAACCGATCACAGTGTCTTTCACATTGTCCTGCATCGTTGTTCCGTTATTATACAGATCTGAATTCCATACATCTTTTCCGAAGTATGCTGTATAAAAATCATCATACTGAGCCTGCTGCAGACGTGCTGCAAAATTGGCGATTCCTAATTTGATCTCCTGTCCGTCTAAAGTTGCAACGGTCGCATCCTTATCTATGCCACCACATCCAGCCAGAACGGATGCTGCCATCACACCACTTATCAGCAGTGCTGTAAATCTCTTTGCGTTCATATATCCTCCTATCTGCCCACCTATAGTCCCTGCATGGGCAGCCAATGTTTCCCGGTTATAAAAACTTTGATAACCAGATTGTACTATTATAGTTCTTTTTTACGTCCGCCGCAAGATTTTTCACTCATTTTTCACAGAGTCCGCCATCTCACATAGCTTCAGCCGGCTTTTCACATCATTTAAAAAGCTTTCCGTTATTGTCCTTGCATCTGTATTTTTTTCTCTGGAATTCTTTTTCATAAAATAAGTAAAATACGGTGCCTTTGCATCCATAGTAAACTTCAGATTATTCCCATAGGATGCTACAAATTCCGGTATCTTTGCCACATCGAGCTTTGCTTTTGCGTAAAGTGTGAATTTAATCGTCTCCGATTTCTGCGAAATCTCTGTCATATAAACTTCATGTGCCAGCGACTTGATCTTTGCAATGTAAAGCAGATTTTCTACCGGTTTTGGTGGATCTCCAAAACGGTCGATCAGTTCTTCCAACATCTCTTCCGTTTCTTCCTCCGTCTTAATATCCGCAATTCTTTTATAGATATCAAGTTTTTGGACTTCATTTGGAATATACCCCATCGGAATGTACGCATCGATATCAATATCGATCGTTGTATCGAAGCTTTCTTCCGGTTTCATGCCTTTTGCTTCCTTCACTGCCTCATTTAGCATTTTGCAGTAAAGATCATATCCAACTGCTTCCATATGTCCATGCTGCTCTGCTCCGAGCAGATTTCCGGCTCCACGGATCTCAAGATCACGCATTGCGATCTTAAATCCGCTTCCAAGCTCTGTATATTCCCTGATCGCAGCAAGTCTTTTCTCTGCGATCTCTTTCAACATTTTATCACGCTTATACATTAAAAAAGCATATGCTGTCCGGTTCGACCTGCCCACACGCCCTCTGAGCTGATACAGCTGGGACAGTCCCATGTTATCTGCATCATGAATGATCATCGTATTGACATTGGAAATATCAAGGCCGGTTTCAATGATCGTTGTTGCTACAAGAACATCTATCTCACCATTAATGAATTTGTACATGATATTTTCCAGTTCCGTCTCCTTCATCTGGCCATGTACATATGCAACATTTGCCTCCGGCACAAGCCCAGCAATTTTTGTTGCAACATCTGCAATTTCTTTCACCCGGTTGTATACATAATACGCCTGCCCACCTCTTGCCAGTTCCCTGGAAATTGCCTCGCGTACAAGCTCCTCATTGTACTCCATCACATATGTCTGGATCGGTATCCTGTCCATCGGCGGTTCTTCTAAGACACTCATATCACGGATTCCGATCAGGCTCATGTGCAGTGTCCGCGGAATTGGTGTCGCTGTCAGTGTGAGTACATCAATGTTATTTTTTAACTGTTTGATTTTTTCTTTGTGGGTCACACCAAAACGCTGTTCCTCATCGATCATCAGAAGTCCGAGATTCTTAAACACGACATCTTTTGATAAGAGGCGGTGTGTGCCGATAATAATATCCACCTGTCCTCTTTTCAGTTTTTCTAACGTCTTTTTCTGTTCACCGGCAGACCTGAAACGACAGAGCAGATCGATATTTATCGGAAAATCTTTCATTCTCTGCACAAAATTGTTGTAATGCTGCTGTGCCAGAATCGTAGTCGGCACCAGAAAAGCAACCTGTTTTCCATCCTGGACTGCTTTAAATGCCGCCCGGATCGCAATCTCTGTCTTTCCATAGCCAACATCCCCACAGATCAGGCGGTCCATTATTTTCGTGCTCTCCATATCTTTTTTCGTTGCCTCGATCGCCAGATCCTGATCCTCTGTCTCCTCGAACGGGAACTTCTCCTCGAATTCCCGCTGCCACACAGTATCCGGTCCATATGCGAAACCACGCTCACTCTGTCTGGCGGCATACAGGCGCACAAGATCTCCTGCTATCTCTTTGACCGCTCCTCGCACTTTTGTTTTGGTCTTATTCCAATCCTGTCCGCCGAGCCTGTTTAACTTTGGTTTTCTGGCATCTGCGCTGGCATACTTCTGGATCAGCTCCAGCTGGGTTGCAAGAATATAAAGATTTCCGCCTCCTGCATACTCGATTTTGATATAATCCTTTACGGTCTTATCTACTTCGATTTTTTCTATTCCGCGATAGATTCCAAGACCATGATTCTCGTGCACAACATAATCACCAATATTTAAATCTGTAAAGCTGGCGATTTTCTCTCCCTCGTACATGCGGTGTCGTTTCTTTTTTTTCTTTTCTGTGCCAAAAATATCACTCTCAGAAATAACGACAAATTTTACTGCCGGGTACTCGTAACCTTTTTTTATCTTTCCATACGCAGTCATGATCTCACCCGGACGAAGCTGTCTTTCAAAATCATCTGAATAAAATGCCGGAAGTTCTTCATTCATGAGATCTTCCGCCAGACGTTTTGCACGCGTTCTCGATCCTGAAAGCAATACCATCCGGTATCCGTTCTTCTTGTAACGCTTAAGATCTTTTATCAGAAGTTCAAAGCTATTGTTGTACGGATTCACTGTCCTGCTTTCAATTGCTTCCCGCTCTTTTATGTTTAACTGTCCACATTTCATATCCAGTGCAACCAGTGCGATACAGTGCATCTGATTGATCCTGGCAAGTATTTCCCGGCAGGAAAAAAGTTCCCCAAGCTGTCCCGGCAGGATATAACCTTTTTCCAGTCTCTGTTTCATGCTCTCTGAAAATTCTGTTTCTGTTGACTGCCCACGCTCGATCGTCCTCACTGTTTCATCCAGAAATACAATTGTCTCTTCCTTCTTCAGATAATCCAGCAAAGAAGCTCTTTCCTCACAGAAATAAGATAAGTATGCATCCAGACCTGCGGTAATTCCGTATTCCATCGTTTCTTCCGCAATCTGGTCTGCCATTGACTGTACACGGTAAGCTTCTTCTGTCTTCATTTCTTTGCGGAATTTTGCCGATACTTTTTTGGCTTCTTTTTGTATCTTCTCAACACCGGCTCTTCGTTCTTCTTCTGTCAGGACCAGTTCACATGCCGGATAGATATAAATCTCTTCCAGATTTTCGATGGAACGCTGGCTCTGTGGATCAAATGAGCGGATCGAATCCACTTCATCTCCCCAGAGTTCAATTCGAAATGGATTCTCTTCCGTCAGTGGAAAAATATCAATAATTCCACCTCTCACTGAAAACTCTCCCATCGTCTCTGCCTGATAATTCTTCTCATATCCCAGTTCTACCAGATGACGTGTCAATGCGTTCAGTTCCAGCGTATCTCCTACTGCGATCTTCCTTACTGCCTGAATGAACTTCGCCGGAGATGGCATTGGGTTCATCAATCCGTCAAACGTGGTAATGATCGTGCACTCCTTCTCTTCTGCCAGCATTTTTAACGCATTGATACGCTCCGATGTCAGAACATTTCCTCTGATATCCGACTGATAAAACAAAATGTCTTTTGCCGGATAATACACTGCATTTTTATCAAAAAAGCGATATTCTTCTAATAATTCTTTTGCTTTTTGCTCATGAAAAGTAACAATGATCCTGTTTCCAGAACCATTGCCCACACTATACGCTATATGCGATTTTACAGCATCGATACATCCGGATACCTGAATGACTCCTTCCGTTTTCTTAACTGTCTGTTCTAATTCTTCATAACCCTGCAGCTCTTTTAACGGTTCTGTGAATGTTCTCACGTTGTCTGTACTCCTCTCTGCAGACAATTACTTGCTCTTTGTGTTGTAATCGTTCATTGCCTTATCCACTTCGCCCTGCATCATCATCACCGCGGCATCGATTGCATGCTGGATCGCTTCCTCAACTTTGGCGCGGTCTTCTGTATCAAAACGTCCGAGAACATAATCCGCAAGATCCCATCCTTTCGGCTTCTCTCCGACTCCAACCTTTATACGCATAAAATTCTGTGTGCCAGTCATCGCAATAATATTCTTTATCCCATTATGACCGCCGGCACTTCCTTTTTTGCGGATGCGGATGTTACCCGGTTCCAGACTGATGTCATCAAATATCACGATCATCTCTGATTCCGGATCGAGCTTATAATAATTCACCAGTTCTGCCACACTCTCGCCGCTTAAATTCATATATGTCTGAGGTTTTGCCAGAACAACCTTCTGCCCTTCGATCACACCTTTTCCCAAAAGTGCTTTGTGCTTATTCTCACTGATACTGATATTATATTTCTCTGCCAGGGCATCCATGACATCAAAGCCAATATTATGTCTCGTCTTCTCGTACTGCTTTGTCGGATTTCCTAATCCTGCAATTAAAAACATGTCCTGTTCTCCTCGCTCTTTTAATAATAATTTCTTCTTTAGATTACTGATTATTTGCTTCTCTCGCACGGATAATTTGTGCGGCAGCGGCTAACTGCTCCTGATCGTTGACACCTGTGATATCTTCTGGATCTTCCAGTGCAAAAGCATCTGCTTTCAGTCCTTTATTCTTAATAATTTCCAATGTGTCCGGCAGATAGTATTCGCCCTGTGCATTGTTCGGTGTCAGCTTATCGAGAGCTTCCTTCAATTCTTTTGTATCGAAAATGTACATGCCGGAATTGATCTCATGAGACTCTAACTCTTCCGGTGAAGCATCCTTGTGCTCTACACTCTTCACGAATCTGCCTTCCGCATCGCGGATAATCCTTCCATATCCGGTCGGATCGTCGATCATGGCGGAAAGAACCGTAACTGTATTGCCGTTCTTTCTGTGATGTTCTGCCAGACGCTTCAATGTATCAGCTGTGATAAGCGGAGTATCCCCAAACAGGATTAATGTCTGACCTTCTTCTCCTAGAAAATCTCTGGCACACTTCACTGCATGCCCTGTACCAAGCTGTTCCTCCTGCAGTGCGAATTTCACATTTTTATGGGAAATACTGTTTTCCACCACCTCATGCTTATATCCAACCACAAGGCAGATATCTGTAGCTCCTGCACCTTCTGCTGCATCGATCGCATAATCCACAAGGCATTTTCCCTCGATTGTATGAACAACCTTCGGAAGGTCTGATTTCATTCTGGTTCCTTTTCCTGCTGCAAGAATCACTGCTTTTAACTGTTCCATCTTCTATTCTCTCCCTATCTCGTTTATTCTGTATTCTATTTTACAGATGTTTTCTGATTTGGCAAGTATATGCAAAAACATTACAGCGTAATTTTCTGGAACAAAGTTTCCTATTGCATAAAAAAAGAATCGGGACGCTATCCCCATAGCGTCCCGCAAATCTGCAGTTCTTATTCTTCTGTTGCCAGTGCTTCCTGATATCTTTCAAGGATTAACTTCTGGATGCGGTCTCTCGTATCCGAATTGATCGGATGTGCGATATCCCTGTATTCTCCATCTGCTGCCTTTCTGCTTGGCATTGCAATGAATAAACCTTTTTCACCCTCAATAATCTTGATATCATGTACCACAAACTCCTCATCAATGGTAATGGATACAACAGCTTTCATCTTGCCTTCTTTTTCTACTTTTCGAATTCTGACATCTGTAATCTGCATGACGCCTAGTCCCCCTTCTCGGTCTGCCTGTATGCTAGTCCTTGTATATTATATTCTTCTCCTAAAGAACATACCTTTCGTTGTGTCCGGAAACGATCTTGATTCCGTTCTCACCACAATAATATGTATTTGCTTTCAGTGTGTCGCGGCTCTCAACAATACAGTTCTCAATATGTGTATTATCCCCAATATATACATCATTCAGAATGATTGAATTCTTGATCACACAGTTCTTTCCTACAAATACTTTCTTGAATAATACGGAATTCTCTACCTTGCTGTTAATAATACATCCGCTGGCGATCAGACTGTTCTTCACCTCTGAACCAACATTGTATTTTGCAGCTGGAAGATCATCTACTTTGGAGTAGATTTCCGGTTCATCTTTAAAGAAGTACTTTCTTACTTCCGGTTTTAAGAAATCCATATTTGTCTGGTAGTAAGATTCCACTGTTGCAATATTGCTCCAGTATTCTTTCATCTTATAACCATAGATACGTTTCATGTTCTTATAACGGATCAGGATATCTGTAACAAAATCCCATCTTCCTTCATCAGCGCTTCTCTCTAACATCTCGATCAGCTGTCTTCTTCTGATAATATAGATACCTGTAGAAATCGTATTGGACCGGGAAACCATTGGCTTCTCTTCGAATTCTACAATTCTGGAATCCTCGTTCATACGTACAACACCAAAACGGCTTACGTCCACTCCCGGATCCATATCCTTGCAGACTACAGTAATATCTGCTTTCTTCTCAATATGATAATCTAATACCTTATTGTAATCCATCTTATAGATGCAGTCACCACTTGAAATGATCACATATGGCTCATGACGCTTTTTCAGGAAGTTGATATTCTGATACATCGCATCTGCTGTTCCACGATACCACCAGCTGTTATCCACAGTGACTGTCGGGTTGAATACGTATAATCCACCCTGTTTACGACCGAAATCCCACCACTTGGAAGAACTTAAATGTTCATTCAGAGATCTTGCACTGTACTGTGTCAGTACTGCAACTGTCTGTACATGAGAATTGCTCATATTGCTCAAAGCGAAGTCAATACTACGGTAGCTTCCTCCGATCGGCATTGCTGCAATTGCTCGCTTGTTGGATAGTTCCTGCATACGGCTGTTATTACCACCAGCCAAAATAATTCCTACTGCCTTCATTCTGAGTCACCTGCCTTAATAATTACTTCACCGCTGTCAAGCAATCCTTCCGGATAATCTGCTGCTTCTGTCCTGCCGGAAATTGCAGTGTTCTTTCCGACTGAAACGTTTGCCGGGATAACTGAATCCTCACCGATCGTAACAAGACCAAAGGAATATACTTTTTCATTGAACTTGTTCGGCTTCTCTTCTCCAACACCAAGTCTGACATTGTCACCAATGCAGCAGTTCTCAGCAACGATTGCCTTATCAATTATAACATTCTCACCAATCTGTGTTCCCTTCATAATGATGGAATCACGGACGATACTTCCTTTTCCAATGGTGACACCTGCTCCTAATACAGAGCCATGTACCTCACCAAAGATCTCGGATCCCTCACCGATAATACTCTTCTCAACAACAGAATCCTCTGATAAATACTGTGGCTGGATAATATCACTCTTGGTATAAATCTTCCAATATTCTTCATAAAGGTTGAATTCCGGGATCAGGTCGATAAGTTCCATATTTGCTTCCCAGTAAGAGCCAAGGGTTCCTACATCCTTCCAGTATCCGTTATACTCATATGCAAACAGACGCTGTCCTTTTTCATGGCAATATGGAATGATATGTTTACCAAAGTCACAGTTGCTCTGGTCCTTCATTGCTGTAAGTGCTTCTTTCAGTACATTCCAGCTGAAAATGTAAATACCCATAGATGCAAGATTGCTGCTTGGATGCTCCGGCTTCTCTTCGAATTCCTGGATCTTCTTATTTTCATCTGCGATCACGATACCAAAACGGCTTGCCTCTTCTAATGGTACCGGCATGGTAGCGATCGTAACATCTGCATTGTTCTCTTTATGGAAATCTAACATTACCTCATAATCCATCTTATAGATATGATCACCTGATAAAATCAGTACATATTCCGGATTATACTGTTCCATGTACTTCATGTTCTGATAAATCGCATTCGCTGTTCCGGAATACCATTCGCTGTTATCACTCTTCTCATAAGGCGGGAGTACCGTTACACCTCCGTTATTGCGGTCTAAGTCCCATGGAATACCAATTCCAATATGAGTGTTCAAACGTAATGGCTGATACTGGGTTAATACACCTACTGTATCAATACCGGAATTAATGCAGTTACTAAGTGGGAAATCAATAATACGATACTTTCCACCAAACGTAACCGCTGGTTTTGCAACATTTGCCGTCAGTACGCCCAGTCGGCTTCCCTGACCACCTGCTAATAGCATTGCTATCATTTCTTTTCGAATCACGTCAATCACCTCTTGTCACTTTCTTGTCCTCTTTGTATTTTTCAGTATATCACACCTATTTACAATTGTACATCATTTTACACAATTATTTTTTTGATTTTTCTTTATTTTCGACAAAATATACAAAAATATCATTTTATTTAACCTTTTTCGACATTTTTCCTAATTTCAGCATGCAGAATTTGTTATTTTTTTAACTATCCAGACCCCCACTTTATCCCAAAGAAACAATTTGCAAATTCCTGATATGAGGTTATAATTAGCTTTGAAATAAAAACTAAGAAATAATAAGAAAACAGGCAGGTACTTTATATGTATAAAATTAATTTTAGTGATCCGATCCATATTCATTTTATAGGTATCGGTGGAATCAGCATGAGCGGGCTTGCGGAGATCCTTCATGAGGAACACTTCACAGTATCCGGATCTGATGCAAAAGAATCTGAGCTCACCAGACATTTAGAGCATATGGGAATGCAGATCTTCTATGGTCAGAAAGCTTCCAATATTATCCCGGGAATTGACCTTGTTGTATACACAGCAGCCATCCGGGAAGACAATCCGGAATTTATTGCTGCAAAAGAAGCCCATCTTCCAATGCTCACAAGAGCAGAGCTTCTCGGACAGATCATGGACAATTATAAGAATTCCATCGCTGTATCCGGTACTCACGGAAAGACAACCACAACTTCCATGATCTCCCAGATCCTTCTTCAGGCCAAGGCGGATCCGACGATCACCGTAGGCGGCATTCTTCAGGCAATCGACGGGAATTTAAGAGTCGGCAGGTCTGATGTGTTTATTTCCGAAGCATGTGAATATACGAACAGCTTTTTGAATTTCCGTCCAAAATACAGCATCATCCTGAATATTGAAGCGGAGCATCTTGATTTCTTTAAAGATCTTGCAGATATCCGTCACTCTTTCCATTCTTTTGCAAAAAATACGAAAGACGACGGTGCCATCATCATTAACGGTGAGATCGATGATTATCAGGAAATCGTGTCAGGTCTTGCTCCTTTGATCATCACCTACGGCATGACCGATGCCTGTGACTTTTATCCGGCAGACATTACATTCAATGACAAAGCCTGTGCCAGTTATACTGCCATGTACCATGGCGAAAAAGTAATGGATGTCACCTTAAATGTACCGGGACTTCACAATGTATCCAATTCGCTTGCAGCGATCGCACTTGCCCTGGATCTTAAGATCTCCAAAGAAGACATTGCAAAGGGGCTTCTTGCATTTGGCGGTGCAGACAGACGTTTCCAGTACAAAGGACAGGTAGACGGCATTACCGTGATCGACGATTATGCACATCATCCTACTGAGATCCGTGCAACACTGAATGCTGCACAGAAATACCCTCATAAACGTCTTGTACTTGTATTCCAGCCACACACTTATTCACGTACCAAGGCATTTTTAAATGATTTCGCTGATGTATTATCCATGGCTGATCTTGTTGTTCTTGCAGATATTTATGCTGCCCGCGAAAAGAATACATACGGCATATCTTCCAGGGATATTGAGGCAAAATTAAAAGAACGCGGCGTAGACTGCCACTATTTTCCATCCTTTGAGGGAATCGAGAAATTTTTACTTGAAAATTGTATAAACGGTGATTTGTTGATAACTATGGGTGCCGGAGACATTGTAAAAGTAGGCGAAAACCTGCTTGGCAAGTAAGTTATCCACATTATCCACATCCGATTGGGGAAAACTTCAACGATTGGATGTGGATTTTTTTGTTTACATAAAGTTATCCACATTTTTTATAATTTTTTTGAAAATCCTTGATTTATAAGGCTTGTAGCGTTTGTCATAAAAAATATAAAGTTTTATCCATTTTTTATCCACATTATCCACATTTTTGAAAACCCTTGATTTTACTGGGTTTGTGGGCAATTTTCTTCTTCTCTTTTTTCCTTTCCTGTGCTATAATTTTGGTCGGGTTATAATGGAAAGGAAGGAACACAATGGCTAATATCACACTTCATAGTGACAGACAGACTTCTGCCACCAGTGTATCGAATGTATTTATCGACGAATACATGACGGATGCCAATGGAGAGTTTGTGAAAATATATCTTTATCTGCTGAGGCAGCTGAATGCCCCAGATGCGGCATTCTCTATCTCTGCCATCGCTGATAAATTCGAACATACAGAAAAGGACATCAGGCGTGCCTTAAGTTATTGGGAGCGCATGCATCTTCTGCGTCTGGAATATGATTCCAGCGAGAACTTGACCGGTGTATGCTTTTTAGATACTGCAAGCCGCGGTAATCTGACCGCTGACGGATCCGCCGCAGAGGAAGCCACTCTCCCGGAAGCTCCTGCTTCCACTGACAGCACCTCTGATCCTGCACCAGACAGCATTTCCGAAGCTGCATCAAAGGAATACTCTGCCGAAGAAATTGCAACTTTCCGCAGACAGGAACCGGTTGCCGAATTATTATTTATTGCAGAGCGTTATCTTGGACGCATCTTAACACCTACCGATATGAACAGTATCCTTTACTGGTATGACGGACTTGGTTTTTCCGCTGATCTGATCGAATATCTGATTGAATACTGCGTGACCAAGGGACACACCAGCATCCGTTACATAGAAAAAGTCGCTCTTGCCTGGGCGGCGAACCATATCTCGACTGTCGATGAAGCCAAGCAGGCTTCCAGTCTTCACAGTCAGCTTTATTTTGCAGTTATGAAAGCACTTGGCATTACAGGACGCTCTCTGGTTCCTTCAGAGACTGCCTACATTGATAAGTGGAAATCCACCTATGGTTTTTCCACCGAGATCATCACTGCTGCCTGTGAACGCACGATACAGTCGATCCATCAGCCAAAGTTTGAATATATTGACTCTATCCTTACAAACTGGAAAAAGCAGAATGTGACTCATCTCTCAGACGTTGACAGGCTTGATGAGGCACATCAGATGAAGAAAAAGGCTGCAACAGGCAATGAAACCACGCAGACACCGAGTCGTAACCGCTTCAACAACTTCACACAGCGTTCTTATGACTATGACGAGCTGGAACAGATGCTGCTCCAGACATCCGCACAACAGTAACCGCACTCACTCATTTAGGAGAATGTAATGGCATTAAATAATTCCCAGTATGACGAGATTTTTCGCTCATATGATGCAAAACAATTAAAAGCACAACATGATCTTGAAAAGCGTACCAAAGCTGCATATGAAAGGTCTCCTGAGTTAAAATCCATCGATGCCTCTATTGCTGAGACATCCGTTGCCTGTGCAAGGCGGCTGCTTGACGGTGACTCCAAAGCTCTGAATGAATTAAAGCAGGCACTTTCCAAACTCCGTAAGCAGAAGAAGGCTCTCATGGAAGAGCTTTCTCTTCCGGATGATTATTTTGAAGCGGTCTATGTATGTCCTGACTGTAAAGACACAGGATATATTAACGGGAAGCCATGTCACTGTTTCAGACAGCAGGCGATCGATCTGATCTATACGCAGTCCAATATCCGTGAAATTCTCACCCGCGAGAATTTCTCCACGCTGACTTTTGACTATTATTCCGATCAGGACGTCAATCCAGTTACCGGACTCAGCTCTCTTGCAACCGCCAGATCCGCTGTTGCAAAATGCCATGAATTTATTGATCAGTTTGACACTTCTTTTGCCAATCTCTATTTTTATGGGGATACCGGTATCGGAAAGACTTTTCTGTCAAACTGTATTGCAAAGGAATTGTTAGATTCCGGACATTCCGTAATTTACTTTACGGCATTCCAATTATTTGATATATTAAGCAAAGGTGTGTTTGAAAAGGATGCCGATGCAATCGCTGCACACCAGAATATTTTTGACTGCGACCTTCTGATCATTGACGATCTTGGCACTGAGCTTGCCAATTCGTTCACTACTTCGCAGTTGTTTCTCTGCCTGAACGAACGTATCCTGCGCAGGAAATCCACGATCATTTCCACAAACCTGAACATGAACCAGATCGCGGATATTTATTCGGAGCGTGTGCTTTCCCGAATATCCAGCAGTTATACGCTGATCAAGCTTTTTGGAGACGATATCCGTCTGAAGAAGCGCAGCAGAAAGTAATCAGTATGTATTCTCTAGATGCTCTGAATATCCCCTTATTCATCATCTATTGAAAATAAATTGTTAATGTTTTTACAATATGGAGGAAAATCACTCATGCCAAACGATGAAAGAATTCTAGAAACCATGCCTGACGGCGCCCTCGGCTTAATCCCTTTAAAAAGCTGTGAAGAATTAGGTGCCAAAGTCGACAAGTACCTGGTAGGCTGGAGAGAGAAAAGAGAGCATGCTCACCAGAATGAGGCTGCATTCAATGGGTATCATCGTGACTCTTACATCATCTCTACTTCCGTACCTCGTTTCGGAACCGGTGAAGCAAAAGGTGTGATCAAAGAGTCTGTCCGTGGATATGACCTTTATCTCATGGTTGATGTTACCAACTACAGCCTTACTTACTCCGTTTCCGGTCACCAGAACCACATGTCTCCAGATGACCACTATGCAGATTTAAAGCGTATCATTGCTGCAGTAGGTGGTAAGGCAAGACGTATCACAGCTATCATTCCTTTCTTATATGAAAGCCGTCAGCACAAACGTACTGCACGTGAATCCCTGGACTGTGCTCTTGCATTACAGGAACTTACAGCTATGGGTGTTGACAACATCATCACTTTCGACGCTCACGATCCTCGTGTACAGAATGCGATCCCACTTAAAGGATTCGAGACTGTACAGCCTGCTTACCAGTTCATTAAAGGTATCTTAAAGAACTGTGACGACTTAAAGATCGACAATGACCACTTAATGATCATCTCTCCTGATGAAGGTGGTACAAACCGTGCTGTTTACCTTGCAAACGTACTTGGTGTAGATATGGGTATGTTCTACAAACGCCGTGACTACAGCAAGATCGTAGATGGACGTAACCCAATCGTTGCACATGAATTCCTTGGAACTTCCGTTGATGGAAAAGATGTCATCATTATCGATGATATGATCTCCTCTGGTGAGAGTATGATCGACGTTGCTACAGAGCTTAAGAAACGTAACGCAAACCGTATTTTCGTTGTTTCTACTTTCGGTCTGTTCACAAACGGTCTCGAGCGCTTTGATAAAGCAGTTGAAGAAGGCATTATCTACAAAGTAGTTACTACAAACCTCACATACCAGACACCGGAATTACTTTCCAAACCATATTATATCAACTGTGATATGAGTAAATACATCGCTTACATCATTGATACTTTAAATCATGATTCTTCTATCAGCGATTTATTAAACCCATATGACAGAATCCAGAAACTCGTTTCAACGTATAGAGAACAGCATAAATAATTATTTCTGCAAAAAACAGACCGCGTAAACACACGGTCTGTTTTTTACACTTTATGTATGGAAGGTATCATTATGGGTGAAGCGAAATCAAATGAAAAAATCAAATATGAACTGGCAGATGCCATGCCTGCTGAACTTGGTAATGCATTTCGTGAAGTTGGACTGATATAAACCGGAGACATGTATCTGTACGACCTAACGGTCTGTAGGGAATACCGCCATAAAAATACCGACCCCCCAATCGTTAGATTTTTTGGTCTGACTTTTGGGAGCCTGTACAATTATATCCTCATTCAATACTGTAACTGGTATTCCTTGTACTGTAATAATTCTATTTTTTGTCATTTCTCTTATCCCCCTTTTTGCGGTCACAAAAAATCCACCGCAAAATTCATGCAACCATTTTCATAATGCCGCAAAGATTCAGTATTTCTTTCATCGCAAAAAATATAAATGTATTGCATCTTACCAGGGAAGAACCTTATACTACAAAAGAGCTATTCGGTGAAGCATAAGCTTCGTTCTGGATGACGTACAAATTTTAATGTGGAGGCTTTCATGCAAAAAGAGAACAGAAAATATTACGAGGCCTATGAAGAGCGATATAAAACCGCTCATGAAAAAGGTGTCAGTTGGGCACAGATGGAAAATACCCCTATCGTTATGGATATTATTAAGAAATATAACCTTCATACTGAACAGTCGTTACTGGAAATTGGGTGTGGCGAAGGCAGAGACTCCATAATCGTTTTAGAAAATGGTTTTAACCTTATGGCAGTCGACATATCGCCTGAAGCGATAACATTTTGCAAGAAAAAAATGCCGGATTTTGAATCAAATTTTATGGTTTTGGATTGTTTATCTGGTGATTTGGATAAGAAGTTTGATTTCATTTATTCCGTTGCGGTTATTCATATGCTAGTTTTAGATGAAGACAGAAACGGCTTTTATCAATTCATTCATAGTCATTTGAAATCAGATGGAATTGCACTTATTTGTTCAATGGGTGATGGAAATTATGAAATGCAAAGCGATATCAGCAGTGCTTTTGAGATTCAGGAAAGAGAACATGAATCGGGAAAAATGATGGTTGCAGGAACATCTTGCAGGATGGTTTCATTCAGTACCTTTGAGAATGAATTGCTAAGAAATGGACTAAAAATCATTGAAAAGGGCATTACAAATGCAATGCCTAATTTCAACAGCTTGATGTACGCTGTGGTTCAATAGAATCAATCCAAGCACCGCCATTTTCTTGCTAAATTCCAGACACTTCGCAGTATTAGCAAACGAATATTCGATTTTTATTAAATAGTTGTAGAACATATGTTTGTTTTATGTTATACTGATTGTATGAATTACTTCACGCTTTAGTATTCGAAGTAATATTTTTAAAAAGATTACTCTCTCACTTATAGGAGATTTAGATGTGGTTTTGCGGAAGTATTTTTGAAAAGCTTCTTTTCCCTTTCGATAAGATTGATTTCCGTAAGAAAGGCAGCGCATCCAGTTGGAGTACAGACAGCCCGGATATGACAAGCTGGATGAAAATGAACGGAACCTCTACCGTCAAGGAATGGCTGTCCATAGACCAGATGGCAGAGCTGTTCCAAAGAGATAAATCGACTATCTCAAGGCATATCAAAAACATATTTGAAGAAGGTGAATTACAACGAAATTCAGTTGTTGCAAATTTTGCAACAACTGCCTCTGACGGAAAAACATATCAGGTAGATTACTACAACCTTGATGTCATTATCTCCGTCGGTTACCGTGTGAAATCCCATCGTGGTACACAGTTCCGTATCTGGGCTATGGGAATATTAAAGGAATATATGAAAAAAGGATTTGCCTTAGATGATGACCGACTGAAAAGACTTGGCGGAGGCAATTACTTTGACGAATTGCTTGCACGTATCAGAGACATCCGCTCTTCAGAAAAAGTATTCTGGAGAAAGGTTCTGGAAATCTATGCAACCAGCATTGATTATGATCCCCATGCGGAAAGCTCTGTCCTGTTCTTCAAACAGGTTCAAAAAAATATGGGGCTTACCTCGTGGGAACATAACGAAATCCGTCGTTCTGATGTAGAAGTAGCAAAGAACTATCTCACAGAACAGGAGCTTGACGCTCTCAATAAGATTGTCACCGCCTACCTTGATATTGCAGAGGTACACGCCCTTAACAAAGAACCAATGTATATGAAAGACTGGCTGGAACCATTGACGATTATTTCTTTTCTATTACATATTTTGACACACAATACCCGAAGAACTCGTCAGTTTCCTCATCCACAAACCCTTCCATAACAAGAACCGGATCATCTTTAGATATAACTCTCTTGAAACCCAATTTTGAAAGAAGATTAATAACAGCAATATTTTCTGCAAGCGTTGTTGCATAAAGCTTTTGTACACTAATCACATTTCCATCAACCGATAATCCTTCTGTAAAAATTAACTCTGTCACCGCTTTGCAGGCCTCCTCACAATATCCCTTTCTCCTTTGCGACTTCGAGATGTAAAACTCAATTTCATAGTCAGAATTACGTTCACGATGGAATCCCACATAGCCAATGAATTCATCTGTTTCCTTAGGAAATATTGAATAAATGCACTCTTCATGACCTGTGCGTTCAAAATAATCATTAAATTCTGCCAAGTATTTTTCATTAAATTCAATACCGCAAAATTCACGAAAATCTCCATCATTTCGAAGCATATGTATAAAGGGCTCATTATCCCGGGCATTACTACCAGGAATGAGCAATAAACGTTCTGTTTCTATCTTTATGCCAGTATTCATTTTTCTCCCCCTCTGTAAGCTACCAAAGATTATATTCTTGATTGTCAACGTACCCTTTTTCCCTTAATTCTGTAAGGTATTGTATTGCATATTCCGCGTTCCATTCCCCGTCTTTCATCTTCATAAGCGGTGATAAACAATCTCTAAAATGGGCAAAAGGCTTATCAAATAGCTGGTTTTCCAACTCCTTCTCATATTCCAGCAGAAATTCCGGCAGATAACATTCATAACAAAAATCATTATCTTCATTTACCCAAAACCTTCCCATGGCAGATGACAAATATAAATTTGCTGCATTTGCGAACTCAATATATGCAGACTTTGTTGTTGTTGTAATTACGACCGGATGTATAAACATCATTGAATGAATCTGCCCCTCTGTAGCAGTATCAATTGCGATTTGTAACTCCCAACTAAATATTTCATTCTCTATTAATGTAAATAGATGAAAGTTCTCCTTCATAAAATACCCATCTTTTTTTCTTTTTGGAACTTAACACTCATCATCTGCACCTCATACTACAAGCTCTGCAACTAATCTGGCATGATCGGGATATCCATGATCCACTTTATTCCCACGTCTTTTGGAATTTTTTGTAATCATTTCCATGTATTTTTGTCTATTCTGTCTTACATGTTTCCATGAATAATTACTATTCCCTTTGATATCGCTGGAGTAGAATAACAAATCATTCTTTACCCGCTTCCCAAATCCATAAACGAGGTTTCCTTCTTTTTCAGATAAGCCCCAAGAGTTATCCTCTCCCATAGTTTCTTTAAGAATGAATCGCTCTCCAATTAAATCTTTTATCAGATGAAAATTATAAAATCTAAGCTCACTCAACTCCTTACCTCTACTACGATACTGATACAGCGACTCTACATCTGAATAGTCAGCATTTTCTAATCCTCTTATCTGACCAGAATTAAAGTCACCGGCACAAATAATTGAGCCATCAATTGTGGATATATATTCTTTTATCAACTTTGCTTGTATAAATCGTTCTCCGTAACCACTCGTTTTAATCCTTATTCCGAGAATATTAATTTTCTTTTTACCGACAATAATAATTCCATGAACAAAATCAGGCTCCAATTCCTCATTGGTACTTCTAAGTGCACCATTAATTCTTTTCAACTTGTATTTCTTTTTTGCCATTATCACTATTTGATTTGAAAATCCACCTTGATCTTCAGAAACAATATAATCGTCCCCCAAAGATTCAATCATATTTATCAAAGCATTGTTTGCTTTAATTTCTGTAAGGATGGCAACATCAAAATCCTTGATATATTCACTTGTAAATCCTGCTGGAACAACATCATAACTTCCAAAATTTAAGTTCCATTCTAAAACTTTAAGAATATTTCTCTTCATTCTCATATTTCCTTCCTTTTATTCTTGCTTTTCAGGCAAAACTAATATATTATATTGATGCGATATCAATTATCGCAACATCTGTAATAAATAATATCACACCTCATAGAGATAATCAAGTTTTTTGTGATATTTTTTATCGCAGCAAAGGAGGCCGATATGAAAATTTCTTCAACATATACAATAGCATTACAATTATTGATGATTTGCAAGCACTATGAAAAAGAGAAAATAACCAGTGGATTCATTTCTAGGAAAGTAGGTGCAGATTCCGCTATTGTCAGGAGAGTAATGGCCGATTTAAAGAGCAATGGTTATATCGAAAGCAAACCAGGGCCAGGTGGAACCCAACTTCTAAAAGACCTAAATGATATAAGCTTGTATGACGTATATACAACAGTAACAAATGATGACGAACGAATTCTGAAATTTTACGATTCAACAGATGAATCTTCATTTTTCGAAGAAAAAATTAAAACCGTATCAAATGAGTGTTTTTCCCAGTATATCAGTTCTTTTTATTCAGAGTTGAAAAATCATACTGTTGACGATATTTACAGTAAAATAGAGTCTCCACACAAATCAAAATAAAACAATTCTACTTTCAATAAAAATATACCTTTCGTTATCATGAATATGAACTTCAAGGGGGTTGCTTACAATATAGCAAACCTCTTTCTTTTTTAATCCATAGTAAAAAAACTACCAGGTAAGCAATCATCTGTCTCGAATCACCACTCTTTGACAATCTGTTTACATCTACATTCCGGATCATCTCCATAATATCGCCTTTCTCGAACATATCGAATCAGCCCTTCAAAACGTCTTAATATAAATCCGTTTTAGAGGTATAAAAAAAGACCGCTCACTTTCAATTTTTCTTGAAAATGAACGTTCTTTCACGTTTCTTTTATTCTGTTGAATGATAAAAATATTACTTTTCCTTTGATGTGTTTCCGAAGCCGCAGTCCAATACCACAGACACGTTTACTCCATCAGAAATTGCCTTTTTGTATGTATTTCGGTCACTCTGGTCAAACCCGAAAAACCTCTCAAAGTGCCGGAAGCCGAAAAGTTTTACAAACTTTTCGGTTCGCGTGCAGTCGTCGAATTCCTCATAAACACTGGCTTTGCAGCCAGTTGTTTCCTCGGAACTCTCCTCGTTGCCTTCGTGCAAATCAAGGATTCTTACAAATCTGTCCGATGTAGTGCAACTATTGTCTCAACATGTTTCGTAAAAGGAAACATATCGACAGGCTGGCACTCAACTGCCTTATAGCCATGCTTTGTAAGATACTTCAAATCTCTTGCCAGGGTCTCCGGATTGCAGGATACATAGACAACCCGCTCCGGTGCAAGCTTTACAACCGAAGACAAAAATGCCTCATCACTTCCGGCTCTTGGCGGATCCATCAATACCACATCTGCGTGCTCTTTCTGCTCTGCCATTTCTACTAAAAATGCTCCGGCATCCGCATTATAAAACTGTTCGTTTCTGATCTCATTGCGTTTTGCATTAATGATCGCATCTTTTACAGCGTCCTTGTTTAACTCCACACCGATCACTTCTCTGGCTCTGGATGCTGCGATAAGTCCGATCGTTCCGGTTCCGCAATAAGCATCGATCACTTTTTCTTTTCCAGTCAGTGCTGCGTATTCCAGCGCCTTGTTATAAAGGATTTCTGTCTGAACCGGATTTACCTGATAGAATGACTTTGGTGAAATACGGAAGGTGCAGCCGCAAAGCGTATCTTCGATGTATCCCTTTCCATAAATCACCGTCTCCTTTTCGCCAAGCACCATGCTCGTCTGCTTGTCATTCACATTCACAACCACGGTTGTGATCTCCGGATGCAACTTGCGGAGTGCCTTGACAAAGTTATTTTTTGACGGAAGGATCGGTGAACCAAGTACAAGCACTACCATCACCTCTCCGCTGTGAAATCCTCGACGAACCAAAACATGACGGAGCAGTCCGTAACCTGTGTCCTCATCATAAGTTTTGATTTTAAAAGAATGCAATAATCCTCTGATATCACGGATGATCGCAGAAGATAATTCATCTTCGATCTCACAGGAATCAATGTTAATAACCTCATGCGTTCCTGCTTTGTATACACCTGAGATCACACCGCCCGGAGCAGACTTGGCATGACCGTTTCCGGCTGTTCTTCTCCCTCCGCCGGCATGCTTTCCCCGACGTTCCACATCAAATACGGCATGCACTTTATTTCTGTAGTGATACGGACTGTCCATGCCAATGATTGGAAGCACCTTGCAAAATTCTCCGATATTTTTACGGACATAAGTCTGTTTCTCTTCCAGCTGCTTCTCGTAAGGCATTCCCTGATAATCACATCCCCCACATTTTTTTGCGTAAGGACAGGCCTGCGATTTTGAAGCCTTTGTATCTTTTTGTATTTTTTGATCCGTTTTTATTTTAGGAATTTTTTCATTTTTTTGTTTTTTTGAAATTTTTACGTCTTTTGTGACTCTTTTTTCTTCTTCCGGTTTAGAAGATTTCCAATTATATTTTTTCTGTAAAGCCTTTGCATAATCTGTCATTTTGGCATGATCTGTTACTTTTTTATTACTCTTTTTCTTTTCCTGCACAATGGTTCCTCCTGTTCTCCATCCGAATAACACACTTATCATACAGCATGTTTTCCCGCTTGAAAAGGGAGTTATTGCATTCTCTTTCTCTCTGTGTTAAATATTATAGTAAAGCGTTCTTTTGGTAGTATAGTTTTTCAATGTGCTTTTTTGTAAAATTTTTTCGATGTGCTTTTCTTTTTGCAAAAATTATTGTTTTATACTCTTACTGCATACTTAAGGCACACGAATTATATATAAAGTGAGGTTAATGAGAATGAAAATAACAATGCTTGGAACCGGTCATGCGGTAGTTACTGAATGTTACAACACCTGTTTTGTCATCTCGGATGACAACAGACATTTTCTTGTAGACGGCGGAGGTGGAATGGAAATTCTCCGTCAGCTGAAACAGGTACATATTCCTGTTAATGATATTCATGAAATTTTTGTCACACACAAGCATATCGATCATCTTCTTGGAATTGTCTGGATGATGCGTCTGATCACTTCCGGCATGCATGCCGGCAAATACGAAGGTGATGCCTATATTTATGCTCATGATGAAGTGATCTCTATTCTGCACAATATTGCAGAGGAAACTCTCGGTGCACCACTCACCGGTTTTATCGGCAACAGACTTCATCTTGTTGCAGTGGCAGACAAAGAAGAAAAAACCATCATCGGTAAAAAAGTGACTTTTTTTGATATCCATTCAACCAAAGCAAAACAGTTTGGTTTCTGCATGGACATGGGTGATGGCAGAAAATTATCCTGCTGCGGAGATGAACCATGTTCCAGCTCCTGCTATCCTTATGTAGAAAACAGCGAATGGCTGCTGCATGAAGCATTCTGTCTCTATTCCCAGGCAGATATCTTCGCACCTTATGAAAAGCATCACTCCACCGCAAAAGATGCCAGTGAACTTGCTGAAAAGCTTCATGTTAAAAATCTTCTGCTTTATCACACAGAAGATAAAAACATTAAAAACCGTAAGGAACTTTACACTGCAGAAGGCCGCCAGTACTTCTCCGGCAACCTCTACGTTCCTTATGACCTTGAAACACTTGAACTTTAGCAGCGTCAGAACTGTGTGGATTTAGCAGCGAGGCATTGTATCTTTTTTGATAATTTCCGTTCGTTCAGAGCTGGACAGCCCTAACGTAAGTGTGCTTATCACAAATACTTCGCGAGTACATCGTGTCTGCGTTAATGCTGTTATCCAGGCAGAAAAGCGTCCCCAAAATAATCTCAACAAAGTGGTTTTATTTTGGGGACGCAATAAACAATGCCGATAGCAGCATTTACGCAGACTAGAAGTGCGAGCAGTATTTGTGATAAGCACACTTACGTTAGGACTGTTCATCTTTGAACGGATGGAATGGTAATTGTGGAAGGGTTAAAGCTGTCCCATCATGCGTTCTCTGATCGCGACACCGGTAGGAGTGCCCGCAAGCCCTCCTTTTCCGGTCTCACGGATATCTTCGTTCATACTCCGTCCGATGGCACGCATGGCATCGATCACTTCGTCCGGTGGAATGCGGCTTTCGATACCGGCCATTACCATATCCGCTGAAGTCATTGCATTTACGGCTCCCATAACATTACGCTTCACGCAAGGAACTTCTACAAGACCAGCAACCGGATCACATGCAAGACCAAGGAGATTCTTCAGTGCAAGTGCACCAGCATGCGAGATCTGCTTTGCATTTCCACCCATCAGATAGGCAACGCCTCCGGCTGCCATCGCAGATGCTGAACCAATCTCTGCCTGACATCCTCCGGCCGCTCCGGCAAGAAATGCACGGCTTGCGATCACTCCGCCAATGCCTGCTGCCACATATAAGGCTTTTACCATCTGTTCTTCGCTGAATCCTTTTTCTTCCTGCAGCGTCAGAAAAACTGCCGGTACAACACCGCACGAACCGGCTGTCGGTGCTGCTACAATTCGCTTCATGCAGGCATTTGACTCACTTGTCTTTAATGCTTTTTCCATGATCTTACCTACAAAAGCTCCGCAGAATAGCGTTCCGTTTTCTCTGGCTTTCCGTATTTTCTCTCCATCTGTGCCAACAAGTCCGCTGGCCGATTTTAAGGTTCCGTCATACTGTGCATCTGCATCCTTCATAGCCTGATACATACAGCGCATTTTTTCAAATGATTCCTCTTCTGATGTGCCAGTTTCTCTGCAGTCATCTTCCTGCACAATCTTCCAGAATGGTTTTCCTGTTTGTATTTCTGTTTTAATGATCTCTTCTAAAGATTTATACATGATTTTCTCTTTCCCCTGTTTCCTCGTCCATAGGCAGATATGTTACTTTGAAAATCCCATCTGTTTCTTCCAGCTTCCGGATACATTTTTCGGATATTTCCTGATCACATTCGATCACCATAACTGCATTATCGCCTCTGCTTCCGCGATACAATTTCATCGTTGCTATATTGACTGATTCTGCGGCAAGAATCGCTGCTACTTCTGCCACGTAACCAGGCTTGTCTGTATTGTGCACGATCAGCGTCGGATAATCTCCTCCAAAGTTTGCTGCCAGTCCGTCGATCTCACAGATTTCGATACTTCCACCGCCGATTGATGCCGCCACAACTTCCAATGTCCGTCCGGAAATCCCTGTCAGCATAAGCTTTACCGAATTAGGATGGACATCGCCAAGGTCAATTCCATGAATCGTAAATTCCATATTCTCTTTCGCAGCGATTTCAAAGCTGTGCGGAATTTGAGGATCATCCACCTTCATCCCTAAAAGTCCAGCTACAATAGCACGATCTGTACCATGACCCTTTCCTGTTGCCAGAAATGATCCGTGAAAATAAATCTCTGCTTTTACTACCTTCTCTGCAAGAAGCTTCCTGCTAACGATTCCAATCTTCACTGCTCCGGCTGTGTGGGAACTTGACGGTCCGACCATGACCGGTCCTATAATATCAAACAAATTCATTCTCTTCTCCATCTCCCGGCAAGTCTGCTCCGTTCTGACCGGATTTCTGTTTAAAACAGGGTATATCACATTGATATACCCTACTTTTTATTCTTGCCAAAACACATTATTTACATACAATTCATAATTAAGTCCACATTATCATATTTATGTTACGATTGCAACAACCCGATATTGATTCCGTCGTCAAATAATGTCATAATAGAATTATGAAATAACAACAGAAGGGAGATTACCATGCAGATAAAATGTGAATACTGTGGTTCCATGATTGATGAGACCGCAACGAAGTGTCCTTATTGCGGAGCCACGAACCAATCCGTAAAGAGATCCGCCGATCATACACCTAAGACGATTGCTGAGCTGCAGCAATGGTATCAGGACAGGCACCTTCCCCCTTATGAAACCACCCGTTTTTTTATTGGAATTAATTACACAAAGCCAAAAGCTTTCGGCATCTATCAGGATGGCGATCAGTTTATCGTATATAAGAACAAGGCGAATGGCGAGCGTGCGATCCGCTATAAGGGTACAGATGAGGCCTATGCTGTCAATGAACTCTATCTAAAGCTTAAGGATGAGATTTTAAACCAGAAAGCTTTAAACCAGCAGAAGAAACAATACTCTGCTTCCTCCAAAGCAAAGAAAAAACATTCTGTTAAGGATTTTTTCAAATCAGTCGGTCTGTTTTTTTGTATTATCATTCCAATTGGCCTGATCGTATTTATTGATTCTATGGTCAAGGGATTTGGAGCAGCTCTTTTTAGCTCGATTTTTGTTGCGATCGGACTTCTTGTTTTACTTTGTATCCTTGGTCGTGACAAGCATGTTCCGGTACTCGACAAGCTGGCAGAATTCACCTTCGGAGAACAATCCGGTCTGAAGAATGCTGTAATTTCTTATGCTTTGCTTTATGTGCTTTCGTTTATATTGCTTTTTATACCGCTCCATAATTATTATGGTGTTACTTATTATCATTACAATGACACAATCTATGCCAACACCCGTTACAGCTGGTTTGAATACTATGATGATTCTTACTATGGAGATTACGATAAAATCGATCGTTCCAGTATCCCGGCAGACCTGTTATCCAACAAATCTGATTACAGATTTGACCTCAACGACGATACCGAATGGGCCACTTCGCTGACAGAATTTGAAGACAGCAGCTATTACGATGATCATTATGCCTCTCATTCTGACTCAGACAGCAGTTATGACTGGGATTCCGGCAGCGACTGGGACTCCGGCGGAACTGACTGGGACAGCGACTGGTAAATTTACAGACAGGAGTATTTATGACTGATACAAACATACACACACATATCGCCGAAGATGGCACTACTTATACACATTCACACGATGAGAAACATAACACCCCGCATGTGCATTCACATGATGACACACACACACATTCACACGACAGCAGCGATCATGCAGCACATCCACATCACCATCATCATGAGAATACCAAGGCTGTGCTCAATCGTATGAACCGTGCCATCGGACACATGGAAGCGATCAAAACAATGATTGAAAACGACAGAGACTGCAGTGAAGTACTCATCCAGATCGCTGCTGTCCGTTCTGCGATCAATAATATTGGGAAAATCATTCTTGAAGATCACATTAATCACTGTGTTGTAGACGCGATTGAAACCGGCGACAGCCAGGTGTTAAAAGATCTGAATGAAGCTATTAATAAGTTTGTGAAATAATATTTGCTGATCCGAAACATTTCTTATCATCACACATTATATAAGGAAAGTATTTTATCAGGACTGCCTGTATGAATCCGTTTTCTCTTAAAAATGATGGTTCATACAGGTAGTTTTTCTTTCTTTTACATCATTTTGTTCATATTTTGTTCCCTTTTTATTCATTTTTGCCAGAAAAACCTCAAATGTCCTTTCTTTTTTATTTATCTTTCCGATTGAAATTTTTTTAAAGACGCGATATATTCTTTTAGTATCAAAAAAAGATTTTTTACTCATATTTTACATGTGTTTTACTTGTTAACTAAGAGCTTTGCTCTTTCATTTGCAGATAGATAACTGCTTTATTGATGTAATACACCTGTATTTTTTTTGCAAAGACACAGGTTTCGCAAAACAAGGAGGCTAAATCCTCTCCTCACCATGGAGTTCGGATTTTGCTTCGCAAAACAAGGAGGATTTATGTTACAGACTATAAAAGAGAAATCACATAAGATAATTAAAAAACTGGCTCCGGTAAAGGAGAAGATCCAATGGATCATCTCCAAATTACCGAAAAAGAAACCTCACAGCGAGAAGTATTATAAAAGGATCGCATTCCTGAATAAATACTCACTTGTATTTCACTTTATCCTGGCATGCTTCATCACTTTTGTTGTTGAAGTGATCTCCAGACGTAATCTGCTCTCTGCTGTATCTTTCGTAAACAGACATACGCTGGCATATCTTTACAATGCTTTTATTGTATTTGCCTCCCTGTCACTTGTTTACCTGTCTAAATGCAGAGCACAGTTAAGGCTTTTGATCACAGGACTTTGGATTTTCCTTGGAACAGTAAATGGTATCATTCTTTCTAACCGTGTAACTCCTTTCAGCTATACAGATTTCAAGATGCTCCCTGACCTGTTTGCTATGCAGAATACAAATTACTTCACAGCCGAAGAGGCAACAATTGTGGTTAGTATCGTCGTTTCCTTCATCGTATTTCTTGTACTGTTCTTTATCAAAGGACCGAAATACCAGGGAAAACGTCATCACGTTCTTTCACCGGTTGCGATTGCTGCATTATTGATCATCGGAATCCCTGTTACAACACAGGCTGCACAGAACTCTAATATTATTGCTTCTTATTTTGCAAATATTGCTCAGGGTTACTCCGATTACGGATTTGTCTATGGTTTCTCAACAAGTGTTGTCGGCCGTGGAATGAGCAAGCCGGATGGTTATTCCAAAGATTCTGTTGAGGCGATCGAATCACAGGTAAATGCTTCTAAAGAAACAACAACCGTATCTTCTGATACAGAACCAAACATCATTTGTATTTTACTGGAATCTTTCATTGATCCATATGATGTAAATTTCCTTCAGATGTCTGAAGATCCTATCCCGACTTTCCACAGTCTGGAAGAAAATTACAGTACCGGATACCTTACCGTTCCTGTTGTAGGTGCCGGAACAGCAAACACCGAATTTGAAATGCTGACAGGTATGAGCATACAGTATTTTGGTACCGGCGAGTACCCTTACAAAACTATTTTAAAACAGGATGACTGTCCAAGCGTGGAAAGTATTGCATCTGATCTTTCCAAAATCGGATATGGTACACACGTTGTACATAATAATACAGCTACTTTCTACAGCAGAAATAACGCTTTTTCAAAAATGGGATTCGATACTTTTACAAGTAAAGAATTAATGAATATCACTGAATATACCCCAAGCGGAAGCTGGCCAACTGACAAGGTTCTTGTCAATGAGACAGTAAAAGCAATGGATGCTACAGAAAATCAGTCAGATTTTGTATACACGATCACGGTTGGTTCCCATGGTGATTATCCTACAGAAAAGATCATCGAAAACCCACAGATCACTGTTACCGGTGCTCCTGATGAAGCTTCCAATAATCAGTGGGAATATTATGTAAATATGATCCACAATACAGATAATTTTATCAAAGAACTGATCGACGCAGTCAGCAAACGTGATGAGAACACTATTATCGTAATGTTCGGTGATCATCTTCCAACTATGGGACTTGAAGATTCTGATATGAAATCCGGAGATATCTTCAAAACCAAGTATGCAACATGGAATAATTTTGGTCTTGCAAAAGAGGACGCCGACCTGAAAGCTTACCAGTTACTTGCACATGTCACCGACCAGATTGGAATCCATGAAGGAACGATCTTCTCTTATACTCAGACACAGGCAGATTCTTCTACTTACGAGAATGGTCTTGAACAGCTTCAGTACGATCTTCTTTATGGCGAGAGATATGCTTACAACGGAAACGATTTGTATCCTGCAACAGACCTTGTTATGGACGTTGAAGATGTAAATGTAAACTCTGTACGTAAGAATCGTCTGAATAATACACTTGCTGTTTATGGTTCGAATTTCACAAAGAATGCCAAGATTTTTGTAAACGGTGAAAAAGTTGCTACTACTTACTTAACCTCCGGAATCATCACAACTTCTCTTAGCAATGTGAATGATGGCGATGTGATCTCTGTCAGCATTACCGGTTCCCAGGGAATTATCTTAAGAGCAAGCAACGATGAAGTAATTTATGAGGATCCGGATGTTTTAGAAACTGAAACAGAGGAACCTACGGAAACATCAGAAGCAAATGACTCAACAGCATTAGAAAACAATAATCTGATTAAATAATAATAGAGCGTGTGAAAAAACGAGATTTTTTCACACGCCCTTTTATTACTGTTTATGTAAATTTATACTATCAGGAACTCGTTTTCCTGTTCTATGTATCTGCAAAAAATAAATATCCCACATAATATTTCATGATTAAATCCATAGCTATCATCTAATGTCCATCCTCCACCTATACCATTATGCATAACGCGAAGAATCTCAACGTTGTTAATGTCTGTCAGAACATAATTTTGATTATTTTGCATTGTTAAAACATATTTTTCTTCATTTATATTTATACTGGCATGATTAACTCGTGGCAATCTGCAAATTGGCCAACCCATTACTGTCGGATCCTCGTCTTCTGCATATTGAGGGTAAGCAGTGCATACGATAATATTTTCGCAATCAATTAATAAATATTCACGATTTGAAATATCAGAATTGTTGGTAGTGGATTTATTCAAATAATGAATGCTTGCTTTTAACATTAGTTTGTCTACAGCACTATAAATTTTCTTTTCAGAACCAATTACAGAACTTTTTATCTTAGCTAATATGTTTACAGAATTACTTTCGTAAAGAACACCCGACTTTAATGTATATCTCATAATACCCCTCCTCAAAACATTGAATATAGTATAATTCCAATTGCACCGGAACCGACCATAACTAATATGGGATTTAGTTTCCATTTCCTCAGTGCTATAAATCCGGTTGCAAAAATAATAATGGCAATCACATCAAAAGATGTTAAATCAGCCGGAAGTGTTCGCTGTCCATAAATTGCCATGATAAGTAATGATATTCCTGCTGAGGCTATCATTGAAATGACAGCTGGGCGAAGTCCGGTAAGTACACCTTGTACTATGTTTAAACCACGGAAGTGATAATAAATATAAGCCAGTGTCATTACAATTACACAAGACGGAAAAATATAGCCAATCGTTGCTATGCATCGTTATATAAAAATCAAATATTCAAAAGGCAATCAAAAATCCCTGTCTGATATATTTTGCAATCGGTTTTTCCGATAAAATACACATCAGACAGGGATTTCATCTGTCATCTTTATTAAATATAGGAATGGTCCACTTTCGTAACCACATAATAGTTCTCACCAAAATGTTCTCTTACAGCCTGCAATACTTCTGTCAGAAGCTCTTCGTCACTAAGCCGGAAACCAAATGGTGCCAATATATCAAAAATCAGATTCGTATGTGTCTCTCCAACGACCATTCTGAAATCATGTATGGAAAGATCCTTGTCAATTGCCTTAATCAGCGATGAAACTGCTGACTTTGTCTCACTCACATGTTCATCAGACGTTACGATTGGATCCATATGTATCGTTGCTTCACATCCAAGTGTTCTGCGGAGCTCATTCTCAATATTGTCGATCACATCATGCAGCTCCAGAATATTTCCTTCTGCGGGAACCTCTGCATGCAATGAGATCATCTTTCTTCCCGGTCCGTAATCATGTACGATCAGATCATGCATTCCACATACTTCCGGATGTGACATTACGATCTCATCTATCTTTTCTACAAATTCATGTGCCGGTGGCTGGCCAAGAAGCGGATTCAATGTCTCTCTGGCTGCGTCAAATCCCGCATATCCAACGAGCAGACCGACCACCAGACCACAATAGCCATCTATCTTATATCCTGTAAAATGGGTAAATACAGACGCCAGAAGGACTGCTGTTGTTGCAACCATATCACTTAAGCTGTCCGTGGCAACCGCACGCATTGCTGCAGAATCCAGCTTTTTCCCGATATTGTGATTATAATAAGCCATATATAACTTCACCAGAATGGAGGCGATCAGGATCACTGCTACAAGTGCATTAAACACTGTCTCTTCCGGATGAAGGATCTTTCCGACAGAATCGCGTATCAGTTCATATCCCATAAGAAGGATCGCAGCCGCAACAACAAGGCCGGATATGTATTCAATTCTTCCATGTCCGAAAGGATGCTCTGTATCCGGCTTTGCACCGGCCATTTTAAATCCGAGAAGCGTAACTATGGAGGAACCTGCATCGGACAGGTTATTGAATGCATCTGCCGTGATCGCAATGGAATTGCTGATCGTTCCTGCAAGAAACTTTCCTATGAAAAGGAAAACATTAAACATTACACCGACAATCCCGCAGAGCATTCCGTATGATTGTCTCAGTTTTGCCTTATCTCCATCGTCATGTATAAAAAATTTTGCCAATATCGTTATCAAATTATGTCATCTCCTTTATTTTATCAGACCGGCATGCGAGAATGGCCAATAGATCATTGATGCTCTTCCAAGGATCTTTTTTCTGCTTACATAAGTATTCGTCCAGTATCTAGCATCCCAGGAGTCATTGCGGTTATCGCCCATGACCAGATAGCTGTCTTCCGGAACTTCGAACGTATAAGGTCCGGTTGCAACCGTCCACTCCTCTTTCAGATAATCTTCCTGCAGTGGTTCTTTTGAACCATTGATATATATTTTACCATCTTCGATCTCAACGGTCTCACCAGGCAGGCCAATGATCCTCTTTACAAAAACCTGTGATTCATCATCCGGATATTTGAAAACAACAATATCTCCCCGCTGTGGGTATACAATGTGATACGTAATCCGGCTTCCGATAAACCGGTCACCAGGCATGATCGTATTCTCCATCGATCCGGTTGGAACATCTGCATTAATGATCAGAAAATTCTTAATTAGCAGTGCCAAAAGTACCGCTGCTCCAACTGTTACGACCCAGCTTATCACTTCTGTAAGTGCCTCGCTTTTTTTCTGATCCGGATCTGTAGCATTCCTGCCCGTCAGTGTCCCGCCATTCTTATCATCTGTTTTTTTTTCGTTAAAATCTTCTATTTCTAAATTATTCATTCCATATACCTCTTAAAAACTTGCTGAATAGCTACATTTTAACATAACTTTACAGAAATAGAAACCTTAAACACATAAAAAAACCAGCTTTTTCCTACAGTTGTCTCCAACTGTAAGTCGAGCCGGTTTTTCCTGTTCCGGGAAAGATTAATAATCTTCCTCTTCACCTTCTTCTTTCTCTGAAATATCGTTTACTGGTTTCTCCAGTCCTTCGATTGTGATGTGATTCTTCTCTGCGTAATCCCATAATGCTGCATGGATTGCTTCTTCTGCAAGAAGACTGCAGTGAACCTTTACCGGTGGAAGTCCATCCAGAGCTTCCATAACGGCCTTGTTTGTCACTTCAAGTGCTTCCTTTATCGTTTTTCCTTTGACAAGCTCTGTTGCCATGCTGCTTGTTGCAACTGCTGCGCCGCATCCGAATGTTTTGAATTTCACATCCCTGATAATTCCATTATCGTCAATGTCAAGGTACATTCTCATAATATCACCGCATTTTGCATTGCCGACTGTACCTACACCGCTTGCGTTTTCAATCTCTCCTACGTTTCTTGGATTGTTAAAATGATCCATTACTTTTTCACTATACATATTCTATTCCTGCTTTCTCTCTTATTCCACTGTTCTGTCTTTCAATCCATTATTTTCCGGCAGCTTTTGCTGCTTCCTTTTTCAGGAAATCTTCATATAATGGAGACATGCTTCTCAAACGTTCAATGATCTTCTTTAATTCGTCTACTACAAAATCTAATTCCTGCATCGTATTTTTCTCTGACAGGGTAAGACGAAGAGAACCATGTGCGATCTCATGTGGAAGTCCGATTGCAAGTAATACATGAGATGGATCCAGGGATCCTGATGTACAAGCTGAACCGCTTGATGCACAGACTCCAAGCTGGTCTAAAAGAATCAGCATAGATTCTCCCTCAATATAACGAAAACATATATTCACATTGTTCGGCAGACGGTCATGTCTGTCACCATTTAATCTTGCATAAGGAATCTCTGCAAGGATTCTGTCGATCAGATGATCTCTTAATGCAATCTCTTTTGCACTTCTCTCTGCCATCGTATTCTGTGCAAGCTCTGCTGCTTTGCCAATACCAACAATTCCAGGTACATTTAAAGTGCCTGCACGACGTTTTCTCTCCTGTGCGCCTCCATGGATGAAGGAAAGGATCTTCACGCCTTTGCGGATATACATTACACCGATGCCCTTTGGTCCGTTGATCTTATGTCCGCTTGCACTCAACATATCAATATTCATCTCATCCACATCAATCGGAATATGTCCGAATGCCTGTACCGCATCTGTGTGGAATAATACACCATGCTCATGTGCGATTCGTCCGATCTCTTTGATCGGCTGGATCGTTCCGATCTCGTTGTTTGCAGTCATGACTGAGATCAGGATCGTATCCGGACGGATCGCAGCCTCAAGTTCATCAAGTTTTAATTTACCATTCTCATCCACATTGACATATGTGATCTCAAAGCCCTTTTTCTCAAGATATTCGCATGTGTGAAGGATTGCATGATGTTCGATCGTGCTTGTAATGATATGTTTTCCTTTTGATGCATAAGCATCTGCGGTTGCCTTTAATGCCCAGTTATCGGACTCACTTCCGCCGCCTGTAAAATAAATCTCATCTGTCTTCGCATTGATCAGCTGTGCAACAGATGTTCTTGCTTTATCAACTGCTTTCTTGCTCTCCCCCGCAAAGCTATATATTGCGGACGGATTACTGTATACTTCTGAAAAATACGGCAGCATTGCCTCCAACACCTCCGGATATACCTGTGTTGTCGCTGCGTTATCTAAGTAAATCAACTTACTCATACCTTTGTACCTCTTTCTTATCCTTGCGGTTATTTTCCTCTTACCGCTTTACTATCTTATCTACCGGGATATGGATATTGGTTCAAAGCCGAATTCATTTCCTAGTTATTTGATATGATATAAGTATTATAACGCATTATTTCCTATTGTCAAGGTAGGATTTCTATTTTTACTTAGATTTTTATATTAAATCCATCCAGATTCTTACATTCCGTATTTTTTCAGATCCACTCTGCCATTTACTACTTCAATTCCATCCGCTTCCAGCAATCTTGCCTGTGCATTCTCACCGCCAAACGCAAAAGCACCTGCCAGCTCTCCCTTCGCATTTACAACACGGTAGCATGGGATATTCACCGGATCCGGATTATGATGCAGGGCATTTCCGACTGCTCTGGACATTCCAGGATTTCCGGCCAGCTCCGCCACTTTACCATATGTGGCAACTTTTCCCTTCGGGATCCTTCTCACTGCTTCATAAATTCGTTTTCTCGGGCTGTCTGTGATGATATCATAGCTTTCTGCGATCATCCGCTTTATCTCTTCATCCGGTATCGTCCCATCCAGAATGATCGTATTCCAATGCTCCTTGTTCTGGTGATATCCCGGAATAACTGACTCGTAAGCTTCTCTCCAGAACTCACGCCACTCAGGCAGGACTTTCACATTCAGATTCACATAACCATTCCGTTCATAAACCCACAGAAAGGCTTTTGTATTTTCACGGGAACGGACAAGCTGCCAGCCCGGATCATGAAATGGTGTCTCCATATAAGTATCCGGAAAAGACAAACCATAGTTTACAGCTTCTTCTCTTGTTTTCATGCTTCAAGTCTCCTTCCGATCAGCATCTTCACAAGCCACACAAAGAAAACCAATACCAGAATCGGTATCAGACAGGATGTCACAAGTAAAATTGCAAGTGCTTCAATAAAATGGTTCAGCACATTTTCCACGTTGGTTGTTGCCACAGACACACTGTCCTGTACTTTTGAGAAAAGTCCCGAAAGCAAACCGCCGGAGCTTTCTTTTTTCGTGCTATCCGTATCTTCCTGTGACTCTTTTCCATCCGAAATTCCTGAACCATCCTCTCCGGTCTCTGATTCGATCTCATCTCTTATCTGCTTTGCTGAATCGATTGTATTCTCAATAGAGGATGCATATGTTGTTTCGATCATGTCTGAGACCTTCACACTCGCAGGGATCACCAGATATACTGCCAGTCCAAAGAGCAGAATTTTCTGCGCCAGTGCCTTCCATGCTTCTTTCTTTCTGAGAACATACACAGAAAAACAGATGCATGCGATCGGTATCAATATTTTAAATGCAGCATAACCTGTGATCGTCACCAGGTATTTTTCCAGATAGATCGCACAGAGTACGATCAGAAAATATCCGCTCAGATCTGCCAGCTTGTCAGCGATCGGCGTTCCGACATCCCCCGGGATCAGTGTGATCGCGGCTGACGCTGCGGTAGATGCTGCCGTCAGTTCCATCACTGTTGTCTTCTTCTCATCCAGTGACTGGATGGTTTTTGCGTTAAATTCCACACTGGAAGTAATGCCTGCGATCACAAAAAATGATAGGATTGCGATCACGATCGGTAATATTGCCAAAAGAATCTGTTTTTGTTTTTCGTTCATGCAAGACACCTCTTTTTCTTTTATTATGGACTATTCGTGTTTTTCCATTATAATATTTGTCAAATATCGTGTCAATTGTGCACGTCATGCAATTCCAGGCTGCAAAAAAGACCGCGTACCATGGCACACATATCTCATGTGTTCCATGGCACAGCAGTCTCTTTTTCTGACTCAGATATTTGCGGATAATTAAAACTTCCACACCCACAAATGCTAATTTTTATATTGATATTTTAATTCCGCTGCCATAACTTTATCAGGATTCCCTGCTTAAGTTACGGTACTGTAACGGTGTCATCTCGAATGTTTTCTTAAAGGTACGGTTAAAATGTTCCACATTCTGATAACCAACAGCATATGAAATATTTTCCACTGTCATATTCCCATTTTTCAGAAGTGACTTTGCACGTTTCATGCGGATACGGGCTACATGTTCACCGAATGTCTTTCCTGATTTATCCTTGATATATTTGGAAATATACGGTTCTGAAAGATGGAACTGTGATGCCATGTCTTCCAGTGTTACTGTCTGATAATTGGTCTGGATATAGTTAAGCATTGCCACAAGGCGGTCATCCTGATGATTCTCATCTTCTGTCATTTTCGGAATTTTATTAACCGCAACAACAAGTGCATGAATGGATGCTTTAATGATATCTTCGTCTATTCCGGCCCCCCAGTAATGCTTTCCGTCACAGGTGATTCCGACATATGCCATAGCCTTTGATGAAGATCCCTGGGACAGGGCATGTTCTTCATATGTAGACAGTTCGTAGCTGATGTTAAAGTACTGCTTGATCGTGTTGCTGACTGCATCCAGTCGTCCGTTTCCGTTGGCATCTACAACCGTTTTCTTTTCTCCATACTGGATGGTTGCTTCTGCCATAATTCCATCATCCTGTCTGAAATGGCATTCTGTGATCTGGAAATGAGGAGTATAATTAATATAATTATCTTCAAAAATCTCATATACCCACTGTGGAGACAATTCTTTGTGTTCTTCGTCTGAAACCTGTTTCACTGCATAACCGACTTCCTCACGCATTTTCTCCGGAACTGAAAGTGAGAAGTTCTGTTTCAGGATGTAGCTGATACCGCCTTTACCGGACTGGCTGTTGATACGGATCACATCTGAATCGTAGGTTCTTCCTACATCTACCGGATCGATCGGCAGATACGGAACCGTCCACTTTGTAAGCTTCTTCTCTTCTCTCCATGCCATACCTTTTGCGATCGCATCCTGATGTGAACCGGAGAATGCAGAGAATACAAGATTGCCTGCATATGGCTGACGGTCACTTACATGCATTCTTGTCAGACGCTCGTAAACATCGCGGATATAAGGCATATTGGAAAAATCCAATTGCGGGTCAACACCATAAGAATACATATTCATTGCTACTGTAATAATATCTACATTACCGGTACGTTCTCCGTTGCCAAACAAAGTTCCTTCAATTCTGTCAGCTCCTGCCAGAATACCAAGTTCCGCATCGCTGACACCGCATCCTCTGTCATTGTGTGGATGCAGGCTTAATACGACATTATCACGATATTTCAGATTTTTGCTCACATACTCAATCTGGGTAGCGAATACATGTGGCATAGCTGTCTCAACCGTTGCAGGAATATTGATGATCGCCTTATTTTCTGCAGATGGCTGCCATACGTCCAGTACTGCATTACATACTTCCACTGCATAATCCACTTCGGTTCCATGAAAGCTCTCCGGACTGTACTCAAATGAGAAATTTCCTTCTGTCTCATTTGCAAGCTGTTTTAATAATTTTGCACCATCGATCGCAAGCTGCTTGATCTGCTCTTTGTCTTTTTTAAATACCTGCTCACGCTGTGCAACTGAGGTTGAATTGTACAGATGGATCACTGCATGCGGAGCACCTTTTACTGCTTCGAATGTCTTCTTGATAATATGCTCTCTTGCCTGAGTCAGAACCTGTACTGTAACATCATCCGGGATCATATCACGCTCGATCAGTGTTCTCATGAAAATGTATTCTGTCTCAGATGCAGCCGGAAATCCAACTTCGATCTCTTTAAATCCAATATCGACAAGCATCTGGAAAAACTCCAGCTTCTCATCAAGGCTCATCGGTTCGATCAATGCCTGATTTCCATCACGAAGATCGACAGAACACCAGATAGGTGCTTTCTCAATATGATCTTTCTTCGCCCAGTCATACTCACAGACTGGCGGCATAAAATATTGTCTTTCATATTTTTCTACATTTTTCATTTTATTTTTCTCCATTCTCTTGGTTTCGTCAGGCAAAAAAACTACCTCTACGATTCCTATCATAGAGGCGGAAAATTAATTTTTCGCACCACGCAGCAATCTTTTGGCAGCTGCAAATGTTTTTTACAACTTTCATTAAAATATATCAACGAATCTGATTTTATATTATCATGCATATGAGTGGTTTGAAATGATTAAATTTATTCTCTTTTATTGATTAATTTTATTCTATATGACATAATCATCGCAGCAATTTCTTTGTTCGTAATCTACCAGATCCTGCAGTGTCATGTGATCCACAACCTGATTAATTGCTTCGTTCATCTTGTGCCAGACAAGTGCAGTCGCACAATCGTGAAATTTTTCACAGCTTTCACTCTCTTCCACACAGGCCACCGGTGCCAGGCTTCCCTCTGTCAGTCGAAGGATCATTCCTACTGTATATTCGTCCGGTCTCTTTGTCAGAATATATCCTCCCTGTGCGCCCCGCACACTTTTTACAAACTTCGCCTTATTTAATACGGAAATGATCTGCTCCAGATATTTGTCAGAAATCCCCTGACGCTTTGCGATATCTTTCAGGCTGATCGGTTCCCCCGTGTTATTCACTGCAAGATCTAACATTAATCTTAATGCATATCTTCCTTTTGTTGACACTTTCATTATATATACCTCTTTACTTTCACATTTGCAGTTCATTTCATAATTCTTACATTCGTACACTGCAAAACTCTACAATTATTTTCAAGTATATTCCCCTATTCATACTGTGTCAATGGGATTTCTCATTTCCATTATATGTAGAATTTTTATCGATGTATCCCGAGAAATACATGCTTTTCGTAATTTTATTAAAAAACTGCCTTGAAATCCATATTTTTGCATGATAAAATTTTATCTTGCGTGTTTATATTTTTTTAATAATTTTTATATATTTTTTACCAGGCAAACTGTCTGGCATTCATACTTTGAAAGGATAATTTATCATGAACGAATTAAAACCAAAACTTTTTGACGTCATGAAGGGATATTCCAAAGATCAGCTGATCAAAGATATTATTTCCGGAATCATTGTAGCGATCATTGCCCTTCCACTTTCTATCGCCCTCGCAATCGCCTCCGGCGTTGGTCCTGAGCAGGGTCTTTACACTGCGATCATTGCCGGATTTTTTATTTCTTTCTTTGGCGGCAGCCGCGTCCAGATCGGTGGTCCGACTGCAGCATTTGTTGTTATTATATATGGTATTGTTACCGATTACGGTACAGACGGTCTTATTGTTGCAACGATCCTCGCCGGAATTATTTTAGTGATCATGGGAATCTGCCGTTTCGGTTCTCTGATCAAGTATATTCCTTATACGATCACAACTGGTTTTACATGTGGTATCGCAGTAACCTTATTCGTCGGACAGCTGAAGGATTTTTTCGGTCTTAAAATCGATTCTGTTCCTTCCGAATTTCTTGAGAAAGTGATCGCCTATATTAAAAATATCAAAACAATTGATCCTACCACTCTTCTGATCGGTGCCATCGCTGTTGCGATCATGCTTGTATGGCCGAAGATCACAGATAAAATCCCGGGATCCCTTGTTGCGATCATTATTACAACCGCAATTGTATTTTTTGCAAAGCTTCCGGTCAACACGATCGGCAGCGTTTATGGCGAACTGAATTCTGCTTTTCCTTCTTTCCATGTTCCTGCACTTTCCATGGAACTGGTTCAGAAGATGCTTTCTCCTGCTTTTACAATTGCAATCCTCGCAGGTATTGAATCCCTTCTTTCCGCAGTTGTATCTGACGGTATGATCGGTGACACACATAAATCCAATGCCGAGCTGATCGGTCAGGGACTTGGTAATATTTTCTCCGGTCTCTTCGGCGGTATTCCTGCAACAGGAGCTATCGCAAGAACTGCTGCCAACGTGCGTAACGGTGGACGTACTCCGATCGCCGGTATCGTACACTGTATTACTTTAACAGTAATTCTCCTTGTTTTAATGCCTCTTGCCGCATTGATCCCTATGACAACACTCGCTGCGGTTCTTCTCGTTGTCGCTGCAAATATGGCTGACTGGACCTCTTTCTTCCGTCTTTGCAAAACAGCTCCAAAGAGCGATATTATCGTACTTGTTGCAACCTTTTTCTTAACTGTCTTTTTTGATCTTGTCGTTGCAATCGAGATCGGTGTTGTTCTTGCTGCTTTACTTTTCATGAAGCGTATGGCTGAAACAGCTGATATCAAAGCATGGAAATATGCAGATTCTCCGGACATTACACCTGGTGAGGCGGAAAAACTCCGTGACATTCCTCATTCTATCAGCGTATTTGAGATCTGCGGTCCGATGTTCTTTGCTGCAGCAGATCAGATTTTAAACATTAACAGCAATCATCACACACGTGTAGTTGTGATCCGTATGCGAAGCGTTCCGGCTATTGATGCCAGTGCGATGAAGTCATTACGTGAATTAGCTGACCGTGCCAAGAGAAAAAATATCACACTTATTTTCTCGCATGTCAACGAGCAGCCAATGCGTGTTATGGAAAAAGATGGTTTTGTGGAACTGGTTGGAAAAGACAACTTCCATGAAAATATAATAGAAGCATTAGATTATGCTGAGGCACTGGTAAAATAATTATTACACTTTCCATGTCTTTCATTATGCACTAAAAACACACCGGCAGTCTGGTCACACATCCAGACGACCGGTGTATTTTTTATGTAATGGAAACGGAGTTTCCTATTGCATAAAAAAAAGCCCTAAATGCTGAACTCATTCAACACTTAAGACTTCTTAATGCCGGCGACCGGAATCGAACCGGTACTGTATCGCTACAACAGGATTTTAAGTCCTGCGCGTCTGCCAGTTCCGC
>CAKQXQ010000001.1 GCA_934292805.1 uncultured Roseburia sp. | reverse complement strand
CACAGTATCTCCAATAGTATAGCATACAGACCTTGGAGAGGGTCTATAAACACTACTACTTTATAATACGAGGAAGTAATATATGCCTATAGGATTAAAATTTCAACGAAAGCATAGATTCTTAGGATATAAATTAAAATATATTTATTATTTCATTGCGAGAAGGAATATTCTTCAAAAAAAGAAAAGCTATGGAAAATGTAATGCTGACAAAATAATTTATGTTGTTAAACCAGATTACCAAGATGGAGTGGAAGGTTTGCTGTCACTGATTCAAAAACAGGTCATATACATAGATTACGCAAAGAAAAAAGGGTACATTCCATTTGTAGATTGGAAAAATTATAAAACACAATATTATGATGGGAAAAATAATGTTTGGAATTATTTTTTCGAACAGCTTTCTGATATTAAAGAAGAGGAAGTTTACAATAGTAAAAATGTCTATCTGTCCGGTTGGACGTTAAAAGATGTTAATCCACTGGGACTGCTTGAAGCGGAGATTTTTTTTAATAAAAAACTTGAAAAAATGAGCTATGAGCTTTTAAACAAGAATTTATGTTTTAGTAATGAGGTTTTAACTCTTGTAGAAAAAGAAGCAAAGGCTCTTGATATAGATAATTGTATTGGAGTTTATGTAAGAGGAACGGATTATATAAAATTGCGTCCTTCCGGTGAATATGTGCAGCCAAATGTGAAGCAAGTGGAACAGCAAATTGAAAAGTTTATTGAACAATATCATGCTTTTGTTTTTTTAGTTACAGAAGATGGAAATATTTATGATGATTTAAAAAATAAGTTTGGAGAGTACATCAAAATCGTTTCATATGATTCATTTATTTATGATTATGATGGTAAAGACGTTCTAAGCAGATCGAATGTCTTGGAAGACAACAAAAAACTTCGTGGGCAGAAATACTTAGTAAAAATGATTCTGCTTTCCAGATGTAAATATTTAGTTAGTTCCATAACACAAGGATCTAAATTTAGCTATGCCCTCAATGGTGGAAGATACGTTGACGAATATGTTTTTGATTTAGGACTATATGATTAAGAAAGATTGTGGTGAATTTTATGCTATTCAGTATTGTTGTCCCCGTATACAACGTAGAAAAATATTTAGATGAGTGTATAAACTCTATAATAGAACAGTCAAAAGCAATTGATAATGATCTTGAAGTTCTTCTGATCGATGATGGTTCTACAGATAACAGTGGTAGTATTTGTGATAGTTATGAAAACAAATATCCAGATTTAATTCGAGTTTTTCATAAAGAAAATCAAGGATTATTAGCGACTAGGCGATATGGTTTTAAGAAGGCCAGTGGAGAATATATTGTGAATTGTGATTCTGATGATTTATTAGAACCAGGTATGTTACTGAAAATAAAGAATGTAATAAATAAATATACTGAGCCGGACGTTATTTTATTTAATTACAACTATATGGTGGGTGATTCTAAGAAAATTGCTTATAAAAATATTTTTTCTGTAGAATCAGATATAAGAGTAGATAAGGACAGCGTTTTAGAGACGTTCTTGAAAGACCATAGTGTTGTAAGTTTGTGTACAAAAATATATAAAAGAAGTTGCATTGATATTGATAAGGATTATTCATCGTTTTATAAAGTTTCAAATGGTGAGGATTCATTACAGAGCATTGAACTATATAATAAAGCAGAATCGTTTATTTATATAAACGATGCACTTTATGACTATCGCATTGGAAGCGGAATGACCCGCAGATTTGACAAAAATTATTATATTGGCTTTAGGGCAGTTCTTGAGCAAATTAGAAACCAAAAGAACAGTTGGAAGATATGCGATTTTGAAAAATTGTTTGCAGTAAAAGTTATGCAGACAGTGGGACGTGCCATCACGCAATCACGATATGGGGTTTGGAAGTCCTATACTCAACAAAGAGAGTATTTTACCAATATCCTCAAGGATGAGATGGTTGATAATGCATTAAGCTACTTAAAATCTATAAAAGGATATTTGCAAACGGATCACTATTATTTATTAACACTATTAAAATTCAAATTATATTTTTCCATATGTATGCTTTTGCACATAAAAAATACTTTGGACCAAATTGGAAGAGGAAAGGGTAAATGACGATTAAAAATAATTCTAAAATAAACAAAATTAATCTTCTTTTTTCACTTTCATATGTACTGTTTGCTTTTTCTTTATTCAATCGTGATGTATCAAATGTTGATATCCTGCATCCGTTGACGATACCAGCAAAATATATAGCACTTGTTATATTGGCAGTTGGAATAATGTTTAGGTCATATTCTAAAAAGCAGATTCGAGTAGTGATAATTTTAATATGTGTAGATCTATTGGTACTAATGAAATCCGGAGTATTAATATTTATTCTAATTAGTTTATTTGCTTTTTTTGCAAATAAATTAGAAGATAAAGACATATTAAAAGTAGCATATTCTACATTGCTGTTTTTTACTTTATGCGTCTTTTTATTTTCGATCGCTGGGATTTATAATGACGAAATTACAAAAAGATGGGTTGGTAGTGCAGCTAGACACTCTTTAGGCTTTTATCATAGTAACGTATTGCCATTGATATATAGTTATTTAGTGGGATATGGGTTGTTAACCGGTATATTTAAAAAGAAACACTATTTTATGCTTTTAACTATAGATTTGGTAATTTATTATTTCTGCGGTTCAAGGAACTCATTGCTTACGACATGCTTGTTGGTGTTAGGAAAATGGTTTATTGATTCAGAAATAGGAACTGGAAAAATAAAAAAAATAATTAATAGGATTGTTTGTTTTTTGGCTAAACTTATCGTTCCTCTTTTGACTGCAATTTCTGTTTTCATACCATTAATGTTGGATAAAGTCGCAGCTTTTAGAACTCTCGATTATATGTTCTCTTATAGATTTACGTCTATTGCGAGCATGATTCAAAATTTAGGGATCAGTTTAATGCCTAAAATGACAAATAAAACATATTTTGAAAATGAAATTGTGATAGATAATGGATATGCGTTTTTAATCATAAGGTATGGAGTTCTGATGATAATATTCCTAAGTATTCTTATCTATTGTGTAGCAAAAAAATATAAAAATAATACATTTGTCCTTTTTTTAATAATTGTAGTTGCATGTAGTAATCTGATAGATAATGATTTGATTGACTATAGTGTCCTGCCATACTTAATAATTTCTGAAAAATGTTTAATAGAAGGACTTAGAAGGAGAAGTGGATATGGAAGATCTCATAAGCGTAATAATGAGTACTTACAATGAATCAGTTTCCGAACTAAGAGAAAGCATAGAATCGGTTTTAAAACAAACATATTCCAATATTGAATTTATAATTGTGATTGATAATCCAAATAATGAAGAATTAAGTGCGTTTATTTATTCATTTGATGACCCTCGCATTCGTGTTATAAAAAATGACAGGAATATCGGTCTTGTTAATAGTTTAAATAAAGCTATCTGCCAATCCAAAGGAAAATATTTGGCAAGAATGGATGCAGATGATATTTGCGAAGCAAATAGACTGAAATTACAAAAAGATTATTTGGAAAAAAATAATCTTGATTTAGTCGGTGGAAGCGTTTGCTTAATTGATGAAAATGGAAATTATATTTCTAAACTCCATTTTCCGTGCAAGCAGCATTTAATTGAGCAGTTTTTGAAATGGGGAAATTGTATTCCTCACCCAACTTGGTTAGTAAGGAAGGAAGTATATACAAAATTAAATGGATATCGGGATGTCCCTAGATGTGAGGATTATGATTTTATTTGCCGATTAGTGCAAAATCATTTTAAATTAGGGAATGTAAGTGATTTTATTTTAAAATATAGGATCAGATCAGATAGCGTTTCTAACAGCAACAAAGTTGAACAGTATATTCTGAGAAGATTTATATCTGCAAATAGAAAAACAGGGATTACAGAACAAGAAATCCGAGATTATTTAAATTCTGATTTATATTATCGTGAAATTGCAGAGTGTGAAAAATTTCAGAAAATAAAAGAAAGAATTAAAACTTCTCCAAACATTGTTGATTTCGTTAAATTGTGTGGAAATATCAATACATACTATTTGGGAATTGAAAAGGTATGTTTAAAGATAAGAAATCTTGTATAACTTAATTTCAAAATAGATGAGACTGGTGAATGTGGAGGAAATAGATATGAAAATAGTAGTTACAGGAGCCAATGGGTATTTGGGGACTGGAATTGTAAAACAGTTGTGTGATGACGGGAATGAAGTGATTGCTGTTTGTCATCATGATTCAGAAGAAATTGATAAACGTGCCAAGGTTGTTAAGTGTGATATTTTTTCAGTAGAAGATCCCTTCTGTGAATTTGAAAGTCCGGACATTTTGTTGCACCTGGCATGGAGAAATGGTTTTGTACATAATGATACTTCACATGTTATGGATTTGCCAAAGCATTATAATTTTTTAGAAAAAATGGCAGCAAACGGTGTGAAAAAAATTGCAGTGTTAGGATCTATGCATGAAGTAGGTTTTTTTGAGGGAAGCATAAAGGAAGATACACCTACTAATCCCGAAAGCTTATATGGTATATCAAAAGATGCGTTACGCAACATGACAAAGCTAATCTGTAAAAATCATAATGTTATTTTCCAGTGGCTCAGGGGATATTATATTGTCGGTAATACAGAGCATGGATGCTCAATTTTTTCAAAGATAACTGCAGCTGAAAAAGAAGGAAAAAAACTGTTTCCATTTACATCAGGACAAAATCAATGGGATTTTATTGACTATAATGAATTTTCGCAACAAGTATCGGCGGCAATTGAACAAGATGAAGTTGTTGGCATTATAAATATATGTCATGGAAGACCGGAGAAGTTGGCTGACCGAGTAGAAAGATTTATCAGAGAAAATAATTATAATATTAAACTTGATTATGGTAAATTTCCAGATCGTCCGTATGATAGCAAGGCTGTTTGGGGGGACGATGCAAAAATAAAAATTATCATGGAAAACAGAAAATCAAAATAAAGGGATTGGATATGTTATATAAAAAAATGCAGAAAATTTGGCATTATATAAAATGTGTCATTATTTGTAAGCAAGAGATCGGTTATGGTTCCCAAAAGAGGTTTAGAAAATTTGGGAAAAATTCTATTATTGCAAGGCCTTATTTACAGTTGTCAGGATGCCGAAATATTGAAATTGGGAATGGTACTACCATACTAAATAATAGTCGTCTTTCGGTTTATGGCAATGATAGCAATAAAGCCAATATAACAATTGGAAACAATTGTTATATTGGCTTTGGATTTTCAGCATTAGCTTCATCCAAAGCAAATATAACTATAGAAGATAATGTATTATTTGCCTCAAATGTTATTGTAACAAACGAAAATCACGGAATGGATCCTGAGAGCTCAGTGCCATACATGGATCAGGAATTAACAGCAAAGGATGTGTCCATTGGTGAGGGTTCCTGGATAGGGGAAAAGGTTTGTATCTTGTCCGGTGTTTCTATTGGAAAGAAATGCATAATCGGAGCAGGATCAGTGGTTACAAAATCTATACCAGGTTATTCTATAGCAGCAGGTAATCCTGCAAAAATATTAAAAGTATATAATTTCGAATCAAAAAGATGGGAAAAATATAATGAAAAAAATGGAGAGAAATAAAATTTATTTGCCATTGCAAGGAAGAATTGGAAATCAGCTTTTTCAATATGCATTTGCAAGAAAGCTACAATTAGAAATGCCTAATAATCCCACAATTATGATGGATGATTCTGATATTATCCGATGCAATTGGGAAAATTCCTTAATGCATTATGATTTGCCGAATGTGGAATATATACATGAAAGCATTCTTGAAAATCGTTTTGTGATGTCAAAACAATATTTTCTTAGAAAAATATACCGAGTTTTAACACGAAAAAAAAATTATATGGATAAGTTCAAGATGGAAAGCAAATTAAATCCATTCTTTAATAAATCAGGACTTTTCTTCTGTGAAAATGGGTATATGGAACAGCATTTAAATATAAAAAAGCCAATTTACATTGAGGGATATTTCCAGTCACAAAAATATTTTAATGAAATTAAAGCAGATTTGCTGACTTTGTTTGATGGGACACAATTTCCTGATTATGACAAGTATCCGGGGCTTTACAAATTGCGTGAACGAAACAGTGTTTGTATAAGCGTAAAGGTTGAGCATAATGTTGGAAGTTCTATGTATGACGTGTGTTCAATGAAATATTGGGAAGAAGCCATTCAATATGTAATAAAAAATGTTGATAATCCGCTGTTCTTTATTTGCTCGGATAATGTAGATTATGTATTGGAGCATTTAATTGACGCTTCAAAATATGACTATGTAGTTCAGGATAAAAGCAAACCGGTCTATGTGTCGCTTGCAGCAATGAGTGAATGTAAGAATTTTATTATAGGGAATACTACATTTGGTTGGTGGGCACAGTATTTATCTAAAGCGGATAAAAAAATTGTTGTTGCTCCTTCCAAATGGATGTCGGTTGATATGCCAATTGACTTATATGAGGATAGCTGGCATTTAATTGAAGTATAGAGAATGTGAGGAATGTTTATGACAAAAAGCATTGGAATATTATATATATGTACAGGACCATATGTCTTATTTTGGAAGGACTTCTATGAGTCATTTGAAAAGAATTTTTTACCCAGTTATGAGAAAAGATATTATGTCTTTACGGATGCCGAGGAAATCTTTGCTGAGAACAATCTAAATGTAAAAAAAATCGAGATTGAGCCAATGCCTTGGCCGCTTATCACGCTTTTTAGATTTTCAACATTTTTGAAGATAGAAGATGAACTGAACAAATGTGACTATTTGATGTTTTCAAATGCAAACATGATTTGTAATGAGATTGTCACACCAGAAGAATTTTTGCCGAGAGAAAATGAAGTGTTATCTGTGACTGCACATCCAGGATATTATGGAAAAGAAATAATAGAGTTTCCTTATGAGAGAAGAAAAATCTCTACGGCATATATACCATGGAATTGTGGAAAAAATTATGTAATTGGTGCGATGTTTTGTGGCACAAGTGATGCCTTTATTAAGATGTCAAAAACGCTTAAACATAATATTGAGGAAGACTTAAAAAAGAACATTATTGCAAAATGGCATGATGAATCACAGTTAAATAGATATATTATTGAAAAACCAGGGGTTCGCATCTTGGATCCAATGTATTGTTATCCATATGGTATGGAAGTTTCATATCCTAAGAAAATATATGCTGTAAGTAAACAAGCAAAATTTGATGTTAAGTCCTTTAAAGGTCAGTACGCTAAGAGACAAAGCAGCATAAAAAAATCTTTGGGAGATTTGAAAAGAAAGTTGTTATTAAAGGAAAGATTTATGTATTTGATAGATGTTATCGCAGGAACTCATATTGGGGAAATAAGTGATGAAAAATAAAAAGGCTACATTAATAAATATATTTGCTGCACTTATTACACTAGGGGTTCAGATGTTTATTAGCTTTTGGCTATCCCCTTTTGTTGTAGGAAAACTAGGAGAAGAGGCATATGGATTTATAAATTTAGCTAATAATTTCGTTTCGTATGCCAGTCTTGTTTCCGTCGCAATTAATTCAATGGCTAGTAGATATATATCGGTAGAATATAATTCCGGCAACAAAGAAAAGGCAAAATCATATTTTTGCTCTGTCTTTATAGCAAATTGCTTTTTGTATGGGCTAATATTGATTGTTTCGATTTTATTTGTTTGGAAATTGGAATATATTGTGAATATCACAGCAGCATTGGTGATTCAAGTTAAACTGACGTTTTTATTAAGTTTTGTAAATATGGGAACATCTCTAATAGGCACGGTGTATACGGCTGCAGCATTTACAACGGGAGAAATGCACTATAATTCGATTGTGCAAATAATATCGAATGTAATTAAAAGCATACTAATATTTAGTCTTTTCTCTTTTTTGCCAGCAAAGGTTTATTATTTGAGCTTGGCAACGCTTATTGCAGGTCTTGTGACTCTTTTGGGGAATTATAAAGTTACAAAAAAATTGTTCGTAGATTTTGATATAGATAAAAGTTATTTTGATTTAAGTAAACTAAAAGTATTGTTGAAGTCGGGTTTTTGGGTATTGATATCTAATATAAGCAATTTGTTACTAAACGGATTGGATCTTTTGTTTAGCAACTGGTTCATTAGCAGTGCCATAATGGGACGCCTTTCGTTGGCTAAGCAAATCCCTTTGGCATTAAGTAATGCCTTAGGAGTGTTTTCAAACATTTTCTCTTCAGCCCTGACGAAAGTTTTTGCATCAGATGGTAACAACAAACTTGTTGATGAAGCCAATAGTCAGCTGAAAATATTGACGATGTTTTTCACGGTTCCCTATGCTGGTATTATTGTGTTTGGATATGATTTTTTGAAGCTCTGGTTGAGTGACACGAACTATACAGGAACACAGTTCGTGGAAATATATATCCTTATGATCTTAGTGCTTTTGGATATCATTATTAGTACATATATGTATAGCATTCATTCCATATTTATTGCAATTGATAAAGTTAGAATATATTCTGTTATACTGCTTGTTTCAAGTATAATTAGCATTATAACTACCTTAATACTTCTGAAATGTACTGGATTAGGTGTTTATGCTATAGCAGGAACGAGCACTGTGATTTTAGGATTTACGCATGGAGTTATTGTTCCGGCGTGTGCGGCAAAACTACTGCATCGACCTATATGGACGTTTTGGAAAACAGAATTTAGATCTTGGGTATCCTTAGCCATTGTATGTGCTGCTTTTGCTGTAGTGAAAAATTTGATGGGCTTTCCAAATTGGATCAGTTTTTTCATTAGTATATTGATAGCAGGTTTGATTGGGTATATATTAGAATTTATTCTCATTTTTAGTAAGAAGGAGAAAAAAGAGGTAATTAACATCATAGAATTCAAATTGACAAGAAAGTAGGAGGAGAGAATACTTTTGTTAAAATATAAAAATAAAGATAAAATGATTTTTTATTCTTTTTGGATGACTATTCTAATAGTTATCTACCACTTGGCTCCGCACTTAATCGAACTTTCAGATTTTGATAAGGGGTATCTAAGACCGTTTTTTGAAACATTTGGGCCAATTGCGTTAAATTATTTTTTTTCTGTTTCTGCATATAAGTTTTATGTATCTGAAAAATCTTGTGGAGATAAGTTAAAAAACGATTAACGACACTTATTGTTCCCTATATTGCTTGGAATACGATTTATATCAGCCTTTATATTTTGCAAAATGGATTGCCCAATATTAGAACGTTTATTTTAGGATATACATTGACACCTTTTGATGGGCCGTTATGGTATATTTTTGTTTTATATATGTTTTTGGCAATTTCCTCAATTTGTATGAGTCGGTGGTCTTGGCTATCAACAAAACTTGAATGGCTGATTATTATATTGACATTTGTTGCAGCAGTGTATCATCATGCTGTGATTTATTCATTGATCAGCTTTCCGTATGACTGGTGGGTTGAAAGAACATTAAGAATGGCACCGCCATTCTTATATGGTGTATATTGTTCAAAGCATAAATCAATTGAGCTTGGTAGGCATAGTACAGTTATACCAGGAATTATATCGATGATATGTTTATTAAGTTCTACGATTTTAGGCGATAATGTTATTACAACACTACTATTATATTTATGTACATTGTCATTATGGAATGTTCTTCCTAATTTTACATTGAAGGCTGATTCGATAATTAAAAATGATATGTTTATAGTATATTCAATACATGAGGGGATAATTATAGTAATGCTTGCTGTGCTTAATAAGGGAAATGTTCATTTTGGAAAATACAGTAGCTTGATTTTCATGATACTTCTCGAAACAGTGCTGATTGTTACAATAGGGTTTTGCCTGAATTTGATTATTAGAAGACTGCCTACAGTAGTTAATATCATATTTACCGGAGGAAGAAATGAACATCACAACAAAGAGAAAAAGCAATATTGAATTATTAAGAATTTTATGTATGATGTGCTTGGTTGCTCATCACTTTACGATTCATGGGAATCTATACCTGGATGAAAATATATTTGTACAACGTTTTTCTCTGATTTTTGCTCCATTAGGAAAAATGTGCTATGTAGTCTTTATGGTTATTAGCAGTTATTTTTTATCCAATGCAAATGTAAAAAGTAAGAGATTCTGGAAAGTTTGGATGGAGGTTTTGTTTTATAATATCTTAATGATGTTAGCAACTCTTGTAGCAAGTGGATGGAATGGTTTACTATCCATAAAAATGATTGTCGGATCAACCCTTCCTATGCTTGGTGCTTCTCATGGATATGCAGTAGCATATTTATGGTTTTTAGCCTTTTTGCCTTTTATAAAAATTTTACAAGAAAAAATGAATGAACGCTTTCTTGGAAACCTTATTTTTCTTTTGTTTTCGCTTGAAATTGTGAGTTGGATTATTGGTTCTTTTATAGATTATAATGCTGGAATAAAAAGTGAACTTTTCTTTTTTATGTTGATTTATTATTCTACGCTTTATCTGAAAAAATATGATGAAAAACTGTTACATGTATCAAGAAAAACGCTGTTTTCTTTGGGGGGGGTATGCGTTTGCATCTATTTAATAGAATATTTAATCTGGTGTATTGGTGTAAAAAACAGCAACCCTATATTTCAAATATTGCTTACGTTCATTAATAATCAGCGTTCTCCATTAAATATATTATTTGGATATATAGTATTTTACATTTTTATGAATATTCATGTAAGTTACAGTAAGGTTATTAACAGAATGGCATCTACGACATTTGCAATATTACTTATTCACGATTCCAATTATTTTAGAAACCTTATTTGGAATTATATATTACTCAGTCCAATCGGACAACACTTGTGGAAAGGTAAAGTCGAATTTATTTTTACATACTTTATCATAGTCATAGGCCTTTCAGGTTTTTGTTGTTTAATTGATTTGATTAGGCAAAATACTATCGATAAACTTGTAATGAATTCGAATGTATTTGCAGCTTTGTGTGAAAAAACAAATTTGAATGGAATGTAAAATTTTGTGTGATGTAATTTGCCTATATTTTTTTTGGGGGGGGATAAACTTAAAGTAAATTAGAGAAAATGGTAGACTGAAAAACAAGGATATCTCTTGCAGAAGCATATAATAGGGAGGTTGTATATGGCAGTAAGTCAATTAAAGGATTTTAGAAATGAGTCAAAAATAGTAGCAACTTTTAATTCATCAAAAAGTCATTTTATGGCGTATGAGAAATTTAAAGATATAGATTTAGAAAAAGCACAAGACAACCTTAATACTAGTGGAATAAAGTTATATGAAGTTTTTGAATGGGCATTAAAACATTATTTGTATAATAGATATCAGAAATTGGTTTCAGAGGGGAAAATGTCGCAGAATAATGCAAATAAGAAAAAAAGAGGGCTGTTAAAAGCAAAATATTCATATAATGGAAGGATTATTAATGTTACAACAGAATACTTATGTGAAGAAATGAAATTATATGCAGATCCTGTAATAGATGATAGTTGTTTAGAAAAAATAAAAAATAATCGTTGGGGAGTAAATAATGGACAAAAGCATATGGCTTTGGATGTAGATCCTTCAAAATATCAAGACTCATTTAAAGAGGTTCGAAGCATTATTTTAAAATATATTGATTCTAATGCACCTATTCAGATTCAGCAATCTCCTGAGTATGGAAAACTACAACAGGAGAATGGATTTTGGAAGAAAAATCCAAAATATGATTTGGCACTGGTTATTGATAATGTGGATAATCTATCCAAATATGAACTGGAGTTAATAGCTGCAATTCCTTGGAGAATAGTTTTTGATTTTAATAAAGCCTCAACAGTGAATGGAGTCGAAAATGCTTATGAATCATTGCACGGATATCAGCCTTATTATTTTGATCCATTTAAACCTTCAAATACTGAATTTAATCTGATGGCAGAATCACCATATTGGTTTTTTGCAAATGGAAGAAATGATTTGCCAGAGACTTTAGCAGAAGATAGCCGTAGATGGAGACAAAAATATCAAAGTGAACTAATTCCAGCATTAAAGAAGTTTCATAAAACATTTTCAAAGCAACTGAGAGTGGTAATTATTAATGGGGAGTATTATAAAATACGTGAATTGGTGACTGCAATTGATACGTGCTATGAAGACAACTATAAAATAAGTTTTCTGTCTAATGAAACACAGTTCGAAGAGCTATGCGATGAGTACAAAAAAGTGCTGACAAAGTATCCTATGAGTATTAAAGAATTTGTTTCAGGGTTAAATAATTTTTCATCTCTATTAGGACTGAAAAAAGAAAACGCAGGATACAATATTATTGGCAAGGATGGAGCTGTGTCCATTTCATTAGAACGTTATAGTCATTTAACAATTCTACATGATAAGATAGATATTGAATCTGAAAATCCTTACCCAAAAGAAGACTTTTTAAAGGCAAAAGAACCTATTAGTTGGTATGGTATAAAAAATGGTTATGCCATTAACAGAAATAAACACTTTTCTACAATTTGTAGCGAAATTACAGAAAGATGTAGAAATTTACCATATAGCATTTTGGAAGTTCGACATAATCCGGGAGCGGGAGGAACAACATTAGCAAGGCAAGTGGCATATCATATGAGTAAAGTATACCCAGTTGTGATGCTAAAATGTTTTGAGGAAAATGCAACTACAAATCAAATAGGAGAACTATATGATAAAGTAAAAATGTCGATTGTGATTTTTGTTGAAAATGCAATTATTGATGACGACATAGACAAATTGCATTTTCAATTAAAAGCTAATTTGATACCACATGTAGTAGTTTATGTGAAGAGAATTGATGATACGCGAAGATTAAAAGATGGAGATTTAGCACTTTTGACAGATGATGAAGTTGAAAGTATGAAAGAAAATCTCAAGGATTATATGGATGATGATGCAGAAAAAAGACTTTTATCTATAGAAAAAAATCCAACAAGTAGAATACCTTTTTTAATGGCATTATATGTTTTTGATGAGGATTTTGAAGGAATAGAATCTTATGTTTCCAAGTTCTTAAAGGTTACAAGTGATTATGATAAAAATATACTTGGAGACATAGCTATTGTAGATATGTATGCAGAAACATTGATTCCGGTATCTTTTTTTACAATAGTTGATGATGATGATGAAATTGGGGTATTTAAAAATAACGTAAATGACAATTTGGTTACACTAGATGGTGAAAAATTAAAAATTAGACATCCCTTGATTGCTAAGGAACTATTAAATCAAATAATTTCAAAAGGAGAGAAAAAAATTACAGATCTTCAAAGGGGAGAAAGATTAGCTGATTTTGTAATAGAATTTATTAAACAATCGAAATTGAATAATTTTATTGATTACGATTCTACAATTTCTATTCTCAAAGATCTTTTGATTACTAGAAATTCCGAGGGGATTATTAAAGATGATTTTTCACCAATTATTACTAAAATACAAGATTACTTGAAATATGCATCGGGAGATGAAAAATATAATGCAATTGGAAGAATTTTTAAATCTTTAGAACAGGTATATCCAGAGGAGGCACATTTTAAAGCACATTTATCACGCTTTTATACTAATATTGAACAAAATTATGAACGAGGAATAGAAACAGCTAAGGATGCAATAAATCTCTCAGAGAGTGAAGGAATTATAGACGCACTTCTTTATCATATATATGGTGTTAGTGAGCGTAAGTTTGTGGAAAGAAAATTATTTAAATTAATAGATGAGAAGAATGTTGACAAACGAATTATTAATGAGATACAGGAGCATTTGCAGAGGGCAAGCGAGGCATTCCAAAGAACAAGAGATATTAATCATAAGAGTGCAGGTTTTATGTCTGATATAGATATGTGCATAAATGTGATTGATTTTGCAAAAAAGATTTATAACTGTTCTACACAGGAATTGATAGAATTGCATAAAGATAGTTGGGTGATGGAGTATTTTGATAGAGCGATATCTTTAATGGAAAGTTTTAACAGTATGCAGACTGATGAGGATACAGAATTTCAGCTTAGGAGGTTAGATGAAAAATTTGATTCTGTTAGAGAGTTGGAAAATTGTCTAGAAAATACAATTGTAATGTGGGAAAGCTATTTGAGAGGAGCAAACGAGACAAATAAACCATTAATACGTAGATTCATTGCCCGGGCAAAAAGAAGTTCTTTTGAAAAAAATCATAATCAGGAAAATATAAATAGTATCTTAAATCTTATGGAAAAAAACATAGATCAAGAACCAAATAATGAGACAAATATTAGAATCTGGTTCAATGCATTAAGACTTTTAGAAACAGATTCACCAGAATTATTTCTTGACGAGGCATTATCAAAGCTGGCTATCTGGAAAAATATAGGAGGCAATAGAGAAGCTTATTATTACTATTTTATTCTTATTTGTGTTAAGGCAATAGAAAACTCATCTATGGCCGAGGCTCAAATTCCTCTCTTGTTACATGAGTTGAAGGATAAAACAAAGAATATGCCAAATAAAAATGTTATCTATGAGTGGTTAGGAAAGGGAACTGGCGTACAACGTTTATTTAATTGTATTGATGAAGGAAAAGGAAGAGTTAGATATGATATTGTTACTGAAAAGGGTGCATATTTAGAGGGTGTCGTAATTCATTACACTAATGAAAGAAATGCAACGATTCTTTCACATGGTATGGAGGTGTTTTTTACACCATTTCCAACGGGGCAAGCTGGTCCATCTGTCACAAAAGAAGATATTGGCAAGAAGGTACGTTTTATTCCAGGATTTTCATATGATGGTGTTAGAGCTCTTAATAAAAGTGTTCAAATTATATATTCTGAGTATTTACAAGAAGAACATAATATTATTGGAAAAAAAGTTAAGTGTAGAGTTATAAGAATTGATTTTAATTATGAATATATTCATGTTAAACTTGTCGAATATCGTAATAAAACTGGAAGTATTTCAAAAATCCAATTGCCAAAAGGGAAAAAAATGAGTAGTTTTCATGAGAAAGATATTTTTTATGCACAGGTTATTGGTGAAAAGAATAATAAAGGAAGGATTTATTATGATCTTAGCCTATTAGACGAAGAACTGCTTTTGAATGATTTTCAAAAAAAATTATACGAAGCAAGAAAGGAAATTAAGTAAAATAATCATGCCGAAATACTTTGGAACTGACGGCTTCCGCGGCGAGGCCAATAAAATCTTAAAGGCAGATGATGCATACAAGATCGGACGATACTTAGGCTGGTATTACAGCAGAGAACACAGAGGACGTATCGTCATTGGGAAGGACACCAGAAGAAGCAGCTATATGTTTGAATACGCTTTAGTTGCCGGAATCACTGCATCCGGATCAGATGCATTTCTTCTGCACGTAACGACAACACCAAGTGTTGCCTATGTTGTCCGGACAGAAGATTTTGATTGTGGAATTATGGTATCAGCCAGCCACAACCCATATTATGATAATGGCATCAAGATCATAGACGGAAATGGACACAAGATTGCTTCCAATATCGAAGAAACAATGGAAAATTACATAGATGGCATCGGAGAAGAACTCCCATTTGCAACAGGAGAGGCAGTAGGAACTGCAACAGACTATGCAATCGGAAGAAACCGCTATATCGGATATCTTATTTCACTGGCAACAAGATCATACAAGAATATGAGAGTTGGCTTAGACTGCTCCAACGGAAGTACTTCATCCATAGCAAAGAGTGTATTCGATGCACTTGGAGCCAAAACATATGTGATCGCCAATGAGCCGAACGGACTGAACATCAACAAAGACTGTGGTTCTACACACATTGAAAATCTTCAGAGATTTGTTCTGGAGAATAAACTGGATGTTGGTTTCGCATTTGACGGAGATGCGGACCGCTGCATCGCTGTGGATGAGACCGGAATGGAAGTCGACGGAGATTATATTTTATATGTATGCGGAAAGTATCTGAAAGAAAGTGGCAGATTAGAAGGCAACACAGTAGTTGCAACCATCATGTCCAATCTTGGATTATTCAAGGCTTTAGAGAAATCCGGCATTGACTATCTGAAAACCACAGTCGGGGACAAGTATGTGAATGAAGCTATGGTTGAGCATGGCTATGTGCTTGGCGGCGAGCAGAGCGGACACATTATTTTCAGCAAGCATGCAACGACCGGTGATGGAATGCTCACAGCGATCATGCTCATGGAAGTGATCCTGGAGAAGAAGCAGAGTCTTCATGCTTTGTGTGAAGGAATGAAGATGTATCCGCAGTATCTTGAAAATGTGAGAGTTTCCGATAAGAAAGCTGTGACAGAGAATCCGGCTGTGCAGAAGAAAAAGCAGGAGATCGAAGAAGAACTGGCAGGAAACGGACGCATCATTTTACGAGAGAGCGGAACGGAACCGGTGATTCGTGTGATGGCGGAGGCTGATTCGGATGAACTTTGCAGGAAGTATGTTGGGGAGATGGTTGAGGTTATTAATAGTATTTTGTAAGAGAATAGAATATGAGATGAATATGAAGTTCCTGAGAGGGGACTTTGTATTTATAAAATTAAACTACAGATGAAACTGCTGCGTATTCCAACAATGACGAGCTTAAATGAAAGGTAATCAATATATGATAGCAAAAGAAGAAAGTTTTAAAAAATTATTTGACAAGTATAAAGGATTGACAATAGACAAAGATTCTTTTCAAAAAGGTCTGGATATTTATTCAGAATTCCTGACAATTATAGATTCAGACTTTTGCTATAATCAGACATTTCTTCGGGAATATGTCAATGATCTATATGATTTACAAGCATTTCATGCTCTGTAGCAGTTCACGTATCAAATTTGTAGTTATCGTTGAAGAAATACACCCAGTATAGTACAATAAATTATAATAGGCAGAAGTGGATTGGAAAAGTACAGTTATTTTTGGAATCAATGGAACCGGAAAATCGTCTATTTTACGAGCGATAAATTTATTGTACTGAAATCGAAACTGATAAAAGAACAAAAAAGATTACGTGAATATTGTTGCATCTTGCAATAATCTTGCAAAATACTATATATCAATGAATTGTTTTCGGCTGATCAAAAGAACACAATAAGACAAAATTTTATGGGAATAGAGTTATGGATGCAGTATTATGTTATAGTTTTATTCTTATTATAGTTGGGGAATATGGCTTTTTGTGGATAACCAAAATAATATTATGCTTTGTGATGTATATTTTTTTCAATATTATTTGGACAATTGCAGAAGCGTATTCAAGAATACTATTCGATTTGGAAAAAAATGAAACACAAAAATATTGTATACTTTTATATGCCATACCAATCTTTTTGTTAGTTGATGTAAATTGTATGGAGAAATATAATAATCTGCAATTTACAAGGATTGTGAGATGGATTTTGATATCAATTTATCTTTTGATTTATTATATATATCAAAAAATGATGATTGAAGTAATGGTAACAAATAAAAGAGTATCAAAGTATCCATTTTGGAAGATTTTTCTTTTTCAGATTAAAGAGGATATTATTATATTGTATTCAGGGGCATATATAATAGAAAACTGTTTTGCTGGAAATTTTTTTGAAGAAAAGAATGCTTTTGAGCTATTATATTCTGTAATAGTTGCGTTTACAACGTTAGATATTACAAGAATAGAAACAACTGGCGTAATATCAAAGTTGTATTGTATAACGGTAATAATTGCCAATTTGATAATGTTTCTTTGCTATATTGGGTATGCATTTAATAAAATTAAGAATGAGAAAAATAGAGAGAGAAGGTCAGGCATGATGGAAAATATCGAGAATAAAAAAGAGCAGGAGACTATTAAAAAGGATAAAACAAATATCAAAGAGGATTTAAAAAAATTATATAAAAAGCTCCAAGATATTGAGGGAAAACACAACTGGATAGGAGATGGAATAAAATTGATTCCACGCATCAATGAAGCAAATGATATGATTACAGGAATTGCGAATATAGCAAACAATATGAAACTTGATGCGGCATGGCGATGCATAGCACAGGGAAAGAATATAGAAATGAGTATTAATCAAATTTACAATTATGTAAAAGATGAAGAAAGGGCATTTTATATTTCGAATGAATTTAGAAAAATTATTTTATCAAGTTCTGTTTTGCCGGCATCAATTATTGCTTATATAATGGGAAATGTCGTAAATGAAGATCGAAAGTGTACACATGGTGAATTGATAATCTCGAATGCTCTCTTAAATATGACTGATTTTGATCTTGATAATATAATCTATTTGTATAATGAGTGTAATGAAATAAGAGGCTCTTTTGATACAATCGGCATACAGAAAATAGCGGATGAGAGAAGAGAGAGCTGCCAATATACGCTGCAGATATGTTCTTCTTATGGTTTGTTAAAAGTGCAATCTGGTATATTGGATGGAGAGAATTATTATGGAGGAATATTTTATTTGAAAACAGTGTATGTAAAGGATTTGATGAGATACATTGATATTGTTCGACAATTATTGGATTATGATAGATGAAATATAATGTTAGAATTTTGAATGTTCACTATAAAAAAGCGGAGGAAGCTATGCTTGAAATTCATATTCAAAATGTAGGAAAAATAAAAGATGCGAGCATCGAACTGGCAGGAGTTACTGTAGTTGCAGGATTGAACGGAACTGGCAAGAGTACAATTGCAAAGAGTGTGTTTGCAGCAGTAAATGCAAGAAAAGATATGTTTGCAAAAATTTGGGCGGACAAAAGAGTTGATATAGAAGACGAAGTACTGCAATGGATAGAACAAAATAATGACATTGATAATTCACCATTTTATGATGCACATGAAGAGATAGCAGCTTATATCTTAGCAATTTATGAGCGAGAAAAATGGGATAAAGAAGATATTTCAGAAAACGTGAAAAAAATAATAGAGAAATATTGCAGTGACAATAATCTTTTGGATGATGGGATAGAAGAGCCGGTAGAGAATATTGTAAAGATTTTAAAAAGAAGCATGGAGGAATATGTGAATTTTTTTGTCGAACAGTATTATCAGAGAGTTTTTAAGAATCAGATTAATTCAATAGGTACAAGCGTGAGTGCATTTGTAAGTTATAGGAAAATAGAAGATGAGAAGAATATTGAGTCAGCTGTATCCATAGAGAATAATAAGTTGAGTATTATAGGAAAACCATTGATTTTACAACAGGAAAATGCAATCTATATTGAAACACACAGTGTTCTGGATTTTTGTGAAGAAATGAGCAGGAGAGCAAGGCGAATAAATCTGGCAAGTCGGGTAACATTACCAACAAAAGAATTGTTGGACAGTCTTACAGAGGAAAAAGAGCTTACGTTTATCCAACAACGGCAGGTAGAAGAAAATGACAAGATAGTTAAGGACATTGTAAGTCAGGTTACACATGGACATTTAATAAAAAACCAAAACGGAAATATGGAGTTTTTAGATCAGGATGTAAATGAAAAAATTGAGTTTTCAAATATGTCAGCAGGATTAAAAATTTTTACCGTTTTACAGCAGCTAATAGAGAATTATTCACTAAAAAAGGGAGATGTTCTTATTGTAGATGAACCAGAAGTGAATCTGCATCCTAATTGGCAGATTGTACTGGCAGAAATACTGGTTCGAGTATATAAGGAACTTGGAATTTATATATTAGTAAATTCACACAGCCCATATTTTATTCGGGCAATAGAAGTGAAGACTGCAGAATATGATTGTGCATTGCATGGGCGGTATTATTATATGGAACCTGTGGGTAAGGCATATGTAAGCAAGGATGTGTCAGACAATACGAATATCATATATGATGCATTATATCAGCCATTAACGCTGTTATAAAAGTGAGGGCAGAAGATGAATGACAGATTGATCAAAGATTATCGTCCGTATTTTGCAAAGTTGAGTGAACTTTCTTATGACAAGGAACATGATATATCATTGATTAACGATAATGATTCCGGACATAGAATGTATAATTTTGACGGTATTTCAGGCAAATTTTGTAAAAAAGTACGTGGAGAGAAAAATATGTCCTGCGATGGCTACTTGGAGAAGACGCCACAGGATACATATTTGATTGAATTTAAAAATCAGGAAGAAGGAACTATTGACAAAAAATGGTTGAAAAATAAGATTTATGATAGTGTGTCAACACTTGTAATGAATGAAAATATCACAAGAAGCGATGTGGCAGGGAAAACTACGGTTATTATTGTTTATAACGATAATAACAAACAGGAGAAGACGAATACAGATTATTCAACTTCACAGGCATTTAATTTGTTTTCTGAGAAATTGGCAACATTGGCGGGAAAACAGGGTATTGACAAGCTGGACAAGAAATTTGACTTGGCAAAATATAAAGGAATTCTTTTTAAAGATGTATATACGGTTGATAGAGAGGATTTTGAAAAATATTTTATAAGTGAGCTTTTTGAGTAGGTTGAAACAAAGGTTAAAGGTGCAGGTACTTTATTAGTTCAAAAAATTGCCTTTTTGCGATTATAAAGTTTATGTTGAATATAATCGGGGAAATAATGGAAATACATATGAATCGAAACATCTTGAAGGAAAAAATATTGTAGTAGATTTATTATAAAAATCAAATGAGAATAGCTGAGGAATTTTATTTGTAAATGTCCCATAGTTAATCAAATAGTAAAATAGTGTAGTCGGTGGGAGGATTATGAACAGTAGCACTTTAAAATCGGTATATATAGAAAGTATTTTTTGTGATCAAAAGGATGATTATTATGGAGAAGATGTAAAGATTCTTGGAACTGCGACAGGATTTTACTATAAATATAAAGATAGAATGTTTCTCGTAACAAATAAGCATGTGGTTACTGGGAAAAATACATTTACTGGACAGTGCATTTCATCATACGGATCCATTCCGACAGCTTTACGTGCAGTTGTGAATTTTGATATCATTAATAATGATGGTTCCCACGAGTATTTTGAGGCAACATTAGCTTTTGAATTATATGAGGATATACAAAGTCAGTTGGATAAAATATGGTATGAAAATGAAAAGAGCGATATGATAGATGTTGCAGTAATTGATGTGACAGAGCGATATCATAAAAGTATTGAAAATATAAAAGAAATCCGACAGTGTAAAAGTTGTGACTGGTATTATTACAATTATACAAACAAAAAAGAAAAACACTATGTTACAGAAAATGTATTTGTCGTAGGTTTTCCATTTGGATATAGATCTACAGGACATGATGGATGGTATGCTATTTGGAATAATGGAACAATTGCGAGTGAGTATGAACAACAGCTTGTAGTTCCAGTGGATGCACTGATGAGTGAAAGAAGTCATAGTATTGTGGAAGCTTTTTTGGTAGATGCAAAAACATGGGAAGGGCAGAGTGGATCGCCGGTATTGGCAAGAGTAACGGAAGATGGTGCACAGCTGATCGGGATATATAGCGGAAGAACCAATAAAGATAGTAGTCTTGGGTATGTCTGGAAACTTGATATTATTAACCAGATAGTTCAAAAAATATGTGAATAATCATCTTGCAGAAGGGAGCAGTGCAGAAATGGGAAGATTCGTCAATCCAGATAATAGTGCATTTCAGGTGGCACTTAATTCGAAAATCTATGTGGACAAGACAGGATTAATTGAATATACGAACAGCGTACTTGACACAACAGATGCATATATCTGCAATAGCAGACCACGCAGATTTGGAAAATCCTATACGGCAAATATGCTCGCAGCATATTACAGTAAGGGAGCGGATTCCAGACAGATGTTTTCAGGACTGGAAATCAGTAAAAAAGACGATTTTAATAAGCACCTCAATAAGTATGATGTAATCCATATTGATATTCAGTGGTTTTTGGCAAATTGTGAAAACACTGATAATATTGTGACATTTATTACAGGTTCTGTCATGGACGAACTTCAGGAAATATATCCAGATATTTTATCAGAAAAAGTATCTAATTTATCAGATGCACTTTCGCGTATCAGGGAGAAAACAGGGCAGAAGTTTATTATTATTATTGATGAATGGGATGTGCTGATCAGAGATGCTTCCACAGATCGTAAGGCACAGGATGCATATATTAATTTTCTGAGAGGATTGTTCAAGGGAACAGAGCCAACAAAATACATACAGCTTGCTTATCTTACTGGGATTCTTCCGGTCAAAAAGGAAAAGACGCAGTCGGCATTGAATAATTTTGACGAATTTACAATGCTGAGTGCAGGAAGTTTGTCGCCATATATTGGTTTTACAGAGGAGGAAGTGGCAAGGCTGGCAGAACAATATCATCAGAATTTTGATGAAGTCAAACGCTGGTATGATGGATATCTCCTGAGAGACTGTCAGGTTTACAATCCAAGAGCAGTTGTAGGTGTGATGCTGAAAGGGGAATTCAAAAGTTACTGGTCTGAAACAGCATCTTACGAGACAATTACACCATTGATCAATATGAATTATGATGGATTAAAAACTGCTATTATCGAGATGCTTTCCGGTGCAAATGTAAAAGTTGACACTGCGACTTTTAAAAATGATACGGCAAATATTCATAGCAAAGATGAGGTCCTCACTTATATGATTCACTTGGGATATCTTGGCTATGACCAGTATACCAGAACAGCATTTATTCCAAATGAAGAGATACGCCAGGAACTCACTAGGGCAGTTCAAAGTCAGCCATGGAATGAAATGCTATTTTAAGCCAATCCGGGAATTACCGACAGGGCGTGGATTTGCAGATTTTGTGTATCTCCCAAAGCCTGAATATAAAGCGGACTATCCGGCACTGATTGTAGAATTGAAATGGAACCAGAGTGCACAGACCGCAATGCAGCAGATGAAAGAGAAAAAGTATCCTATGTCAGTTCAAAATTATACCGGAGATATTTTACTTGTTGGGATCAACTACGATAGAGATAGTAAAAGACATCAGTGTTTGATTGAAAAGTACGAAAAATCATGAGAAAGCGAAAGTACCTGCAGTGTTTTTGTATAGAATGTTAATGCTGTCTTGGTTTGATAATGAAAGGAAAAAAATATTAAAAGAGTTGTCAGGTATTTGCAGTGAGGTAGGAATTGGCGAACTGGAATTTCCAAAAAGAAACTATAATTAATCAGGTATGTCAAGAAGTCAGGCGGTTTCCGCCTGACTTCTTGATTATTTTGGTTATTTATTATTTACGGGAATGACTGAGAAGAGAATTGCTTTAATATAAACGTTTTACTGAAATAATATACAATATGCACTTGTAGTATTTGTTTAAAATGATGAATATGTGCAAAATAGACAAAAAATATTGACATATAAAGATGGTTTTGACATAATACAAGTGGTAAAACGTTTTACCGAAAAGTAAATGTATAATGTTTAGGAGGATGTTGTCGATGAGAAATGGAAAAAAGTTTAGAGCAATTGCAGCAGTTATGGCAATGGCAGTTATGTTATGTTCCTGCGGAAGTACAGGAAGCACTAATAACGTAACAGGTGGAAGTACAGAAAGTACACCTGGAAAATTGGAAAAGATTAATGTCAGCCATCATCCATATATTCATGGATTACCAACACAGGTTGCGATTGATCAGGGATTTTACACTGAAAATGGTTTGGATCCACAGGTAACAATGTATGCTGGGGGAGCTGCTCAGAATGAAGCAGTTGCAACGAATGCATGGGATGTGGGAACAACTGGAATGGCTGGTGCAGTAACAGGGCTGATTGGATATGATTTGAAAGTGATTGGTATTTCAGCATCAGAATCTGCAACAGTGGATTTATGGGTAAGACCTGACAGCCCATTAGCCAATACAACAGGTGAATTAAAAGATTATCCTAATTTAAAAGGAACTGCGGATGAGTGGAAAGGAATTACAGTTATATGTCAGAGTGCAAGTAACTGTCAGCTAGTTTTGTTTGCAACACTTGAAAAATTCGGTCTTTCGAAAGACGATATCAATATTGTAGACATGTCAGTTGCACAAGGGTTCCCGGCTTTTAAATCAGGAGAGGCAGATATGGTAGCACTTTGGTCACCATTTGGCTATCAGGCAGAGGAATTAGGATGGGTTAAAGTATCTTCTGCCGAAGATTTGGGACTTGATTTTTATAATATTATTCTTGCAACAGATGATGCTATTGAAAATAAACCTGAGTTAGTACAGAAATGGTTACAGACATACCAGGAAGGTGCGGATTATATTACAGCTCATAAAGATGAAGCACCTCAGTGGTTATATGATTTTTCTATGGATGAAGGTATCACAACTACACTGGAAAACTGTGAAAAAGATATTGAATACAGACCATTTGCTACAGTAGAACAGCAGAAAGAATATATGGATGATGGTCAGGTTTTAAATCAGCTGTTAGTATTTGCTGAATTCTTGAAGAATCAGGGAAATATAACACAGGAAGATTATGACAAATTAGCCAGTGGAGATTGCATTTGCACAGAATTTGTTGATAACTTAAAGTAAATATGGGATGACTTAATAGATCGTCAGAATGCGCTTCCGAGTTATTACACTGTGCCGCAGTAATATACGAGGAAGCGTATTTTATAATAGAATTATTTATGGAGGAAATTTATGTCAGATAATAAACAGACTTCAAAGCAGCTTTCTTCTATTGAAATTGAAAATAAAAATGCAAGAAAAGAAAAAATAAAACTTTTAGCAATATCTTTTGTGAGTTTGGCATTATTTTTTGGAATATGGCAATTGGTAACAACAATCGGTCTGATTCCAAGCAGATATTTGAATCCACCAACAAAAGTAATACAGACATTTTTTAATAAAATGACAGATCCGAATCCAGACGGTGCAACGATTCCAATCCATTTCTGGACAAGCTTTAAATTAGCATTATCAGGATTTGTGGCTGCAGTAGTCATAGGCGTTCCATTAGGATTAGTCATGGGATATTATAAAATAGCAGAATGGTTTATTAGACCAATATTTGAAGTGGTAAGACCTATTCCACCGATTGCATGGATTCCTGTTTCAATATTATGGTTAGGTATTGGATATCCTGCAAAGGCTTTCATTATTTTTATGTCAGCATTTGTGCCATGTGTTATAAATGCACATCTTGGAGTTACATTAACGAACCCGACTCTAATTAATGTGGCAAAAACATGTGGTGCAAGCAGATGGCAGATATTCCGAACAATCTGTATTCCTAGTGCTATGCCATTAGTATTTACAAGTTTAAGGATCGCTCTTGGCAACGCATGGTCGGCTCTCGTGGCAGCTGAAATGTTATCTGCAACAGCGGGATTGGGTTATATGATTCAGCAGGGTCGAAATTTTGCACGGTCAGATATTATTATTGTAGGTATGCTCACAATTGGTATATCCGGTGCGTTGATGTCATTTGGACTGTCGAAAATCGAGGGGAAAGCGACTCCTTGGAGAACAGAACGATGATGAAACAAATAAAAACAACCTGAAGTATATGGTTCAGAAAGGAAAAAATACAGATGAAAAAGAAACAGAATTTTAATAGAAAAAAGATAATCTGTGGTGTACTTTCTTTTGCAATAATATTAATTGTATGGATTGCAGTGTCACATTCTAATCCAGATTTCCTGCCATCTCCGGCAAAGTGCTTTGAAAAATTTATTTTTATGTGCCAGAGACCGATAAGTAAAGTAACATTAATGGGACATGTGTGGGCTAGCTTAAAACGTGTATTATGTGCAGTAGCAATTGCAAGTTTGATCGGAGTTCCTTTAGGACTAGGAATGGGATGGAATAAGAAAATAAATGCTTTTGTAAGTCCTATTTTTGAGTTTCTGAGACCCATTCCACCAATTGCATGGATTCCACTTGTAATTTTATGGTTTGGTGTAGGAGAAGTGTCGAAGGTTTTTCTGGTGTTAATAGGTGCTATTATTCCGATTATTTTAAATACATATACTGGAGTAAAGCTTGTAAGTCCAATTTTATTAAATGTAGGTAAGGTTTATAAGGCTAATAGCGTTCAGACATTGAAAGAAATAGTTTTGCCAGCAGCTCTTCCAACTATTTTTGCAGGTATCAGAACAGCGGTAAGTTCCGGATGGATGATAGTTCTTGCAGCTGAGATGATGGCAAGTAAATCGGGTGTAGGATTCTTGATCACAAGAGGTATGGAAGCATATGATATTGCAATGGTTATTTGTTGTATGCTGTTAATAGGTATGGTTGGTTTCCTGATTTCAATTTGTTTATCAGCATTAGAGAGGAGATTATGTCCATGGAAAACCGGAATAGAATAAAAATGAGTTTAAAAAATATCTCAAAATCATATTACACAAGAAAAGAAACAATGGAAGCAGTTGATGACGTTTCTTTTGACGTATATGAAAATGAATTTCTTGTTTTATTAGGACCAGGCCAGTGTGGAAAAACAGTTTTATTGAATCTGATTGCGGGACTGGAAGAACCGACAAAAGGAGAAATGTTGTATGAAGGCAAAAAATTTACAGGTGTAAATGATGGATTTGGACTGGTTTTTCAGAAAACAGCGTTGTTCGAATGGAAAACTGTCATGGAAAATGTTGAATTTGGTTTGAAAATTCGTAATATGGATAAAACAGAACGAAGAAAAATTGCACAGAAATATATTGATTTAGTAGGGCTTACTGGATTTGAAGACAAATATCCGAGACAGTTATCTGGTGGCATGAAACAGAGAGTTGGTATAGCGAGAGCCTATTCAACGAATCCAGGTGTATTATTGATGGACGAACCATTTGGAGCACTGGATGCACAGACAAGATATTTAATGGAAGATGAAGTGTTAAGAATCTGGGAACAAGACAAAAGAACGGTTGTGTTTGTAACGAATAATATCGAGGAAGCACTTACATTAGGTGATCGAATTATTCTTTTGAGTAACTGTCCGGCAACGATTAAGGAAATTTATGTTCCCGAGATTAAGAAGCCAAGAGACAATATGAGCAAAGAATTTCTGGAATTAAGAAGTATTATTGAGAATAATACGGATATGGCATTGTAGGATGTAAAGGAGAAGACGGATATGGCAGAGGAAAGAAAGGATAAGGTACAGGTACACAATCTTTGTAAGAATTTTGGGGATCTGGAAGTACTAAAGGACATTTCTTTTAATATAAAAAAAGGGGAATTTTTGTGTATTGTCGGACCTACAGGCTGTGGTAAAACAACATTCTTAAATTTACTTACCAAATTAATAGAGCCAACTAGTGGAGAGATACTGATTGATGGAAAACCAGCAGATCCGCATGATCATAATCTTGCATTTGTATTTCAGGAACCTTCTGCAATTCCATGGCTGACAGCAGAAGACAATATTAAATATGGATTAAAGATAAAAAAATATCCGGCAAAATATATTGAAGAACAGGCAAATAAAATTATTGATCTTTTGGGATTGGAAAAATATCGAAAAACATATCCACATGAAATGTCTGTGAGCTTAGAGCAAAGAGTTGTAATAGGAAGAGCATTTGCAATGAATCCGGATCTCTTGCTTATGGATGAACCATATGGACAGATGGATATTAAAATGAGATTTTATCTGGAAGATGAAGTAATAAGACTATGGAAAGAAACAGGTGCAACGGTTTTATTTATTACACATAATTTGGAAGAAGCTGTTTATCTTGCGGAAAGGGTTTTAGTTTTAACTAATAAACCGACAACAATCAAAGCGGAGCTTCCAGTAACAATGCCACATCCAAGAAATGTGGCGGATCCAGAATTCATTGAAATCCGTAAAAAAGTTACAGAATTAATAAAATGGTGGTAGATATATGGAATATGAAGGGTTATATAATGTATCAAAAGAAATGCGAAGGTTAGTGGTAGACGCCATTTACCAGGCACAGAGTGGTCATCCGGGAGGATCGCTTTCAATTTGTGAAATACTTACTGTTCTTTATTTTAAACAGATGAATATTGATGAAAAGAAACCAAATAAAGAAAATAGAGATAGATTTGTACTGTCAAAAGGTCATGCAGCACCAGCATATTATGCGGCATTGGCAATGAGAGGTTTTTTCCCAAGGGAAGATTTGAAGACGTTAAGGAAAATCGATAGTTATTTGCAAGGTCATCCTTGCAGAGGAAAAATTCCGGGAGTTGATATGTCTACCGGATCATTAGGACAAGGATTATCAGCAGCCAATGGAATGGCACTTTATTCGAAAACAGAGAAAAAAGATTTTTATGTATATTGTGTATGTGGTGATGGAGAACTGCAGGAAGGACAGATATGGGAAGCTGTGATGAGTGCAAGTCATTATAAGCTTGATAACTTGATTTTGTTTGTAGATCAAAATAAATTGCAGATCGATGGAAGAGTCGAAAATGTAATGAATGTTGAACCAATTGCAGATAAGTTCAAAGCATTTGGGTGGAGTGTGTATGAGACAGACGGGCATAATATTGAAGCACTTGATGAGACAATAGAAAAAGCAAAAAAAGTACAGGGAGCACCTAGCGTGATCGTATGCCATACCATAAAAGGAAAAGGCGTTTCCTATATGGAAAATGAGGTGGGATGGCATGGAGCAGCACCGAATAAAGAACAGTATTTACAGGCTATGAAGGAACTTATATAGAAGGAGAAGAACGATATGGGAGAGAAGGTTGCAACTCGAGAGGCATATGGTAAAGCATTAAAAGAGTATGGAAAAAAATATGATTTCTACGTATTAGATGCAGATCTCGCAAAAGCTACACAAACAGTCGCTTTTAGAAATGAGTTTCCTGATCGATTCTTTGATATGGGTATTTCAGAAGGGGATATGATAACAACGGCTGCAGGAATAGCAACATGTGGAAAAACTGTATTTGCCAGTTCATTTGCAATGTTTGCAGCAGGCAGGGCTTATGAGCAAATCCGTAATTCAATTGCTTATCCCAATTTACATGTGATAATCGGTGCTACACATGGAGGAGTTTTGATTGGTGAAGATGGAGCATCACATCAATGTATAGAAGATATTTCATTGATGAGAACATTACCTAATATGGCAGTGGCAGTTCCGTGTGATGAGGAAAGTGTTTATTCAGTTGTAGATGCCGCGATAAAAAGAGAGGGTCCGGTATATATCCGAATGGGAAGAGGTGCTGTTCCTAAAGTTTACAAAAGAAAAGTGGATTTTGAATTTGGCAAAGGAATTGTGCTGCAGGATGGAAAAGATGTTGCGATTATGGCAATAGGAGATATGGTTTATGAGGCTTTAGTTGCGGCAGAATGTTTGAAAGAAAACGGAGTAGATGCAGCGGTGGTCGATATGGCAAGCGTAAAACCAATTGATAAGGAACTGATTATACATTATGCGAAAAAGACAGGAAAAATCATTACTGTAGAAGATCATAACATCATTGGTGGACTGGGCTCTGCAGTGGCTGAAGTTGTAGCTGAAATTGGATGTGGGAAAATAAAAAGAGTGGGTATTCCTGACTGCTTTGGAAAATCAGGAACAAGAGACGATTTGCAGAAATATTTCGGCTTAAATGCTGATGAAATTGTAAAATCATATAATTCCTTTTAAATGGTCACAAACAGTATTCAACATAAATTAGTATTATGTTAAAATATTAGAAAAATGTAGTAAGGAGAATGGGGAATATATGAAAAGAACTACAATTACAGATGTTGCTAGTTGGGCGGGTGTATCAATTGCAACAGTTTCACATTATCTGAATGGAACAAAGAGGGTAAGCTCAGAAATTGCTGAACGAATAGATGCTGCAATAAAAGAGTTAAATTATATTCCGAATGCGAATGCAAGAAGTTTAAAAAGTAAGCAGACATATACAATTGGCTTAGTCATTCCGGATATTGTGATGTATAGTTCTATTTGTTATTATATTGAATCCCAATTATATGAAAATGGATATAACGTAATTATATGCAATACAAATTTTGATCATATACGTGAAAATAAATATCTGAATTCTTTGCTTGAAAGACGTGTTGATGGACTTATTTTGGCAACAAGTGGACAAAATGAGCAACTGATTAAGCGTTTTGAAAAATCAGGAATACCGGTAGTCTTATTCGACCGAATGCAACCAACATTAAAGGGAAATTACATTTTAGAGAAGCATGAGCAGTGCATTGTCACAATGACAGAATATTTGATTGAAAATAATCATAAAAATATTGCATATATAAAAGGACCAAAGAGTTCTTATGTATCTGAATTTAGATTTGGAAAATTTAAAGAAATTCTGAAAAAAAACAGTATTGACTTATTGTCTGATTTTTATTTTGACAACTGCTATTCTGAAGAGGTGTGTGATCAGGCATTTGATAAAATCTGCAGTAATTTAAATAAAATAACTGCAGTGATGCTTACAAATGCAAATCAAATCAAGTATTTAATAAAATATGGAAATAAAAATGGGATCAAATTACCTCAAGAATTATCATTCCTTGGATTCGGCTTAGAAGAGTATAAAACATTATTTGCATATCCAATTACATGCATTGTGCAGAATCATTATGATATAGCAAGAAATGTTGCCGATAAGATATTAGAATTGATAGATTGTGAAAAGAATAAACAAAAAAAGGAATATGAGACAATTCTAGTAGAAAGTGAATTTTTCAAAGGAAAATCTGTTATAAAATTGTAAAAATCGGAAAGGGCATTATCTTTTATGAAATCGGATCAGCTGGAAAAGGTGGTTGCATATGACGATTGAAGAATTAAAAGAAGAAGTATACGAACAAAATCTGGAACTCGTAAATAGAAATCTTGTAATATATACATGGGGAAATGTCAGCACGATTGACAGAGAACGTGAGATAATAATTATTAAGCCTCGTGGAATAGAATGCAAGCTGTTAAAACCGGTGGACATGAGCGTAGTTGATTTGAATGGAAACATGGTAGAAGAAGGACTTCTGCCATCTGTTGATTTAGATATTCATCTTGAGCTATATAAAGCTTTTGAAGAAATAGGCGGAATTGCACATACGCATTCAACATATGCCACTGCATATGCACAGTCATTAAAATCTATTTGCCCAATGGGAACGACACACGCAGATCATTTTAAAGGAGCCATTCCATGTGTCCCGTATTTATCGGAAAAGAAAATAGAAGGAGACTATGAAAAAAATCTGGGATTACAGATTGTGTCATATTTTCAATCAAACAAAATAGACCCAATTGAAATGGAAGGTGTATTGGCAGGAGGTCATGGACCATTTACGTGGGGAAGGGATGCAAAGGAAAGCGTAATGCATAGTGTTATTTTAGAGGAAATCGCAAAAATAGCAATGCTTACGGAGTTGATTGCACAAAAAGAGATATTATTACCAGGTTATATTCAGAAAAAGCATTACGAAAGAAAATACGGACCGTCAGCGTATTTTTATCAGGAGAAAAAAGATGGAGAAAACTATTAAAAAATCGGTTTCGCTATCAGTGTTCGAAGGAACATCGGCTTCACCAATGCTATTTATGGGAGACGTTGAGGAGAACATTTCAAGAATTGCAAGGCTTGGATATGATGGTGTTGACCTGTTTTTGTTAGATGCTTATGCTGATGAAACAAGAAAAGCGATAAGGCTTTTACGACATTATAATCTTGGAATTGGAACTATAATGCCGGCAGGAATGGCTGCACAAGGATTATTTCTTGGTGATAAGAGTGAAAAAATAAGAAAAGAAATTATTGAAAAATTAAAATCTATAATAGAGATTGCTGCAGAAACGGATGCAATGGTTTCTCTTGGATTGATTAGAGGAAGTGCGAAAAAAGATGATACGGTTGAGAATTTGTTGGCTCGTTTTGCAGATTCGATAGAAAAAATATTGAATACAAGTGAAAAATATGGGGTGTCATTACTATTGGAACCTATTAACCGATATGAAATCGACAATTTAAATTCAAGTTTAGAGGCACTTCATTTTATACAGAGAACAAAATTACCGGTATATCTGATGCTCGACACGTTTCATATGAATATTGAAGATGTATCTATGGAGGAAAGTTTTTATAAGTGTAAAGACTATATCAGACATATACATTTTGTTGATAGTAATAGGCTTGCACCAGGTATGGGGCATCTTGATATGATAAAATTATTAAAAATAATTAAAGAAATAAATTATTCTGGATACTTGTGCCTAGAAGCATTAAGGAAACCAGATAGTATAACTGTCGCAAAAAAAGGAATAGAGTTTTTTGAAAAAGCTGGGATTTGAAGAATGTGGGATAGATCAGTTATAGGAGCACCACATCTTTTCAGGGCATGATGAAGGAAACAGTAACACACATTGACAAACCATCAATCAGCATACATACTATTAATTGATAGTATACATGCGGATTGATGGTTTGCTTTTTGGAGGTGATTTATATATTTCTTAGTTATAAAGCAAAAAGAGGAGAAGTATGAAAAGGTAATAAATGTAAAATGTATAAGGTTTCTGGAAAGAAACCTTATATTTATAAAAAATAAACTACAAATGAGATCAAATGAGGGAATGAACTATGGAAAAAGAACAAAAATTAGGAATGATCTTCAATGAATTGGCGGAAGGGTTAAACATTACACAGACTATGCTTGAAAAGGCAGAAAAAGCTTACAATGCACTTGGAGAATACATCAAGGGTGCAAATGATCAGTGGGATGTATAGATAGCAAAAATGGGTACTATAAGTGCTTTAGGTGTAAAATCGTTGGAAACTCACATAGGAACTTTGTGTTTATATGAATAAACTATGAATGAATAATTACGTATGAAGAAAGTATTTGCTTATGGTGTTTTGCGGTGATAAACTTGAAATATCGATAGACGAAAAAGGAAGGTATGAAGAGAAAATCCCACCAAGATACATGGATCAGGAAGAAGGAACTATTGACAAAAAGTGGCTGAAAAATAAGATTTCTGACAGTGTATCATCGCTTGCAATGAATGAAAATATTACAAGAGGCGTTATAATGATAATTATATGGCAGGAGGAGAAAATAAAATGGGAAGATTCGACAATCCGGATAACAGTGCATTTTGAAAAGCTGCTGTGTGGAGAATAAACAATGCAATTGAATGATTGAAACAGTTTAGAATGTGGTTATTCTTAAAGAGAAATTGAATAGGTATTAATAATATGAATAGTTTAGTAAATTTTTTTATAGAGAATATAGGGGTATTGGCATCCGCAGCAACTATTTATGAAACTGGAAAAGGAGTCTACACCGATATTAAAAAACAACAGAAAACATCAGAATACAGCCTTCTGAAAGTGACGACAGATAACCCTATTGTCGAACGGGTCATAGATAGGGCGAGACAAGCTCTTACGGATATGGGCAGTTTAGAAGTTATTTCGATAAGAGAGCGGGAAGAAATTCTTTCTGCTGTTTCTGATATTCAGGGAATGGGCTATGAGGAGCGGGAAGAAGCCAAAAAACAGATCAATGTGCTCATCACTCGTATGAATCAGTACATTACAGATCAGATGACAATGGACGGAAAAATTCTATATAAGGCAGAAAAAGAATATGCAGACAGAACAGAGGCTTCTTTAGAGAAAATTCTAGAGGTGTTGCAACAGTGTGTAGACAGTGTACCGAAGAAAACATATTTGCCATGTGAAAATCAGAATGAAGAATACATAGCTGTAATCAGAGAAGAACTACAAGACAAAGTATCAGAAGATTACATACAAAGATATGTAGGAAAAGCAGAGGAGATCATTGGGAAAGACGAACGCTATTTAAATGTAGTAAATCCATTACGGAAAACATTATATGACGTAGTCAATGAAGAAAAACGTGTAGTATTGCTTGGACAGGCAGGAGCAGGTAAGACAACAGAGCTTGAGAAGCTGGCACAAGTATTATGTAAACAGAATACACCTCCGGTATTCATATCATTGAATATCTATAGCAATGAGACCATAGAGGAACTGATAACGCAATGGATTTCTGATTATAAAATAGAGAATTCTGTACTTATTTTGGATGGCTATGACGAGATTGCAGATATAAATAGTTTTCATAGAAAATTGGATTCATATGTGAGAAAACATCCTGATCAGAAAATTGTGATTTCTACAAGAAATAATTTCTATCACCTGTCGAGAGGAAAAAGGCAGGAGGGATCATTGAACCAGTTTAAGGAATATGCAATTTTCCCAATCTTAAGCGAAGATATCTCAGAGTACTTGAGAAAATCAGAGGTGGATGAGACGATATTCTGGAAACAGGTTCAGATGAGAAAACTAACGGAACAGTTGAAAATCCCATTTTTTCTTATTCATCTTGTAGAAATTTTCAAAGAGGAAGGTTCTCTGCCAGAATTGAAAGAATTGATGCCGCGTCTGATCAGAATAAGCATGGATCGTGATATGCTGAAATTTGAACAAAAAGAAGAACTGGAGATAAAAGAGCGGCAGATCAGGATAATATTACAGAGAATTGGGATGACAATGCAGCTGATGAAAACAAAGCAGTTGACAGAATCAGAATTGCAGGAGATAGTTACAGAAGAAGAGAATAAGTTAATACGTTTTTCGGGTATCTGGAAGAAAATGCCGGATGGAAGCTGGCAGTTTACACACAATAATTTCAAAGAGTATGTAACAGCAGAATGTTTGGTCAGTTTTCCGGTAGAGAAGATACTGGAACTTGTTACTTATGAGAAGAATAGGGACAGAATAAAGGAATCCTGGTATAATGTTCTTTCTTTTGCTAGTCTTCTGGACACGACAGGTCGGATTAATACATGGATTTTAGAGCATGATCCATCTATCTTGTTCCAGTATGAAGACGAACGGATGTCGATGGAAGACAAACAGAAATTATTCATTTCCATTTTTGAAAAGATCAATAATGACTATACATGGATTTCCTGGAGAAATGATATGGATGTGATGGTGCATATGGCACATAATCCTTTATCCATATCTTATTTGTTGGATTCAATAGAAAACCCAAAACATGACAGATGCAGGGATAATGCAGCTATTTTACTGATGCAGATGGAAGATTATTGCGGATATGAGAGTAGGGTACGGTTTGTCTTTACAGAACTGATATTTGACGAGAGTGCAACGCTTTATGTTCGTAAGAATCTTCTGGAAATACTTGCAATGGGAGGGTTATATACCGAGCAGGTGGAACATGAGATATTTGAGTATTTTGCAGACATAGAAGGATTGCCGGAAGATATCATATATGGATTGCTTATGTTTATTAATTATTCGCAGCGGAATAATGCTTATGTACCATTTCTATTGAAATGTCTCGTAAAGTGTAACAGAAGACGGGAGCATTATGCAATAGAGTATACAGCAGAGGCACTTTTAGGAGCACTTACAGGATACAGGGCAGTTCATGAGCTATTGACATTGATAGTGGAGATGCCTGAAAACAAGAAGAGTGAATTGATCTATTATATTTCGGGTGTATTTGAAAAACTGGAAGAACAGATTGGTTATATTTACGAGAAGGAAGAGACTGCTATTCTTGAGGACACAGAAAAAATTTTCGATGTAGCTGCACTGACGTATGATGAAAGGACAATGCAGACAATACTTCATTTCTGGAAAAAAGAAAATCTATTAGAGCAGGAAAACCAAAGGATTGTGAGCAGCTATTCAGATGATACAATTTTACATATATTCCAAAGCTTTGTATATCCAAAGGATAATACAAAGCTAGAGGAGCGGGCAAAACAGATAAGAGAAAAACAGGAAAGAGAGCAGAAAAATTATTTTGATGCATTATTTGACAAGAAAAAGTATCAAAAGATTATAGAAGATTTTGTAGAGATCATGGGAGACGAGGTGACTTACCGGAAAATTCGATGGAGCCAGGTGTATCATCGTACAAAAAGAGAAGACTTAAGAGAACTGTCGTATATAATGTGTAATGTCGAATTTCAAGATGATAAGGTAAAAGATTTTACAGAAATAGTGGATTGGGAAAATTTCTCAATAGGTGAGATTTGTCGGCATATAAAAAAACAGAAAATAGACCTGTCAGATCAGCAACTGAGGTACATTGAAGATTACGTGCAGAAGCAGGTACCAGCAATCCAATGGGATAAAGAATTGTGTAGTGATAAGAAGGGAACGACAACACACACTTGGAGATTAGAGTATGTGTGCTATTTTATAATTAGATTTGATATAGATGTTCCTAACGAATTTATAAAACACATGATTCTTTTGCCGAGTTTTTTTGGGCACGAAGAGAACCAAAGAAGTGAGGACGGAAAAACAGATAATCTGGACGGATATATTTGTAGTCGTTTATCAGAACACGAGATTGTTATGCAGTTGAAAAAAATTGCAAAAGAACAGATTCTTTATGGTTCCATGGCTGAGAGATATATTGAGTGGTGTGAAAAATATAAAACAGATGCTGGCATGGAGATTGCTGAGCGTATTCTGGAAGATAGGGAATGTAATCAATATGACAGAAAGCAGTGTTTTACATATCTGCAGAAAATAATGACAGGAGAGCATCTGGTTGACAAATATCTGGAAAAAGCAGATGCAGAATTGTTGGATGTTTTTGCTGAAAAAGCAGCAGAACTTAACAACGTAAAGGTAAATGAAAGACTGTTAGAAGCGACAGCAAAGAGTGAAGGAAAGACAAAGTATCTGCGGACTTTGCTTAATGTATATCCAGAAAAAGCACTGCCTCTATATTATGAGATTGCCAGTGAGAGAAATGGTATCCCGGATTATAATGGGAAAAATACAATAGCTGGAATAACAAAGGAGATAGCAGAGCTTGATAATCCGGCATACGTAGACATTCTTATGAAATTGTTGGAATTATGTTTCAGGGATGGATTTGTGGATGGGGAATTCTTCGGACTGTATGATAGTGTTTACAAAGCATTGCTGAATATTGCGTCTGGTGCAGCAGAGGTTGTTCTTGAAAAACTTGGAAATTTACGTGACCAGACGGACAACAAGAAGGTAAAGGGCTGCTGCAATAATATGATTCTTAATATTGAAAAACAATATTATGAACAACTGGATGTGCCATGGACGATGCAGAAAATAAAACAATTGAACAGTCAGTTGGGCATGGTGTAGATGATCACAATCTTTATTTTTCTTAGATGGTTTTGTTCCATGGTCAGAAAAGTTCAAAGAGATAAGTGCCAGGGATATTAAGTAGAATCTGAAAGTGAAATGTCGCCGAGGGAGAACATATGGGCTATAATATACATGATATAAAAAATGTGCTGGAAATAATACAAATACGAGAAGAAAGCATTATCGAAAAGTTAAATGATGGAATATTTGGTACTATGGCGGGATTTTTTGACAATGTTCTTACATGGTGTACTATACTAAGCATTATTATATTGTGTATATTTGGTTTGAGAGCTATTGCTCGATATGCAAAACGTATAAATGATAAAAGTAAAGAAAAAATTAGTAAATTGGAAGAAGATGGAAAATATATTCGAGGATTGTATGTTGAACTGAATGATTCAAAGGAAAATTTACGATATTTTTTATATAGGAACAAATGGAAAAAAAGAATTATACAAGATTTTAATCAAGTATTTAATGACGAATATGGATATTTACTAAAAGAGGTTTTTAATGAGAACAAGGAGATATCTTTTTCATTGAAAAAACATAGTAGTATCGATAATATTATTAAAACAATAGAGCAAACCAGAGTCTTTTTGAATGATGTACATGAAGATAAAGTTGAATATTCGTCTAAGTATAAGGACTCAATGATTTTATTTCAATTTTATTCTAACAAATATGATGGCATTTTATTGCAACTTCAAAAAAGAGCCAAATACATAAAGAGTAAGTATATTATTTTATCAGGGAGTGCTGGAAATGGAAAAACAAATCTTCTTTGTAGTTTTTCAGAATTACTTTTCAGCCTAAATTATCCATGTGTTTTTATGAATGCAAAGGATATAGAAAATGATGTAGAAAAATATTATGAGGAGCAATTAAATTTTTTTAAAATCGTACATGATAATAAGAAATGTATGTTAGGAGTAGAGAAACTAAGCGAGTTAATGCTTATACCAACATATGTTATAATTGACGCTGTAAACGAAAATAGTAATCAAGAGTTTCTGGAAAAACTGCCAACATTTTTGAATAGGATATTGGATAAAAGGAATATTCGAGTAATAATATCATGTCGGAGCGAATATTATGAGACAAGGTATAAGAAAATTCTGCAAGAAAATGTAAAACATACAGCCTTATATGATAATATACAGGATCAAAAGTATTCAAGAAATGCTATAAATAGAATGTTTGATAATTATTCAAACAGATTTGATTTTAAAGGCAAAATGTCTCCGTTTGTAAGAAGTAAATTGAGTCAAGAGCTTTTACTTATGAGAATGTTTTTTGAAACAAATGTGGGATCAAAACAAATATTTAATGATTTGGATTATTATAAACTTTATGAAACATATATAAATCAAATAAGAAGACAAAAACAAGTTGATATTGAAACGCTATTAGATGAAGTAACTGGTATCATGACGGACAAGCATGATTACAGTTTTGTTCCTGAAAAGCAAATTAGTGAAAAAAGTAAACAGATATACGAAAAAGTGGATGGAATGATATTAATGTCAAAAACGTTAATACATCATGAAAATTCCATTTTGGAAAATGAGGAAAGTGTAATATATTTTGTATTTGATGAAGTAAGAGATTACTGTATAGCACGATACAACTTGATGAAAATGTGTAAGGATAAAGATGTTTTCCCGGAAAAAGAACAGGTTATTCAATTTCTTGAAGGATTATTTCAAGAACAGGCCATTTGCTTTGAAGGTGTAGTAAATTATGTATACAAAGATTATAAAAGTAGAAAAGAAGAACAGCTGTGCTGTGAATTGATGGAACATTTTATAAAACCTGCTGATATTCTATCAAAAGGAAAAAATTATATGTCTAATGAACCACTCAGAGGGTGGGGATTAAGGTTGATATTTCAGAATAATCAAAAGTTGTTGGCATGTGAAGAAGAATATTTGAAATATATCGTATATGAGAATCCTGGGGATTTATTATCTTCTCTGTTTAGCTTTTTGGTATCACAGGAAATAGAACAGGGTCCATATACGTTAGAAATATTATTTCAATTGATAAAAAATATTCACAGTCAAAGGATATTTTGTAAAGTAATAAAAAATTGTGTAGATTCATTTGGGAGAGATTGCATTAGTCATAGTGATTTTGCTGAAATCGATAAAAAAATGCATGATGTTTCCAAAGAAGCATTGGATAGATTTAGACATTTTGAAATTATATTTATAATGTTTTTTGAATGGGAGGGAAAGAAGCAATTAATAGATCAGCTAAAAAAGGACTGTGATATTAAAGCCATGAAACGAGAGATAAAAAATCAATACTATTTTGAAAGTGAGGAGACCGGCTATGATAATTAAAGCGAATGATTGTTGCTTTTTTGATAAAAAATCTATTGGAAATAAAAGAAAAATGCTGAAATATTATGGAGTAAAAAGCAAAACATATGCTGGAAAAACAGTCGGACGCATTTATGATCAGTATTTTGCTAATGCATATAGTATTAACAAACTCTATAGAAAGTATTATCGTAAAGAATTTCCATCTTGTAAAGAGTATTTAATATGTAGGTTTAATTTGTCCCAGGATTTGGCTGAAGAGATTGCTAATAAAAAATTATATTGTACAAATATGAAAATTAAAAGAGATCAGATTTCATACTCATTTGCTTATGATGATGAACTGGCAGATATATTTACAAATTATGTGGGAGAAATTAGAAATGAAGATTAGAGTAGGCTATGTTACAAATAGTTCTTCAACAAATTTTCTTATATTATCCAAGAAAGAGCTGACCACAGAGTATTTGTTTAAGAAACTTGGATTTAAAAAGGGAACAGTTATCGAACAATATGCCAGGGATTTGTGTGCAAATATTATTGATGGAACTTCCAGAGGATTGAGATATTTTAACTTTGATGAAATGAATTATGAAAACGTAAAAGAAGTGTTCGGTGAAGAAACTGCAATAAAATTTCAAAAATACAAGGAGAAAGGATATTATTCATATGTAGGATATACGAGTAGTGAGGAAGATACGTTGACAAGTTTTTTTACTACAGATTCCTTTGAACTAGAGGAGAATGGATTATATATTAATGGCAGAAGCTGTGTGTGGTAGATATTTATGAAAGTTTATGTGGATGAAAAATACCATTTTTATGAGTTATTTAACGAAAATAACGGGACATTAATAAGAAGCAACATAGATGGAACGCATGAAGAAGCAAAATATAGGTCATTTCCAGAATTGATTGATATTGGCATTATGGGAAGCTGCATATCAGGAAGAACAGGGATCTGCAAAAATGCAGGGATTGATTGCTATCAAAACGCAATATCATCATACAAAGCAGATATGACATTAGAGAATTATAATTGGATTATTAGCCAATGTAAGGGAAAAGTGTTTCAGGTTGCACTAGGAGGAGCAGGAGATCCTAACAAACATAAAGATTTAGGAGATATTTTGGAACTTACGAGATCTATAGGGATAGTTCCTAATTTAACAACAAGTGGATATCTTTTGTTGCCTGAAGAGATTAATTTAATAAAAAAATATTGTGGAGCAGTTGCAGTTTCATATTATTCAAGATTAATAAATAATGAAGAAAGTAATTATGTTACAGGTGAGGCTGTTGAAAAATTTGTAAAGGCTGGATGTATAACCAATATTCATTTTGTTATTTCAGAAGAAACCATTGATGAAGCAATTTATAGATTGAAACATAATATATGGCCGGCAGGAATAAGTGCAATCATATTTATTTTGTATAAACCAGTAGGGCTGGGTGTTAAATATAAAAGGGTGAAATGCGATAAAAGATTAAACAGATTTATGAAGCTCGTGTTAGAAAAAAAGTATTCATTTAACATTGGATTTGATACCTGCTTTACACCTGCATTATGTAACCATGAAAAAAATATTAGTATACAATCTGTAGATTCATGTGAAGCAGCGAGATTCTCTATGTATATTGATAGTGAGCTTATGGCATATCCTTGTTCGTTTGATAATCAAACAGGACAATATAAAGTTAAATTAAATCCTCTATCTATTCAAGATGCATGGGATGGAGAAATCTTTGATGGTTTCCGGAAAGAAAAAAAGGAGAAGTGTATTAGTTGCAACAAAAAAAAATTATGTAATGGTGGATGCCATCTGGGTATTGAAATTGATTTGTGCTAATTAAATATCATAGTTTACAGTAGTATCATTGAAGAAACACGCATAGTATAGTACAATAAATTGAAATGGTCAGAAGTGGATTGGAAAGAATTTTGGAGGTACAGAATGCACTTGGAGAATCTTGAACTTGAAAATTTTAGGGCTATAAGCTCTGCAAATTTGGAAATATATGGAAAAAGTACAGTCATTTTTGGAATCAACGGAACCGGAAAGTCAACTGTTTTAAGAGCGATAAATTTATTATATGCGAATATTATTAATCAAATTGTAAATCGTAAAGAATTGAAGCAAAATTATACGATTAAATTGGACGATATTCGATATGGGAGTAAAGAAACAGAGATAGCAGCACATATTGATTTTGGAGAGGTGCAGAAATCATATTATAGAAAGCTGGTTCGTAATTCGGGAAAAAGCAGTCAAGATACAGCTTCTTTAAAAGAAATAGCAGCTATTTTTCATGAAAAATATATTTCTGACGAGGAACAAAAAAATATTGCTATTTTTGTAAACTACGGGACGAATCGTTTGGTTCTGGATATTCCATTAAGAATTCGGACACATCATTCTTTTGATATATATTCAGCGTTTGAAAAAGCAATTGAAAATAAGATTGATTTTCGTACTTTTTTTGAATGGTATCGAAATCAGGAAGATTATGAGAATGAACATAAAATAGAGACAGGAGATTTAAATTATCAGGATCGTGCATTGTTGGCAGTAAGAACTGCGATTATGTCTATGTTGGATGGATGCAGTAATTTAAGAGTAGCTCGCAGACCACGATTAGAAATGAAGATTGATAAGGGAGATATTAGCTTAAATGTGTCTCAAATGTCAGATGGCGAGAAATGTACGATGGCATTGTTAGGTGATTTAGCACGAAGATTGGCTTTGGCGAATCCAACATTAGCAAATCCGTTACTGGGGGAAGGAATTGTTCTGATTGATGAGATAGAACTGCATATGCATCCATCCTGGCAAAGAAAAATACTTAGAGTATTAAGAGAGACATTTCCCAATATCCAATTTATTGTAACAACACATTCACCAATTGTATTAAGTGAGGCAGATGAAAATTATAATATATTTTTTATGCGGAGAGATGAAAATGAAATAAAGGTTCATCAGATGCACCAATTAAATGGATATGATGCCAATGCTGTCTTGGAGCAGTTTATGGGAACACGTGCAACTAATTTGGAAACTGAAAAATATATCAAGTCTATTTATGGGGCGATTGAACACGGAGATTATGTGACAGCAGAAGAAAAAATTGCAAAATTGGCTGAGATGACAAGCGAGAGTCATCAAGATGTAATTATGGCAAGGATGGAACTTAAAAGGAGAAGGAAGTAATGCTGCATATTCAGAAAATGGAAGAACCACAGTTCTTAACAGATTTCAAAAATAAATATCCGAAAAAGGATTATGATAGTAAAGAATTTGCGGAATACCGTCCGGCACTGAAGTCGGAACTAATAAAAGAACAAAAAGGATTATGTGCATATTGCTGCGGTCGTATTACAGATGCAAAAGCTCATAATGAACATATTGAACCAAGAAATCCGGGAAAATATGCAAGTAACCGTTCTCTGGATTATACGAATATTGTTGCATCTTGTAATAATCCAGAGACATGTGGAATTAAAAAGGAAAATCATTATGATCCGGAGCAATTTGTTTCTCCGTTGGATGAAAATTGTGAGGAACAATTTTCATATTATGCGAATGGAGATATTGTGGGAGACCAATATACAATTGATCAGTTGAATTTAAATGCATATGAATTAAAAAATGCAAGAAAATCTGTGATAAAACAATTACAATATCTCGATAAAGAAACGATTGAAACATATTATATGAATGAGGAAGATGGGCAGTATCTATCGTATTATAATGTAATTAAATGGTTCTGGAAGACGATGTAGTCATGTTTTTGAATGAAGTTGAATCTATTCTATATCTTTTATTTATCTATAAAGAGAAATTAGTAATAAGCTAAAGTTGAGAAGTAAGTAATAATATACTACATGCGAAAACTACAAACGAAACAACAAATAGACACAATAAACAATTGAATAATCAGCAAAATATGGCATAATAGAAAGGAATAGACTTTGTTATAAGGAGCGGAATGATGAAAGTAGTATTGTTAGCAGGGGGTTTTGGAACAAGAATATCAGAAGAGTCGCAGTTTAAGCCAAAGCCTATGGTAGAAATTGGTGGACAACCTATTTTATGGCATATTATGAAAGAATATTCTTATTATGGGTTCAATGAGTTTATAATCTGTGCAGGTTATAAACAGCATGTGATTAAAGAATGGTTTGCAAATTATTTTTTGCATAACAGTGATATTACATTTGATTTTACAAATGGCAACAATGACATGATTATTCATAAACAGCATTGTGAACCATGGAAGGTTACGGTAGTCGACACCGGACTTCACACGATGACCGGCGGACGTATAAAAAGGATACAGCCGTATGTTGGAGAAGAACCTTTCCTGATGACCTATGGTGATGGAGTATGCGATGTTGATATTAATAAGTTATTGCAATTCCATAAGGAACATGGAAAGATCGCTACACTTACAGCAGTTATGCTCGAGCAGCAGAAAGGCATACTTGACATTGGCGGGGACAATGCGGTGAAATCTTTCCGTGAGAAGAGTCAGGTGGATGAAGCACCGATTAATGCAGGATATATGGTATTAGAGCCGCAGATTTTTGACTATATTGAAGGGGATAAGACTGTATTTGAGAGAGAGCCGCTCGAGAAGCTTGCAAAAGAAGGCCAGCTGATGTCTTATATGCACAGAGGATTCTGGCAGTGTATGGATAATGTCAGGGAAAAGGAAATGCTGGAAAAACTTCTTGCAGCCGGTCAGGCACCTTGGAAGAAATGGGAGGATTAGTTTTATGAGCGGAATGTTTGATTTCTCTTTTTATAAAGATAAAAGTGTGCTTGTAACAGGGCATACTGGATTTAAAGGGACATGGTTGTGCAGGATGCTGATTAATGCAGGAGCAAAAGTGACGGGATATTCTTTGCAGCCACCGACTGATCCGTCTTTGTTTGCAATTTCAGGGATTGAGCATGAGATGCAATCTGTGATTGGAGATATTCGGGATTATGATGCATTGAAAGCAACATTTGAAAAAGCACAACCGGAGATCGTAATACATCTTGCGGCACAGCCAATTGTGCGTGACAGCTACAAGGATCCACGTTACACATATGAGACGAATGTGATGGGAACAGTGAATCTTATGGAATGTGTGAGGCTGTACAGCTGTGTAAAAAGTGTATTGAATGTCACAACAGACAAGGTATACCATAACAATGAGTGGGCATGGGGATATCGTGAGAATGAGCCCCTGGACGGATTTGATCCTTATTCGAACAGCAAAAGCTGTTCTGAATTGGTGACACATAGTTATAAGAACAGTTTCTTTACAGACGGAAGAGTTGCAGTTTCTACCGCACGTGCAGGTAATGTGATTGGTGGAGGAGACTTTGCAAATGATAGAATTGTTCCGGATTGCGTCCGGGCAATGGAAAAGAAACAGGTGATCGGTGTCCGGAATCCTTATTCGACACGCCCATATCAGCATGTATTGGAACCGCTTGGGGTATATCTTATGATTGCTCAAAGGCAATATGAAAATCCGAAATATCAGGGGTATTATAATGTTGGACCGGATGATTGTGACTGTGTGACAACAGGAAAACTAGCTGATCTGTTCTGCAAATACTGGGGCGAAGATGCAGTGTGGGAGAATCATGCAGAGGCGAATGCACCACATGAGGCAAATTTCCTGAAACTTGATTGCAGTAAGATTAAGACAGTATTTGGCTGGACACCACGCTGGCACATTGAAGAATGCATGGAATTAACATGCCGCTTTAGTAAAGTATGGTTATCTGGCGGAGATATTACCAAAGAGATGGATAACGAGATAAATGAGTTTATGGAGAGATAAAGAACATGACTAAATGGAAGAATGAAGAAGAAGCACGTGAACAGATTAAGGCAATGGTTGCTGAATATTATCATGATTTCAAGGAAAAGAAAAGTGATTATCAGGAAGGCGACCGGATCACATATGCGGCACGTGTTTTTGATGAAAAAGAAATGTGTGCATTGACAGATGCAACATTGGATTTTTGGCTAACAACAGGACGTTTTGCAGATCAGTTTGAGAAAGAATTTGCAGAATGGATCGGAGTAAGATTTGCACATTTGGTAAATAGTGGATCATCTGCTAATCTGATTGCATTTATGGCATTGACAGCACCTGAACTCGGGGAACGTCAGATTAGAAAAGGAGATGAGGTGATCACAGTTGCCTGTGGATTCCCTACGACAGTAACACCTGCGATCCAATATGGAGCAGTACCTGTTTTTGTAGATGTAGCCATACCACAGTACAATATTGATGTTACGAAATTAGAAGCAGCATTATCTCCAAAAACAAAGGCAGTCATGATTGCACATACACTTGGCAATCCATTTGATCTGAAAGCGGTAAAGGAATTTTGTGATAAACATAATCTCTGGCTTGTGGAAGATAATTGTGATGCACTCGGAACACAATATACAATCGGAGAAGAAACACGCTATACGGGAACGTGGGGAGATATCGGAACATCCAGCTTTTACCCACCACATCATATGACAATGGGTGAAGGAGGCTGTGTATATACAAACAATCCGTTACTGAACCGTTTGATTTTATCTTTCCGTGACTGGGGACGTGATTGTATCTGTCCTTCCGGTCAGGACAACTATTGTGGTCATCGTTTTGATGGGCAGTATGGAGAGTTACCACAGGGGTATGATCATAAATATGTATACAGTCATTTCGGATATAATCTGAAGGTGACAGATATGCAGGCGGCAATTGGCTGTGAACAGTTGAAAAAGTTCCCATCATTTATTGAACGACGCAGACACAACTGGGATCGGCTTCGTCTTGCATTAGAACCGGCTGCAGATAAGCTGATTCTTCCGGAGCCGGCAAAAAACAGCCGTCCATCCTGGTTTGGATTTTTGATTTCGGTAAAACCGGAGAGCGGACTGGATCGAAATGCAGTTACCCGTTATGTGGAAGATCATAATGTACAGACGCGTCTGTTGTTTAGCGGTAATCTGATCAAGCATCCATGTTTTGATCAGATGCGTGGAACGGATGCATATCGTGTGGCCGGAGAACTTGATAATACAGATTTTGTAATGAATCATACATTCTGGGTAGGAGTATATCCGGGAATGACAGATGAAATGATTGATTATATGGCAAAGATTATTATCGAGGCGGTAAATCAGTAATTGTGGGAGAAACCAGATGAAAGTATCAGATTATATTGTAGAGTATCTGATAGAGAAAGGAATCACAGATGTGTTTGGCTATCCGGGAGGGATGGTAACACATCTGATGGATTCTTTTTCTAAGTATCAGGATAAAATAGCGGCACACGTTACATATCATGAGCAGGGAGCGGCATTCGCTGCCTGTGGGTATGCACAGAGCAGTGGAAAACCAGGTGTCGCATATGCAACAAGTGGTCCGGGAGCAACGAACCTTATAACAGGCATCTGTGATGCCTTTTTTGATTCTATTCCGACTGTTTTTATCACAGGACAGGTGAATACATTTGAATCCAGAGGACAATATGAGGTGCGTCAGAGAGGGTTTCAGGAAACAGATATTGTTTCTATGGTTACTCCTGTAACGAAGTACGCACAGTATGTGGAGTCAGCGGATAAGATAAAATTTTATCTGGATAAAGCTTTTTATGAGGCGACAACAGGGAGAATGGGACCTGTGCTTCTTGATATCCCAATGAATGTATTCCGTGCAGAAATCGATATTGATACACTATATGGAGAAGAGGAGAAAGAAGATATTTCTGTTTTACAACAAAATATTCAGCAGAAAGTAACAGACATAGAGAAAACTCTAAGAAAAGCATTGAATCAGGCAAGCCGCCCATGCTGCTTGGTTGGAAATGGAGTAAAGATCACAAAAGAACAGAAAAAAGTGCTTGAGTTTTGCCACAAATTCAAAATACCGGTAGTTACAAGCATGATTGCATTTGATGTAGTGAGTGATGATCCTTATAATTATGGATTTATAGGTGCATACGGAGATCGTTCTGCGAATTTTATTGTTGCCAAGAGTGATCTGGTGATTGCAATTGGTTCGAGAATGGATGTGCGGCAGGTTGGAGCAAAAAGGGAGAATTTTGCACCTGATGCCGTAATTCTTCGATTTGATGTAGATGAAGGCGAGCTTGCATATTCTGTCCACAGGGATGAAGTGAAGATCTGTGCAGGTATGCAGGAAATCATTCAGGCAATTGATAAATTGACAAAATCAGCATCATTTGATTTTGGAAATTGGTTACATGTGTGTGATGAAATCGAATCAGAGTTAAAAGAAGCTGACAGGTGTGCAACAGGGCAGCTTGTGAGAAGAATAAGTAAAAGTTTTCCGGAACGTGCAGTCATAACAACAGATGTTGGACAAAATCAGGTGTGGGTTGCACAGTCAGTACAGTTAAAACCTGGACAGCAGGTTCTTTTCTCCGGTGGACACGGAGCTATGGGATATTCTCTTCCGGCAGCGATTGGTGCATATTATGCATCAGGTGAAACGGTGGTCTGTATTACAGGGGATGGCGGCTTGCAGATGAATATTCAGGAATTACAGTTTATTGCCCGCGAGAGACTGCCAATAAAGATAGTCGTCCTAAATAATGATGCTCTTGGAATGATCAGACATTTTCAGGAAATGTATTTTGATGGAAATTATTATCAGACAAAACCAGCCGGTGGATATACAGCACCTGATTTTGCAAAAGTGGCCAGGGCCTATGATATAAGAAGTTTACAGTGGAAGATGGGTGAGATCCCAGATACGATACCAGAGTTTGAGGATAAAGATCCGCTTCTGGTAGAGATTTTGATAGAAGAGAATACATATGTATTCCCTAAGCTGGAATTTGGAAAACCAAATCAGGATCAGGAGCCTCTTCTGGATAGAAAATTATATGACAGGCTTATGAACTTATAAGAGATATAAAAGCAGGGTTAGAAATATTATGAGAAAAATAATTGTGACCGGAGCTACAAGTATGATAGGACTTGCTATCATTGAAGCATGCTTGGAAGCAGGAATATCAAAAATATATGCGATAGTGCGTCCTCGTACAACAAAGATGGACAGATTGCCGAAAGATGACAGAATCATTGTTGTAGAATGTTCGTCAGAAAATTACCACAAGCTGCCGGATATGATACAGGAAGAATGTGATGTGTTTTATCATGCGGCATGGAGTGTGACAGATGCTGGCAGAAATGATGACATTGCCGGTCAGGCGGAAAATATAGGCTATACATTAGATGCTGTTGACGCGGCAGCAAAGCTAAAATGTAAAAAGTTTATCGGAACCGGTTCGCAGGCAGAATATGGAAAACTGGATATTGACAGAATAAGTGAGACATCCCAGGTGAATCCGGTTCAGCCGTATGGAATTGCAAAATATGCAGCAGGAAAACTGGCAGCGGAAGAGGCAAAGAAGCTGGGAATCGATTTTTTCTGGGTAAGGATTTTCAGTGTGTATGGAAGATATGATAAGCCGGGAACAATGGTATCATCTACGATCCGAAAATTATTGAATGGAGAACATCCATCTTTTACAGCAGGAGAACAGAGATGGGACTATCTTTATAGCTTGGATGCAGGAAGAGCATTTTATCTGATCGGAGAGAGATCAACCGGAAATAAGGTTTATTGTCTTGGCAGTGGAAAAGCTCAATTACTGCGGACTTACATTGAGATTATCGGAAGAGTAGTGAATGACAAGATTCCACTTGGAATCGGAGAAATTCCTTATTCAGAAGGAACGGTAATGAATTTATGTGCAGACATTCAAAAGCTTCAAGAAGATACCGGATGGAAGCCTGTTGTAGGGTTTGAAGATGGAATCCGTGAAATTCTTAAGAAAAAATAAATTGAACTAACTATAATACCATGGCATAATAGATATATTGATGCTATATACACAAACATAGTTCTGTGTTATAATGGCTTGCAGTGACAAATTTTAAGATCGAGAGGTTTATCATGAACGAAGAAGAAGTACAGATTGATTTAATGACCTTATTGCATTATGTTCTGCGTAAATGGCGCAGCATTCTTATTGCAATGGTAATTTTGGCTGTTGTGGCTAATTTATATTCTGTTAAGAAGAGTACAGCAGAAGTAAAGACAGCGAACGAAACACAGGAAATCGATACAGAACAGCAAATTCAAAATGTGAAAAGTGATCTGACCGAAGATGAGATTGAACAGGTTGATCTTGCATATAGAATGTACTCTTATAATGCAGAGTTGTATCGGGATAACGAGCAATATCTTGAACATTCGGTAGTCATGCAGCTTAATCCGAATGAGATACCGACCGGTATGTTAAGTTATCAGGTAAGGAAGGATACTGCTGAGGAAGAACTTACAAATATTTTTGCAATGTATGAGAATACATTGTTAGATGAGAATACATGCACAGAGATCGCAGCAGTATTTGGGGAAGAATATGCAAATACTTCAGTAAGAGAATTAATCTCTGTGAATGATACATTGAAGACGCAATGCCAGGCAAACATGATGGTGAATAGTTTGAATTCAGGCATTCTGAACATTCAGATTTATGCAATGGATCAGGAGCAGTGTGAACAGATCACACAGATTATGAAAAACCGGATCCAGACATATACAGAACAATTACAGCAGACATTTGGTGTATTTACGATAAAACCGGTGTCAGAACAATATTTTGTATCCTGTGATAATGAAATAGGAAAACAGAAATCAATTGCAATTGATGCTGTAAGCAGTGCGTATTCGGCAATGCAGAATGCGTCATCAGGACTTTCGGAGAATCAGCTTGCTTATTACAAATTATTAGTAGAGCCGATAGAAGAAGTAGATGCAGATACATCAGTTGAGAAGGATTCAACAATCATGGCAAAACAGGAGATACAGTATGTAAATATGAAGTATATTTTGATTGGTCTCCTTGCAGGAATGTTTCTTATTGTCTGTTATCATGCAATTGTCTTTATTATGACGCAGACAGTCAAAGACGAAGATGAAGTGAAAACCATTACCGGTTATCCTGTGTTCGGAACAGTAGTGAGAATAAAACCAATAGGAAGAAAATATAATCTGATCGATCAGAGAATAGATTCCTGGTTCTTACATGGAAAGAAAAAAGAAGAGAATGATATGCTGCTGACCCGTATCAGTCATGAAGTTGCTATGATGGCAGAACAGCAGAATATGAAACATCTTCTGGTTGCATATTCAGAGAATACACAGCATATGAAAGAGCTGACAGATACATTTGCTGATAAGGTTAGAGAACTTGGATTAGATGTCAGATGTACAGGCAGCCTGATTTCAGATGATACAGATGTATTAAGACAGCTGGAAAGTGCTGACGGAGTAGTTTTAGTAACACAGCTTATGAAAACAAGCAGAGATGAAATAAAAGAAACAGTCGAACTTTGCAGACGTTGTCAGTCAGAAGTACTGGGAAGTGTTGTTATTGGAAGTGACTTATATTAGAATGATTCGAAAGATACAAGAATGGAGATGCTTAGGCATCTCCATTCTTGTATTTTTTTGAAGGCAGGATTTTTGAAAGAGCGGATGACAGGCAGATCGGTTTATGATTCATTATATAATAACCAAATAAGAGAGAACAATAAGAATATACCGGATAAATATGTGCCACCTCAGAACATCCGTAAATCAGGAATAAAAATAACAAAATTAAAAAATCAGTCTGCCGTTCCTTCGCTGCACGATAGATCGCATAAAGAATTGCAAAAGTGATAATGACAGAAGCTGCAATTCCCCAATGTAATCCGATATAAGAGTACATCATATCAAGACAGTCATCAGTTTCTAGAGGAAAGCCATAAAAAGCCATTCGTCCATATTTTACAAATACCTGAACCGTTAATTGTATCCTTGAAAGGAATGTACCATCATATTGCGATAAAATATCTGGTGTATGCAAATAGATGTAACTTCCGACAAGTGGAATCCCAATACAAAGGGCGAATGCTCCACTGGTAAAAAGGATCATGATATTGTGAAACCATGTTTCTTTTAAAAGGATTGACAATAACTGGATAATTATCAATATGGCGATGACTATTTCTGCAGTTCTGCTGTTAGCTGTTTTGTCAAGAAAGATAATAATGGCAGCATAGAGAACGCAGTCATACCATTTTTTTGATTCTTTTCGCAGAAACATAAGATCCATAGTAAGGAGAAGGAAATCTATTCCCATCATATTAGCATGTGTCCAACCGAAGAAAGTTCTAAGCCTTCCTCCAATCCAGATATTAAAATTATTAGCCATAAGTCCGGTAAAAGGCAACAAAATAAAAAGGATAATTCGTGCTATACGGACAAAAAAGTCTACTTTAACAAGCTTTTTTATTTCTATATTTTTCGCACAGCACAATAGCATCATGGTTCCGAAAATGTTATAGAAGTCGTAATTATATTGGAAACTTTTATAGCATAAGTAAAGCAGAGCAACAAGGAAAATCCATTGAAGAAACGTATTTTTCTGTAATAATACTTTGACGAGCAGAAGTATCAGTAAAGCGTGATAAAAAAATATTACCTGATTCCAGTATTGAGGGATTGTTTCACTCATAAAGCTAAATAGCAGGTAATATATTCCAAGCAGAAAGTAAATAATATAAAAAAAATAAGTAGAAAACAGATTGCGTTGTTTGAATTTTTCTATTAATGTCATAAGTATATAATCTCCTCAAATATAACTAATAGTGCCAATATATTATATCATAGAATAAGTTTTGTGAAAAGATATTGCAGTGAAGGGGAGGAAAGGCAGATGATTTGAAATAGAAAAGAACAGATAAAGAATATACATTGATAAAAAGAATAAAAAATTAAAATAAAAAGAATTGGGACATTATCTGATATCAGTGACAACAGAAAAAGTCTCAATTCTTTTTGTATATTCGGCAGGAAGGATTATTCCGGTAATTTTACAACAATGGTATTGTTGATGACAGCAATACAGTTTTTGGCAGGATAAACATCAAGATTCTGATAATCATCAGTCTGTTTGATTATTGAAATCTCTTCGGAACTGGCCTGTTCCAGCTGGACGCCAAAGCAATAATTCCACATTGCAAAATAATGGAAATCCAGGTTTAAAAAATTATCCTGATCCACACCGATGATATAAGGTATGGTTCCACCAATATTTTCTGAATAGGTATGATAAGTACCAATAACCGCGACTTTTGATATTTCGGGAAATTCATCCAGATTTTCAATACGGTCTAAAATGTTTGAAGTGATACTATAACTTTTTTCGTAGCTCAGATTCATTTCATTATAACAGATATTGGCATTTCTGATATTGTAAAATGACAGATAAGATAAGACCAGAATGCCGGCTGTTTTTAATATTTTATCAAATATTTTTTGGTCGAAGCTTTGCTCCAGATAGCATAGCAAAAGTAAATAGATGAAGCAGGCACCCATTTCCATCAGAGTATGATACCATACCTCAGATGATATGAAATACAAAAAGCATACGGAAAGCGGCAGGCAGGCGATACAGATAAAGCCGGTCAGGCAGGAAAGAGGACGCTGATATATCTTGTTTTTTACTGCCAGAAAAAAAGTTATCAGTATGATAAGAAGGAATACACCTCTGTTAAAATAACCATACCAGTACGCATGAAGACCTTCGTTGAAACTAAAAAGGTGAGAAAGCTCATTATAAACATTTCGGAAAGCTTGTTTATAATCCCATAAGGACATGATATGGATCTGACCGATTCCCTGATAATCTGTAAGCGTAATATGATAGTATGCGTTGATTAGTGTAGAAGAAATTTTATAAAAAAGAAATCCACCGAGTAAAAGTGGGATATATTTCCAGTTTTTTAGAAAGAAAGTTTTAAAATCTGCCTGCCTTATAAAGAGATCCTGAATAAAGATTACAAGCAGAGAACAGAGCATGACACTGATATAAGCCTGATAGGTTCCAATGCTCAGACCGATGCAGATAATGCCAGGAAGAATACCATATTTATATTTTTTGGTAAAATAAATTCCGAGAACTGCCATTAGAAAGGCCATCATATAACCATCTGCTGTGAACATGAAGGCAAAAGAAGCCGTGATTGTTGGAAAAGAAACAACAAGGAGTGAAAGCAATATACAAGACCATGTTTTTTTTAATTCAAAAAGTTCAGTTAACAGTATGCTTGTAATGCTGATGTAAAATAACGATAAGGCACCATTGACCCATGGCATATCATATTTTGATGAGATTTTGCTGAAAAATTCGAGAAAACATCTTCCAGAAGAATAGGTGGCACCGGTTCCGGCAAAATTATACATGGAATCCCATGATGGCAAAAAGTTAAAAAAGCGGTAGGCATGAGCAAGCATTCCGCCAATCCATGTGGCAAGAAAAGTGATTTTCCATTGGCTTTTAATAGTGAATGTACGATTAAATATAGTTATGGTTGATTCTGACATAGATAATAATCTCCTTTGGTTATGAGAGCAATTATAACATAGAACGAATTTATGAGATAGTGTTCATTTGAAAAATGTTGAAATGTATATTGCAATTACAGGTAGTAGAAACAATAAAGACGTTTACATTTATCAATCATTTCGAAAAAAGGATGGAAAGTCATCATCTCGCATTTATAAGAAGCTTGCAAAATACAATACTTTGTTGGATCAGTTTGATGGTGATAATGAAAAACTTATGGCTTGGGCGAAAAGTGAAGCTGCCTGCATTCCTATGAACGAGGCACGTTCTTTTGATTTTACTGGCTTTACAACCGTTTTTTTGCTTTCCAACTGTCAAAGATGGGATTATATCATAGAGAAAATATTTTGTACAAACAAAAGTAGGATGCGACTCGAGCCTTGCGAATTAGGAAAAGAGTGGTTATAATGGAACAGTTAAGAAGATTGTCGGGAGGGAGAATGGATAAATTAATAAGTATAATTATTCCGTGTTATAATGAGGAAAACAATCTGGATAAAATTTGTAAGGCTGTCAGACAGATCATGAATGAGCAGAGTGGATATCAGTATGAGATGCTTTTGGTAAACGATGGATCTAAGGATCATACATTACAGAAAATGATTGCTTTGGCGGGGGAAGATAATAATATAAGATATTATTCTTTTTCCAGGAATTTTGGAAAGGAATCCGCCATTTATGCCGGACTTTCTAATGCAAAGGGTGATTATGTTGTTACGATGGATGCTGATATGCAGGATCCACCGGAATTATTGCCAGAGATGCTTAGTATATTGGAATCTGGAGAATATGATAGTGTGGCGGCAAGGAGAGTCTCCAGAAAAGGAGAACCACCGATACGCTCATTGTGTGCAAGAATTTTTTACCGGCTGATAAATAAAATTTCAGATATAGAGATAATGGATGGAGCAAGAGATTTTCGGCTGATGACAAGACCAATGGTAGACAGTGTACTTACATTGACGGAGTATAACCGCTTCTCAAAGGGGATTTTTGGCTGGGTAGGATACCGGACCAAATGGATGGAATATGAGAACGTAGAAAGAAAAGAAGGAGAGACGAAGTGGAGCTTCTGGAAATTACTCCGGTATTCGATAGATGGAATCGTTAATTTTTCGAATGTGCCATTGACAATATCATCTTATCTTGGGATTATTATGACATTTGTTTCATTTTTGGCAATTGTATTTATTATCGTAAGAAAATTGATGTTCGGGGATCCTGTGAGTGGATGGCCGTCGCTGGCTTGTATTATCACTTTTGTCGGAGGCATTCAATTGTTTTGCATGGGGATTATGGGACAGTATTTATCGAAAACGTATATGGAAGTCAAAAAGAGACCACATTATGTGATTCAGATTACCAATGATGAGGAAGCAGAAAGGAATAAATGATGAAAAAAAATATGTTTAGATGGTTTGGAATGAATTTTTGCGTGTGCTTTCTTCCAATATTTATGTTACTGATTTTTGGACCTACTGAAATTTTTATTGGAAATTATCAGGATTTTGGTGTCGTTTATGGTGAGTTCGGATGGAAGTTTCTAATGGCAGGAATTGCACTGGCAATTGTGGCAGCTGCAATTCTTGTGGTGGTACCAGAGAAAGTTAGAAAGATAGTATTGACGATTATTTTTGGTATCAGTGTTGACTGCTATATTCAAGGAATGTTTTTAAATAAAGGACTTGAGATGCTTGGTGCAACAGCAGAGGGATATCATCCGGGAACTTCAGAGGCAATTCAAAATATTTTGATCTGGATTGGCATTTTCATAGTGATTGTTGTTCTTGTTAGTTTATTAAAGAACAATTGGAAAAAAATGATTGTTTTTGGTTCACTTTTTCTGGTTTTAATTCAGATGAGTGGTTTTATTTCGCTGTTTTTTACAGCAGATAAAGAGGCTTTTCAATATAAGAAAGGAGAACTTTGTCTGTCAGGACAGGAACAGTTTACAGTATCATCCAATGAAAATATAATTGCCTTTATTCTTGATAATTTTTCATCAGAGTGGTTTGAAACTACTTTGGGTCTGGATCCGGATCTGGCAGCTCCATTGGCAGACTTTACATATTATAATAATGCGGATTGTAATTCATACAGTACCTATCCTTCGCTGGTAAGACTTGCCACCGGGCATGCACTGAATCCTGAAGTGAGTGTGGATGATTATATATCTGAATGTTGGAATAACCAGAAAACGAAAGATTATTATCAATTACTTCATGATCATGGGTATAAAGTGAATATATATACACCGGAACTTCCGATTATTTGTGGAAGCGGCGATCTTTCAATTGCTGAAGGAAAGGTAGATAATATCATAACATCAAATGATGCAAGAGAAATTGATTATCCATTACTTTACAAAACAATTTTGAAAATGTCTGCATATAGGTATGCTCCAAAATACTTAAAAACAGCATTTAATATGGGAATGAATGAGTATGCAGATATTGTATCTTATCCGGATAATACAGTAGCAACTTCTAATCCGAACTTTTACAATGGTCTGGTAAAAAATGGCCTTACAATTGACGAAAATAGCAATTATTACCAATTCATTCATTTGAATGGAACACATGAATTTATTAATGATGAAAATTGTCAGTATGCAGATAATGTGTCCAGAGATCAGACGATAGAGGGTATTTTTTTACTACTGAAAGAATATTTAAGTCAGTTAAAAGAAGCAGGAGTATATGATAATTCGACAATTATCATAACGACAGATCATGGTGTTGAGAGAAATATGCAGCCTATTTTTTTCATTAAGGAAAGAGGCGAACATCATGAAAGTATGGGGCAAAATGGGGCACCTATTTCACTGAATGAATTTGTCCCTACAATCATAGATACACTGGGGGAAGACTATAGCGAATATGGATCTTCTATTTATGATTTTTCAGAAGACGAGGAGCGGGAAAGATCTGTATATGTAAGGATGCAGGATGACGCATATCCGGCAGTAAAACGATATGATGGAGGAACGGCAGCACAGAACGTTTATTATGTGTATACGTATACTGGAAACCGCTATGACTTTCAATCTGTATATGATAATGGAATATACACAGTGATTCCTATGGTGGATTCTTATTTTTAATAAAAACTGAATAAAATTATGAAGGGGTGAGATTTCATCCCTTTTTTTTATTGGGAATAATTGGTATAATATTGTCGATAGTGTAAAAGGGGAGTTTGGAAATGTTATTTAATTCGTACAGTTTTTTGGTCTTTTTTCCGATTGTTGTAATAATTTATTATCTGTTGCCGAAGAAAGTGAGTTATTTATGGCTTTTGGCAGCAAGTTATTACTTTTATATGGGATGGAATGCAAAGTATGCATTATTGCTGCTATTATCTACAACGATTACTTATATAAGCGGTATACTGTTACAGTGGATGATGGACAGACATCCGGATAATGTGGCAGCTAAGAAATGGATCGTTGCCGGCAGCTTTGCATCGAATCTTGCAATTTTATTTTTCTTTAAATATTTCAATTTTGCGGTAGAAAGTCTGAACGCAGTATTGCAGCACACCAGTTTGCCGGCGGTGAACTCATCTCTGGATGTATTGTTGCCGGTCGGAATTTCTTTCTATACGTTCCAGGCACTTGGATATACAGTGGATGTCTATCGTGGAGAAATCCGGGCAGAACGCAATTTCTTCCGATATGCGTTGTTTGTTTCTTTTTTTCCACAGCTTGTTGCAGGACCGATCGAACGATCGAAAAATTTATTGAATCAGTTAAGGACCCCACAAAAGTTTGATTACCGGAGAGTGTGTGACGGACTGCTACTGATGATCTGGGGATATTTCCTGAAATTGGTGATCGCAGACCGTATTTCAATTTTTGTTGACAATGTATATGCCAATGTAGGCATTTATGATGGGAAGTATCTTCTTTTGGCAAGTGTTTTGTTTGCTTTTCAGATTTATTGTGATTTCGCCGGATACTCGACGATTGCGATCGGTGCAGCTGAGGTTATGGGATATCAGCTGATGGAGAATTTTAACAGTCCGTATTTATCACAGTCCGTGTCTGAATTCTGGCGAAGATGGCATATTTCTTTATCGTCATGGTTTAAAGATTACCTGTATATTCCGCTTGGAGGAAACAGGAAAGGAAAAGTCAGAAAGTACATAAATATCATGATCGTATTTCTGGTCAGCGGACTCTGGCATGGAGCAAACTGGTCTTATGTTGTATGGGGCGGTTTGAATGGTTTATATCAGGTGATCGGAGCCATTTTTACACCGGTAAGGGAAAAAATGAAGAAAACTATCAGGGTAAAGAAGAATGCACTGCCGTTGATGGTGCTTTATATGGCGATCACTTTTGTTTTTGTAGATTTTGCATGGATTTTCTTTCGGGCAGATACAATGCAGCATGCATTTGAGGTGATAGGAAGTATTTTACATATGAATGATCCGCAGCTGCTTGCCAATGGTACACTTTACGACTTTGGACTTAGCAAACCAAATTTTGTTGTTCTTGGAGTGGCATTGGTGATATTGCTTTTTGCTGATATTTGTAAATATCGGGGGATCGTTGTGAGAAGAAAGATTCTCGAATCGAATATTGTGATAAGATGGACAGTTACGATTACTGCAATTTTGGGAATTCTTGTTTTTGGAATCTGGGGAAGTGGATATTCGGCAACGAATTTCATTTATTTTCAGTTTTAAATGGGTGATTACATGAAGAGAATAAAAAAGTATTTGATGAGTATGGTTTGAAAACATATAACCGTGGAAGATCAGAGGTTCGAAGGAATGTAAATGAGAAGAATCTGGAATCATTGGAGAAGATATACGGACAGTCTGGATGGTGGAGTACATTTGAACGAAATCGGTGCCAAAAGAGTATCAAAGCATCTGGCTCAGCATCTGAAGGAATATTATTTTGATCATAATTAACAAATGAGGAAATGTATGAAAACAATAGGGCGTTTATTGAAGGTAGTTATTTTCATAGGGATATTGGCAGGGGGGATTATAGGGATAACCTGGTTTCTGTCGCCGAAAATCCCTTCTTTTTATAAAGAAAAACAGTGGGATATCGTTTTTTTTGGAACCAGTCAGAGCTATTGTACATTTGACCCGGAAGTGTTTGATGAGTATGGGTGGAAGACATATAATCGTGGAAGACAGCAGCAGACGATGAATTATACATATTATTATGTAAAGGATGCACTGGATAACAGTCAGATAGATGTAGCAATACTGGAAATATATGGAATGTTTTATGAAGAAGATGATAGTGGATTTACAAGCGAAGGAGTGAGAGATTCATCATTAAATGATTTTCGCTATTCGGATATAAAGACTGAAGCAATCAGGGATTGTGTTCCAGATGAGCTGCAAAAAGAGTATTTTTTTCCACTTGATAAATACCATACTAGATGGGAGGATTTGGAGTACTCCTCTTTATCTGGATTGAAGGAAAGTTTGATAAACCGATATTACGAAGAGGATGGAAGAGGATTCAAACATTGGTCTGGGGCACAGGAATGTGGATATGCATCATGGGATACTATTTTTTCAGAGAAGAGAAGAGATGTGTTCAAAGGAAACCTGGAGTATCTGGAAAGAATTTATAAGGAATGCAAAACTCATGGTACCAGATTAATATTGATCAAGGCACCATTCCCTTGTCATGAAAGGACGGTTGAAATGACAAATACAGTTATGGATTGGGCGGATGAACATGATGTGGAGTTGATTAACTGTATGAAGGTTACAGATGTGATAGGTCTTGATTTCGGAGTGGATAGTCTGGACGGCGGAACACATTTAAATGAGAGCGGCGGCAGAAAAGTCTCAAGATATATTGCAGAATATTTGAAGAAAATAATATAATTTAAACAAATATAAAGTAAATATAAAGTAAATATTAGGGGTTTACTTTCTTCTTTTTCTTTGATAAAATTTTAGTTTAATATGTAAGATAAGTATATCTTAATCAATACAAATACATTACAAAATGTATAGAAAAAATCGTGGTTGAATACCTGTTTCGGTACTGATTATGACATGCTTCAGGCACCGGAAGATTTTAAAGCCAGCACAGGATATTAGTGGGATGAATATAAAAAATGTGTGTACAAGGGAAAATTAATGATATGAAGAGGATAAAAACAATCGATAAAATTTATGCATTTCTGTCAATTTTGGTAATAGTCTTATATCCGTGTTTATTTATGTATTTTCAAAATGCAGATGAAGCGAAACTGACAGATACATTTCCAGCTGTTGGAAAGTTTTTAGCGTTGGCAATTGTTACATTCATAATATGTATATTATTTATGAGAAAACTTGAAAAAGCAGCATTGCTCACAGATATTGTAATGTTTATCTATATTAATTTTAATACCTTTTTTGGAAAAATATCTCTCTTAATAGGGAAAAAGATAGTATTGCTTTTATGTATGGCAGTTTTTGTGCTGTGTGGATTTTTTATAAAAAAGAGAGGTAGAAATGAAGGAAAAGTATGTCTGATACTTGGTATGTGTTTTAGTATATTAATTGCGATTAATTTGATAACAGCTATACCTGATATTGTATCAAAAATCACATATACGAAAACAGAAGGAGATATATTAACGACTGAATTTGCAGAAGAAAAACCAGATGTATATTACTTCATATATGATGAATATGCTGGACAGCAAGGGTTACAGCGTTATTATGAATACGATAATCAGGAATTTTTGGGAGAATTGGAAAATCTCGGATTTAATATTTCGAATACAAGTCATAATACAGAATCGTATTCAACAACTGTTAATGTGCCAAATCTTTTGAATATTTCTTATGTGGCAAGTGCAGATGAGATAGAAGCCAATAATTTAAAATACATGAAGAATCCGAAGCTGATAAATATCTTTAAAAGTAATGGATATAGCATAAATTTGATCAATCATACAGATTTCTTGGATGATACAGATTGTAATGTATTGGTAACATCAGGTCATATTGATACAATTTCAACATATATCATCCAAAAGAGTATTATACAAGTGTTTGAGGATTATTATGCTGAGTTTATGAAAGATGACAGCGAGATAGGACAGTATGTAGCTTCACTTAAAAATATTTTGGGTACGATGAAAATATGTGGGACACTTACAGAAGATGATAAACCTACGTTGACAGTAGGATATATCTCATGTCCACATGTACCGTTTGTATTTGATGAAAAGGGAAATACGATAGACCAAAGTGAGATACATAACTGGGAAAATAAAAATTATTATTTGAATCAGTTGGAATATATGAATACATGTATTCTGGAAACAGTAAATAATATTTTAGAAGAAGATAGAGAAGCAATTATTATTTTACAATCAGATCATGGTGTCCGTTACCCAGTTCATATGGAAGAATTGGGAATAAATACAGAATATGAAATAGATAGTGAAATTCCTTATATGGAAAATATACTTAATTGTGTGTATTATAAGGGCGAGAAAATTGATATTGAAGGCAAAACGGGTATTAATACACTGCGAACTGTCTTAAATGAGGCATTTAAAACAAGTTATGATATGATTGAAAATTAGAAAAGTTATACATAGGAGAAGGAATGCTGTTTAATTCATATAGTTTTTTAGTGTTTTTTCCCAGTTGTAGTAATTTACTTATTATTACCCCAAAAAGTAAGTTATTTATGGCTTCTGGCAGCAAGTTATTATTTTTATATGGGCTGGAATGCAAAGTATGCATTGCTATTGTTTCTGTCAACCACAATTACTTATCTGAGCGGTGTATTGATCCAGTGGCTGAAAGATAACAGACCAAATCATACAGGTGTTAAGAAGTGGGTAGTTGCGGGCAGCTTTGCGTCAAATCTGGCGATTTCTGGGAGCAGGTTCCGCTTGTATACAAGAAGGATAATTATCAGGTGCATGTACGCGAATGTCAGATGGATGATATTACAGAGATTGATACATTCAATGAACTTAAAGCCATTGATAAATTATATGTAACAGGTTAATAAAGTACTGCAAATTAAGCAAATCTTAAGAGGAAAGTAAGTAATAGTTGTTTACTTTCTTCTTTTTGTTTGATACAATTTTTAATTGGTATATAAGATGAGTAAATATCCTGTTTTAGAAAAGTAAGAATATTTATACTAGGAGGAAAAGATGAATTTTATTAACACAGTATTCGGTATTCCCCTCGGCTATGTCATGTGGGGATGTTATCAGCTGGTGAAGAATTATGGAGTGTCGATCATTCTTTTCACATTAGTGAGTAAGATTGTGATGCTGCCGGTAACAATTATGGTTCAGAAGAACAGTATCCGCATGATCCAGATCCAGCCGCAGGTGAATGAGATTAAATATAAGCATGCCGGAGACAAAGACCGTATTGCGGACGAGCAGATGGAATTATTTAAAAAGGCTCATTATAGTCCGATGCTTGGTATGGTTCCGATGCTTTTACAGATTCCGCTGGTACTTGGACTGATTAACGTTATCTATAATCCGATGCAGCATCTGATGCATATTAAGACAGCCGTATGTGATCAGATCGTAGCAGCCACATGTTCCCTGATGGGAGTAGATCAGTTAGGAAGCGGAGCTCAGCTTCAGGCGATGGCAGCATTACAGAATCCCGACAATTTGGGATTTTTCCAGAATGCATTGGCAGGAACAGGGATTGATGTTGCATCTATCGCTGAACAGGCATCTGCGATCAATACACATTTCCTTGGATTAGATTTATCAGTAGTGCCTCATATTACTGTATTGGCATGGATTCTTCTGATTCCGTTATTCAGCTGTCTGTCAACCGTTTTATTATGTGCTTGCCAGAATCAGGCCAATGTACTTCAGAGAGAACAGGGGGCACTGGGACAGTGGGGAGTAACTATTTTTACAGTTGCATTTTCTACATATTTCACATTTTTAGTACCTGGTGGAGTGGGTTTGTACTGGATTTTCAGTAACTTGTTCTCAACAGCACTCATTTATATTATGAATGCGATTTATAATCCTAAGAAGTATATTGATTATGAAGCTTTGGAGGAAAGTAAACGGCTTCTGGAAGAACAAAAAGCAGTTGAGGATGCCTATAAGAAGAAGATGGCACCGTATAAGGCAAAAGAAAAAGAAGATTACAAGAGGTTTTTTGCAAAAGAGAACGAAAATAAGCAGCTGATGTTTTACTCAGAATCTTCTGGTTTTTATAAGTATTATCGTGGAATGATTGAAGAATTACTGGAAAATTCCGATATTACGATCCATTATGTAACAAGTGATCCGGAGGATCAGGTGTTCCAGATCAGACATGAGCGGTTCAAAGCGTATTATATTGGAGAAATTAAACTTATTACGCTGATGATGAAGCTAGACTGCGACATCGTTGTAATGACAATGCCGGATCTTGAGACCTATCATATTAAGCGAAGTTATGTCAGAAAAGACATGGAGTACATCCATGTACCACACAGTATTGACAGTATGAATATGACTTACAGAAAGGGAAGTATCGATCATTTTGACACGATTTTCTGTGTCGGTCCGCATCATAAAGATGAAGTGGAGCACATGGAATCCACTTATAATCTGCCGCATAAGGTGTTGTTGAACTGGGGATATTGTCTGTTAGACGATATGAGAAAGGACTATGAGTCCAGAGAAAAAGTGGTAAATGAACAGAAAACAATTCTTATCGCACCATCCTGGCAGGAAGATAATATCGTGGATTCCTGTCTGGAAGAAATTTTACAGAGATTAAGAGCAACCGGATACAAAGTCATCGTCCGTCCTCATCCACAGCATGTAAGACATATGCCGGAGAAGATGCAGATGCTGAAAGAGGAGTTTGCAGAAGATGATAATATTGAGATCCAGACAGATTTCTCTTCGAATGATACAGTATTTAATGCGGATCTGATCATTACAGACTGGAGTGGTATTGCATATGAATATGCATTTACAACTTTAAAACCGGTATTGTACATTAATACACCGATGAAGATCATGAATCCAGAGTATGAGAAAATCGGGGTGGTTCCGATTAATATCTTTATGCGTGACAGTATCGGATGCAGCCTGAATCTTGACGAGTTAGACAGAGTGGCAGAAGAAGCAACAAGACTGATCAATGAAAAAGAACTCTATCACGATAAGATTGATGCATTTGTTAAGAAATATGTATATCATTTGGGAACCAGTGCTAAAGTTGGTGCCAATTATATTAAATTACGTTTGAAACAGATTCATTCAGAAGAGTAAAGGAGAAAAACAATGAAAAATTTTATGGAAAAAATCACAAAAAATGGCAGGATTTTCTGGGTAACTTATTTTACATTCTTTCTTATTCTGGCAATGCCGACACATGCATGGGCATATGTTGATCCAGCAACATTAACATACGTAGTACAGATTATTGCAGGTATCTTTATTGCCGGTGGTGTTGCAGTGGGTGTGTATTGGAGAAAGATCAAGAAGCTTTTTTCAAAAGATAAAACAGCAGTAAAGAAGCATGAGTCAACAGATGCGGAAAGAAATGCAGCAGCAGCGGCAGCAGAAGAATTTAACGAAGAAAAATAAACATTGAGCTTAATTGATTGATTTCAGGGGATGCACAAATGAATATTAAAAGAAATATTTTGTTAAATCCTGGGCCATCCACAACAACAGATACTGTGAAAATGGCACAGGTTGTACCGGATATTTGTCCGAGAGAGGACGAATTTGCCGGAATGATGAAGCAGATGAGAGAGGATCTTGTTAAAGTAGTACATGGAAATCCTAAGAAATACACAGCTGTTCTTTTCTGTGGTTCAGGCACATTGAACCTGGATGTATGTATTAATTCACTGCTTCCGGAGGGAAAGAAAATACTGGTTGTAAACAATGGAGCATATAGCAGCAGAGCAGTTGAAATCTGCGAGTATTATGGTCTGGATCATATTGATTTACAGTTCCCGATCGACGAACAGCCAGAGCTTTCTGTAATTGAAAAAACATTAATGGAAAATCCAGATGTTGCGGTTGTGTATACAACACATAACGAGACTGGTACAGGTGTCGGAAATCCGATTCGTGAGATAGGTGCGATCGCACATGCACATAATGCGATTTTTGTGGTAGATACAACATCTACCTATGCAATGGTTCCGATCGATATCGAGAGAGACAATATTGATTTTTGTATGGCATCTGCCCAAAAAGGTCTGATGTCTATGACAGGATTGTCTTTTGTTGTCGGTAATGAAGAAATAATAAAGAAATCCAAGGATTATCCAAAACGTTCTTACTACTGTAATCTGTTTTTACAGTATGATTACTTTGAAAAAACAGGCCAGATGCATTTTACACCACCTGTACAGACAGTGTATGCTACCAGACAGGCATTAAAAGAATACTTTGCTGAAGGTGAAATGGCAAAATGGGAGAGACACTCGAGAGTTATGAGAGCAATTCATGAGGGATTGAAGGAACTTGGATTCAGAGAATTGATCCGTCCAGAGATTCAGATTGGTCTGGTTGCATCAGCAGTTTATCCAGATGATCCAAACTGGGATTTCAAGAAGGTTCATGACTATTGTTATGACAGAGGATTTACAATTTATCCTGGAAAAGTAACATCAACAGATACTTTCCGTCTGTGTGCACTGGGTGCGATTGATGAGGAAGATATCAAAGAGTTCTTTAAAGTGTTAAAAGAGGCACTTTCCGTAAATAATATTCAGATACCGGTGCAGTACCGCTAGAGAAAGGAAATAAGATGAAAACAGTATATATGTGTTTTGCCACAGATGTGATCCATGAAGGACATATGAATGTGATAAGAAAAGCGAAAGAATATGGACGTGTTGTTGCAGGTGTATTATGTGATGCAGAAATGGTTCGTTATAATCGTTTTCCTACAGTCAGTTTTGAGGAACGTATGAAAATGATCCGCAATATTCCGGAAGTCGATGAAGTTATTGTTCAGGATCAGATTATGTATGACCATGTGATCAAAAAACTGAAACCTGATTATGTAATTCATGGAGATAACTGGTGTGACGGACCGGAAAAAGCAATCCGTGAGAATGTGATCTCCTTATTGAAAGAGTATGGAGGAGAACTGATTGAGGTACCTTATACATACAACGAAAAGGTGAAGAAAATCGATGATCAGATCAAAGAAAAGCTTGCAATGCCAGAGTATCGTAGAAAACGTTTAAAACAGCTGATCAAAACGGTTCCGATCGTTAAGACAATTGAGGTTCACTCAGGATTGACAGGACTGATCGCAGAAAAAACAGTAGTTGAACATGATGGTGGATTGGATCAGTTTGATGCAATGTGGATTTCAAGTTTATGTGATTCAACAGCAAAAGGAAAGCCTGATATTGAGCTTGTTGATATGTCATCACGTCTTAGAACAATAGATGATGTTATGGATGTTACCACTAAGCCTATTATTCTGGATGGTGATACAGGCGGACTGATCGAGCATTTTGTATATAATATCCGTACACTGGAAAGAATGGGTGTTTCAGCGGTTATCATTGAAGATAAGACCGGCTTGAAGAAAAATTCGCTGTTTGGTACTGAAGTAGAACAGACACAGGATTCCATTGAGAATTTCTGTGCTAAGATCAGAGCGGGTAAAAATGTTCTCCGTACAGAAGATTTTATGATCATTGCCAGAATTGAAAGCCTGATCCTGGATCGTGGAATGGAGGATGCATTAACAAGAGCGGATGCATATGTAGAGGCCGGTGCTGACGGAATTATGATCCACAGCAGAAAGAAAACTGCTGATGAAATAATTGAGTTTTGTGATAAATTCCGTGCTAAGTATGCAGATATTCCGATTGTCGTTGTGCCTACGTCATATAACCATATTACAGAGGCAGAGCTGGCTGCACATGGTGTAAATATTGTTATTTATGCAAATCAGTTAACAAGAAGTGCGTTCCCTGCAATGGAGAATACCGCAAAAGAAATTTTGAAAAATCACAGAGCTTTAGAAGTAGACGAAAAGCTTATGTCCTTTAAGGATATTATTACCTTGATTGACGAATTATAAAATACAGCAGGCAGACTGGAAATGTGTTTATGCGAGTAAATAGCTGTCCGGAATGCCTGCTTATTTTTCTATAAGATACTTATATCAGAATGGGAGAAATATCCAATGAAAAAAGAAATTGCAATTATGATGGCAGCAGGGCTCGGGAGCAGGATGAGACCATTGACTGAAACGATACCAAAGCCATTGGTAAAGGTATTTGGTACACCAATGATCGAGACAATGATTGCCGGATTGAAAAGACGCGGTATTAATGAAATATATGTAGTAGTAGGTTATCTGGGAGAACAGTTTGCATATTTAGAAGAGAAGTATCCGGGATTAACACTTATAGAGAATAAGGAATATCTGGAAAAAAATAATATTTCTTCGATTCATGCAGTAGCTAATCTGCTGCCGGAAGCAGACTGTTTCATTTGTGAGTCGGATGTTTATTTGCGTGACACCTCAATTTTTGATGCAGACCTTTTAAAGTCATGTTATTATGGAAAAATGGTTCAGGGATATTCTGATGACTGGCTATTTGAGACAGACAATACTGGGAGAATCGTACGCGTAAAAAAGGAAGGGACAGATAAATATAATATGGTGGGCATCTGTTATTTTAAACAAAAGGATGCTAAAATCCTTGCAGATGCAATTCTCACGGAATATGAAAAGCCAGGGCATGAGCAGTTGTATTGGGATGAAGTTGTGGATAAAAATCTTGATAAAATGGATATGGAAATTCATAAAGTTAAGGGTGATGAACTTATTGAGATAGATTCTGTAGCAGAATTGCAGGGAGTGGATCCATCTTATTGTCAATAGAAATGATGTAAAAATAATATATTTATAATGAGCGAGGAAAAATAAAATGAAAGTAGAAGCATTAGTTGACGTTTTAAATTCTGATTTTTATACAGGGGTTCCGGATTCACAATTACAGGCATTGTGTAATTTTTTAATTGATAAATATGGTATTTCCGAACAGCATGTTATCGCAGCTAACGAAGGAAATTGTACTGCACTTGCAGCAGGACATTACCTTGCTACAGGAAAAGTGCCGGTTGTATATATGCAGAATAGCGGACTGGGAAACATCATTAATCCGGTGGCATCCCTGCTGAATGATAAAGTATACGCTATTCCGTGTATCTTTGTCGTTGGATGGAGAGGAGAACCGGGAATTCATGATGAACCGCAGCATATTTATCAGGGAGAAGTAACACTAAGGCTTTTAGAGGATATGGATATTCAGACTTTTGTGATCGGAAAAGAAACAACAGGAGAAGAGCTTGCTTCAAAAATGCAGGAATTCCGCAAGGTTCTTGAAAACGGAAAGAGTGTAGCTTTTGTAGTGAGAAAAGGTGCATTAGAATACGATAAAAAGATTGTATATTCAAATCCATATAAAATGAAACGTGAAGAAGTATTAGAGCATATTGTTTCAGTAACAGGGGATGATCCAATCGTAAGTACAACCGGAAAGGCCAGCCGGGAGCTTTTTGAAATCCGTGAAAGAAATGGTCAGGGACATGGATGTGATTTCCTTACAGTTGGTTCTATGGGACATAGCAGTTCGATTGCACTCGGAATTGCTATGAGTAAGAAAAATGAAAAAATCTGGTGCGTCGATGGTGATGGTGCCTGCCTGATGCACATGGGATCTATGGCAGTATTAGCAAGCCAAAAACCGAAAAATATGGTTCATGTTGTTTTGAATAATACAGCACATGAAACTGTAGGTGGAATGCCTACGGTAGCGGAAAGCATAGATCTTGTTGCAATCGCAAAGGGTTGTGGATATCCTCACGCAGTGTGTGTTGATAATTTTGATGATCTTGACAGAGAATTGAAGTTAGCAAAGACAGCGGATCAGCTTAGTTTCATCGAGGTGAAATGCGCATTGGGTTCACGCAAAGACTTAGGCAGACCGACTACAACAGCCATTGAAAATAAAGAAAGATTCATGGAGAGATTAAATTGAAATCATATATAGTGAAGCAAAAGGATCTGGAAAGCCGCATGAAATCCCGCTCAGGTGGTATTTTTGCCGCCATATCTGACCAGGTTTTAAACCAGGGCGGCGTTATTTACGGAGCCGGACTGGATGAAAACTTTAATGCTGTCCACAAACGTGCCACAACAAAGGAAGAACGAGACGAACTCCGGGGGTCTAAGTATGTCCAGAGTGCGATGGGAGATGCGTACTTAAGTGCTTGTGAGGATTTAAAGAGTGGAAAAACAGTCCTTTTTACAGGAACGCCATGCCAGATTGACGGAATGAAGGCGGTATGCCCAAAAGGCTGTGAGGGACGTCTGATCTGCATGGATATCGTATGCCATGGAGTGCCAAGCCCAAGGGTATGGAACGACTACAAGGCCTATATGGAGCAAAAGTACAGAGGAAAGATCCAGAAGGTGGATTTCCGCAACAAAAAGCGTTTTGGCTGGTCTGACCATTGGGAAACGATCACAATTAACGGAAAAGAGCATGACAGCCAGGTGTATATGAAGATGTTTTATGAACATACTTTTTTGAGGGAAGCATGCTATGTCTGTCCTTATAAGAACCTGAACCGTGTGTCGGATATTTCGATCGCCGATGCATGGGGCGTTGAGAGTGCAAATCCAGAGTTTGATGACAATAGGGGAGTATCCCTTGTTCTTTTGAATACGCCAAAAGGAGAAAACTGGTTTGATCAGAGCATAAAAGACTGTGATGTGGTCGCATGTGATCTGACGAAGTATATGCAGGAACCGTTAAGAAAGCCTTTTGCTATGCCGGATAACAGAGAGCAGGTCTGGAAGGAGTATAACAGTGTTTCTTTTGCAGAACTGGTTAAAAGACATTATAAGGAACCTTTGAAATCTGTGATAAAAAGAACAATCCGTAAGAATATAAAGGCATTGATTCCTAAGAAGCTGTGGGAAAGATTGCGGGGACGGAGGTAGCAAATGGAAGAAAAAAGATTGCCGGTTTTGTGCGAAAAGAAGGATACGTGCTGCGGATGCAGTGCCTGTTATGCAGTCTGTCCGGTGCATGCAATAGAGATGCAGCCGGATGAAGAGGGATTTTTGTATCCCGTAGTGGATGGCACAAGCTGCATCCGCTGTTACCGGTGCGAGAAAGTATGTCCGTTTAAAAAGAAATCTTTAATTAATTCTTAATCTACTTTTACTATCATAAATGGTGTGGTAGAATATATGTAAATCGACTATATCTGGTAGATGGATATGGAATTTACGAAAACGAGAGGTAATTTACATTGAAGAAGAGAACAGTTTTATTGGGGTTATTACTTGCAGCAACTGTAGCATTTGCGGGATGTGGAAAGAAGCAGGAGGCGAATACGAATACGGATACTCCGGCTGCAGATGCAACAGGTGATTCTGATGAGAACGTAGTAGGGGATGTGGATGTTGACGGAGAAGAGGAAGAAGATCTCCCGGAAGGAAAGGTCAGAAGTGAACTGACAGGTGAACTGATCGATGCTTCACTTGCAGATCAGAGACCGATTGCAGTAATGGTAGATAATGAGTCGATCGCATTGCCACATTACGGACTGACACAGGCAGATGTTGTTTATGAGATGATGAACAGCACAGAGAATGGAAGAATCACAAGATTTATGGCATTGGTGAAGGATTGGGAGTCACTGGAACAGTTCGGAAGTATCCGAAGTGCCAGAGCTACGAACTGTATCCTTGCTGCTGAGTGGAATGCAGTGCTCTGCCATGATGGTGGACCATTCTACATAGATGATTATATCTCACTTCCAAGTGTTGATAACTTTAACGGCGGATTCTCGCGTGTGAACAATGGTAAGTCAAGAGAGTATACAGAGTATATTTTATCCGGCGACCTGGATAAGAAGTTCGCATCTTTGGGTGTGAGCAAGGAGTATAACCAGTATTATACAGAGAACCACTTTAAATTTACTAAGGAGGATGTGGCTGCAGCAGATGGTACAACAGCAGTGACAGTTGACATTCCGTTCCCACACAATGGTTCCTACCTGACTTATGATGAGTCCGAGAAAGTATATAAGTACTTTGAGTATAAGAAAGCCCACACTGATCCACAGAATGGCAATGCACAGTTGAGCTTTAAGAATGTGATTTTACAGTGTACACCATTCGAACTGCACAGCTGGGGAGATGGCGTTTACGATCCGAACGGTTATATGTACTATAAGATCGAGAACAACAAGGGCAAAGGCTATTATATTACAGATGGTAAAGCAACACCGATCACCTGGTCCAAAGGAGGTCTGACTGACAACACCAAGTATTATGATGCAGCAGGCAATCCACTTGAGATCAACATCGGTAAGACATATATTGCATTCGTTCCGGATGATAAGTGGGATGAACTTGTAGTAGAATAATGAGAGATAAGAAGGAACACTTCTTTGATTTAAAGGTCACCAGCATGGGTTATACTCATGCCGGTGGCCTTTTTGTCGAAAAAGTTGGTTTATCCAGTATTTTCGGCAGAATTTATGCATTTCTTAAGAAAGAATTAATAGGCAGATCGGAAAAAATGTGTTAGAGTAAATAATCGGAGAATTAGTGTGAGGAGATTAGAAAATGAACTTTTATTCAATACAGTTTCTGCTTTTTCTTGGGATACTTTTAATTGCATATTATACTTTTCTGAAAAAGTATCAGTGGCAGTGTCTTCTGATCGGCAGTATCGTATTTTATTTGTGGACAGGCCCTGTAAATATGATTTTCCTTATAACAACAGGACTTACGACATGGGCAGGAAGCCTTTTTATGGAAAAGTATTCCGATGAGTTTCGGAAGATAAAGGCAGATAAAACAATTGATAAGGAAACACGTAAATTATACAAAAAGAAATTTGAAAAGAAGAAGAAAATCGTTCTTCTGATCGTTCTTCTGATTAATTTTGGAATTCTGGCATATCTGAAATACTGGAAGGTAATATTGGAGAATGTTGCGTCTGTGGTTCGTGTGGATCCGACATCATGGAGTGTATATAATCAGGCACTTGGTCTGCTGCTCCCTCTTGGAATCTCATTCTATACATTCCAGTCAGTTGGATATCTGCTGGATGTCTATCATGATAAGAGTACGGCACAGAAGAATTTTGGAAAGTATCTGTTGTTTGTCGCATATTTTCCACAGCTGATACAAGGACCGATTAACCGTTATGACAAGATGGAACCGGAATTTGAAAAACAGCATAGATGGGACTCCGCAAATGCGAAGGCAGCTTTGCTTCTGATCTTATTTGGTATGGTGAAGAAGTATGCGATCGCCAATCTGACAGTTGGACTGATCGCAGATATTTTGGATCGTACAGGGGCAGTTTATCCGGGAAGTGTGATCGTTACCGGAATTCTGCTGTATTCTGCACAGCAATATGCAGATTTTTCGGGTGGTATCGATATGGTACTTGGTATCTCCCAATTATTTGGCATTGCAATGATGCCTAACTTCAGACAGCCGTATTTTGCGACATCCCTTTCAGACTTCTGGCGCAGATGGCATATTTCTCTGGGAGCATGGATGAGAGATTATATTTTCTATCCATTTGCACTGACAAAGCCGATGCAGAATCTTGGAAAATGGGCGAAGAATAAGATGGGAAAACACATTGGAAGAGTGCTTCCGGCTGCTATTTCCAATATTTTGGTATTTTTTGTAGTAGGATTGTGGCATGGTGCAGAATGGCATTTTATTCTGTGGGGCTTATATAATGGAATTGTGATCGCCATAAGCGATTTCCTGGAACCGGTATTTGCGAAGATGACAGAAGCATTGCATATTAATACAGAAGCAAAGTGGTATTATGTGTTCCGTGTGGTCCGTACATTTATTGTAGTAAATATTGGCTGGTATTTTGACAGAATTGCCGATATCAGTGTCTGTCTGGAAAGCATGAAGAGCACAGTGACACACTTTAAACCTGCAGCATTTCTGCCGGTCATGGCAGATATTTTGTCTGGATATTCACTGATGACATTTGCGGTCGCAGCAGTAGCGATTGTTTTTGTATTCTGTCATAGCGTGCTGAAGGAACGTGGTGTGGATACGATCCAGTGGCTGGATAACAGAAATATTGTGATCCGCTGGGGAATTATTTATTTTATGATTTTTATTGTGCTGGTTTCATTTACCTGTGATATGAGTGCAGGAGGTTTTATGTATGCGAATTATTAAAAAAGCGAAGATCGTCCTTTTTATAGCTGGCGTTATCTGCATAAATCAGCTTTTAAGCTTTTGTCTTTGCCCAATCGGTGGAGCGAGCGAGGTAATGTGGAGAGATTATGGTAAGACGGAAGAAATCGATACGGTATATGTCGGTTCTTCTGTATGCTTAAGAGCATTCGATCCCTACACGATCGATGAACTGTTAGGAACAGAATCTTTTAATATGGGCACCCCAAGTCAGCCATTACAGCAGTCATATCTGTCCGTAAAAACTGCGATAAAAGAGCATAAATTAAAAAGAGTGGTTTTAGGACTGGGATATTTTTCATTGAATGCGGAGGCAGACGCCAACGCATTGATCGCAAACTGGCAGGCATCAAAAAAGCATGCACCAATTACAGAAAAGATCCGTTCGGCTCTGGAGATTATGCTGTCAAAAAGCTATAGGAACAAAGAAGATTCTATCAATTTCTTTTGTCCGTGGATTTATAACAGGGTGGCTTTGCATCGAAGCGATATTGTGAATAATGTGAAACAGAAGTTAGCCGGCAAGACTGCAGATGACGATAAAATGGTAAATGATGAGCAAAGACAATATGTCGGAAGAGGTTTTGGTTATTATAAGGGAACGGTAGACTTTGATAAAGTCGGTAATAAGAATTCCAGAACAACTTATGATTATGGTGAGCAGAAGGATGCGTATGGCTTCCTTGGCAAGATTGTTAAGCTTTGTAAGAAGAATAACGTGGAGCTGGTTGTGATCCATACTCCTCATCCGGTATTTGATGTGATAAGCTATGGAGAAGAATATTTTGTCAAGTATGACAGGCTGAAAGACTTTTTCAATGAAAAAGGCGTAGATTATTATGATTTTAATCTTGCTAAGCCGGAACTCTATGAAAGCCGGAATGAATATTACAGTGATTTTGAACATCTGAATAAAGAAGGTGCAGAAGTTTTCAGTAAAGCATTTGCCGCTCTTATGAAAATGCGGAGTGAAAATGTGGATCTGGAACAGTATTTTTATGACAAGGATGCTTATCTGGATTCCATCAATTTTATTACCAATACATGGTTTGATGCGACTCAGAGTGGAGCAGCACTTACACTTCAGGCAGGAGCATACCACGGAAATAATGTTTCGGTAGAATATGAATTCGAAGCAGTTGATCCGGTCAGCGGAGAATATCAGACGATTCAGGAATATAGCGAAAATAATGTATGCACGATTGATGCAGAGCAGTATGCAGGGCAGACTGTGACATTCCGGGTGAATGTAAGACAGCCGGGGTCAGAAGAAGCTTTTGAACATTATTATGAAAGTGCGGTTGTCATTCCGTAAGCTTTGAGAGAATAAATGTAAGTAAATTTTTAGGAAAAATGATTTTACAATTTCAGTCATTCGGGATAAAGTAGTGATTGGAAGAAAACAGATGCAGGGAGAGTTGGATTATGTATCACAATGTTTTAGACTGGTTAGAAGCAACAGCATTAGGAAGGCCGGAAAGCATCGCATTTGCAGATGCAGCAACAGAGATCACTTATCGGGAAACAGTACAGAAGGCAAGGAGTGTGGGAAGTGTGCTCGCGGAGCAGATTTCAACAGGAGAGCCGGTTGCACTGTATCTTGAGAAGAGCACAACAGCGATCTGCGGAATGTTTGGAGCGGTATATGCAGGCGGTTTTTATACGATTTTAGATGTCCGTCAGCCGGATGCAAGATTACAGCAGGTACTCCGTGTGTTAGCTCCGAAGGTGATCCTTACCGACCGTGAGAACGAAGAAAAAGCGGGAATGCTGCAGGATACAGTACCGGTACTTGTGATCGAGGATATCTGGGAAACAGCAGTAAATGAGAAGGCACTTGATGCAGTCAGAGCTTCTTTTACAGATGTGAATCCGCTATATACGAATTTTACAAGCGGCAGTACGGGAATTCCAAAAGGTGTGGCAGTGAGCCATCGCTCAGTGCTTGAATTCATTGACTGTTTTGTGAAATTATTCAATATTACAGAAAAAGATGTGATCGGGAACCAGGCTCCGTTTGATTTTGATGTCTCTGTAAAGGATATTTACAGCGGTATTGCGACCGGTGCAAGAGTTCAGATCATACCGAGAGAGTTTTTCAGTAATCCGACACATCTGATGGATTATCTTGCGGAAAAGAAAGTGACGACATTGATCTGGGCAGTCAGTGCGATGTGTTTTGTATCGATCATGAATGGATTTGAGTATCGGATCCCGGAGACTGTGAATAAAGTAATGTTCAGTGGAGAGGTTCTGCCGATCAAGCATTTGAATAAATGGAAGAAGTTCCTTCCGGATGCAGAGTATATTAATCTGTACGGACCGACAGAGATCACCTGTAACTGCACTTACTATATTTTGGACAGGGAGTTCGAGGAGACAGAGACAATCCCAATGGGCAAAGCCTTTCCGAATGAAAAAGTATTCCTTCTGGATGAGGAAGACCGCCTGGTGACACCGGAAGAGATCGGAAAGCAGGGAGAGATCTGTGTGAGTGGAACAGCACTTGCACTTGGATATTATAATGATAAAGAACGTACCGCACAGGCATTTGTGCAGAATCCGCTGAATCATTCTTACATGGAAACAATTTATCGTACCGGTGATATCGGAAAATATGACGGGGATGGAAATTTTATTTATGTTTCCAGAAAAGATTTCCAGATCAAACATCTTGGACACAGAATTGAACTGGGAGAAATAGAGACAGCGGCTATGGCAGAGGATGGCGTGACAAGGGCATGCTGTATTTATGAGACAGATAAGAAGAGAATTCTTCTTTTTTATACCGGAGAAAGAGACAAAAAAGAATTGTCAAAAGCACTTCGGACGGTATTGCCTCCATTTATGATACCAAATACGCTGATTCCATTAGCAGAGATGCCGATGAACAAAAATGGAAAGATTGACAGAAAAAAATTATTAGAAGATTATCTTGAGGGGAAGAGATGACAGAAACAGAATTAAGAGAAATCGCGGAAAAATATCAGACACCATCGTTTGTATTTGACGTGCAGGCTTTGAAGGAACGAATGAAAGCTGTGAAAAAGATTGTGGGAGAACAGGTTCATATCTGTTATTCCATGAAAGCAAATCCATTTCTTGTCCCGGCAATGTCAGAATGTGTGGAGAAGCTTGAAGTGTGCAGTCCGGGAGAGCTTTCAATCTGTGAGCACCTTGGTGTAGAGATGGGAAAGGTCATCTACTCGGGTGTGAGTAAGACAATTGCAAATATCAGACAGGCTGTGAGAGATGAAGTTGGAATTTATACAGCGGAATCACTTCAACAGTTAGAACGCATAAATGAGTGCGGAGTGGAAGCGGGAAAGAAGCTTCCGGTAATCTTACGCCTGACAGCAGGAACACAGTTTGGAATGGCAAAGGAAGATCTCTGTCATGCGATCGGGCATCGGGAAGATTATCAGGGCGTTATAATAGAAGGAATTCATTATTTTGCCGGCACTCAGCGGAAAAAGCTGGAAAAACAGCGTGAAGAATTACAGATGTTAGCAGAACTCATCCGGGAGTTAAAAGAGCAATATGGATTCGAAACGGGAAAATTAGAGTATGGTCCGGGACTTCCGGTTCCTTATTTTGAAGGCGAGAGTTTTTTGGATACATTACAACCGTTAAAGGAGATTGCTTCTGATTTACAATCAATTGCAGATATGGTAGAATTAACAGTCGAAATGGGAAGATTTTATACCGCAGAATGCGGATATTATCTGACAGAGGTTCTGGAGACGAAAGCAGGTCATGATGTTCCTTATGCGATTTTGGACGGAGGAATGAATCATCTGAATTATCTGGGACAGATGATGGGAATGAAAGTCCCACTGATCACGCATCTTAAGAGAAATGAAACCGGGACATCCGGGGCAAAGAGACAGGAATGGTGTCTGTGCGGAAGCCTTTGTACTACGGCTGATGTCATAGTACGAAAGACAGCATTCGAGGATCTGGAAGTCGGGGATGTCCTTGTGTTTAAGAACATAGGAGCTTATTCCGTGACAGAAGGGATACATCTGTTTTTGAGCAGAACAATGCCAAGGATACTGCTTAGGCATGAGGATAATCGCATAGAGATGGTCAGAGATTTCAGGGAAAGCTGGACTCTGAATGCGAGATAAAAGAAAAGGAGAATTTGCTTTATGGAGAGATTAATTGAATTATTAGAAGAAATCAAAGAAGATGTAGATTTTGAAAATGAGACAGCATTAATTGATGATGGTATTTTGGATTCATTTGATATTTTGCAGATCATCAGCAGTCTGAATGATGAGTATGATATTTCTATTCCGGCATCAGAAATTGTTCCGGAAAATTTTAACAGTGCGAAAGCATTATGGGCAATGGTTCAGAGACTGGAAGAAGAATAATATGAAGATTGAAACAATCAGAGCTGGTGTCAGATACCTGAAGCGATACGGAGTGAGAACACTCTGGATCCGTCTTCAGGAAAGACGGCAGCAGAGCAATACAGAGTATAATAAAGACTTTGCAGAGCCAGAAAAAGATGAAATAAGACTTCGGGAAGAGCGTCACAATGCCAGGCAGTGGTCCGAAAGGCCGTTACTTAGTATTGTGACGCCTCTTTATAATACGCCGGAAATTTTCCTGCGGGATATGATAGAGTCCGTGATGGCATCTTCTTATGAAAACTGGCAGTTGTGTCTTGTTGATGCAACACCTTGTGAGAAGGATAGTCAGATTGAGAGTATTGTCAGAGAATACCAGAAGAAAGATACGGAAGAGCAGGAATATTTAAAAGAGCAGGAAAGTTCAAAGTATCAGGAAAGCAAGAAAAAAGAATGCAGGATCCGATATAAAAAGCTGCCGCAAAATCTCGGGATTTCAGAAAACACCAATCAGGCACTTGCGGTGGCAGACGGAGCATATATCGCATTTTTGGATCATGATGATGTGATCGCTCCGGATGCATTGTACGAGATGATGCTTGCAGTAAAAGAAGCAGAAGAAGCTGGAAATCCTGTGGATATGCTTTATTCGGACGAAGATAAGACGAATGAGGACAGAACAGCATATTTTGAACCGCATTATAAGCCGGACTATAACCCGGATCTGCTCCGGGTGAATAACTATATCACGCATTTTCTTATGGTAAAAAGAAGCCTGCTGGAAACTGTTGGTGGATTCCGGAGAGAATTTGACGGTGCACAGGATTATGATTTTATCCTGCGTTGTACCGAGCAGGCAAAGCATATCATGCATATTCCAAAAGTATTATATCACTGGCGGGTGCACTCCCTTTCGACATCTCGAGGTGGAGGAAGCAAGGATTACGCGATCAATGCAGGAAAGAGGGCAATCGAAGCACATTTAAGCAGGATCGGAATGGCAGGAACGGTTGAGCCTACTCTATATTTTGGATTCTATCATGTAGAGTATCAGGTGCCGGATTATGATGTAGTAAAAGTGCAGCAGTTATCCGGTGAGAATAAGGGTTGTAAAGGTAATAATAAGAAAAAATCCTGCAAGGCAGCACATACAGATGCATATAGCAACATGATGCTGGAAATAATCAGAGTAATGCCGAATCAAAAGTCAATGGGAAATACATTGGAAGAGAACCTCGCAGAGAAGCAGGAGCAGGCAGGAGAAGAGTATGTACTCATTTATGATGCTTCCTTAAAACCATTGACCGGAAATTGGAAGGATATAATGGTCGCTGATTGTGCAAGGAGCGGAGTCGGTGTGGTAGGCGGAAAGATTTATGATAAAAAGAACCGGATCCTTGAGGCTTCGTATGAGGTACGAACCGGAATCAATACAGAAGATTGTGATTTTGAAGCTTCCCTGCAGAACACATTCGCTGGATTAAAGCGTGGATATGGCGGTTATATGCACCGGGCAAACCTGCAGAGAAACTGTGCAGCGGTTTCTGGAAGATGCATAATCACAAAAAAAGATATTTTAGACAAAATTCCAAACTACAAAGAGAGAATTTTTTTAGGAAAAATTGCATTCGATCTTTGTGAAAAAGCGAGAGAAAATGGCTTATTAATTACATTTGAACCATGTATAATTATGCAGAATTAACAAAAAAAAGATTTTCTTTTCAAACTACATGTGCAACATTGTATCTGTAAAAAAACAATGTTAAAATAATATGAGATTTTTATCAGGCTTGAATATTAGAAACATTATTGCAAAAATCTAAAAATGATGTTATCATATAGTTACAGTCGTAGTCGGAACTACAATTATCTGAAACGACTGGACGCGTGCTTAGATAAAATTCTAATTAAATCACTAATTAGGAGGAAATCAAGTTATGGATCCATATGAAATTTCAACGTGTGAGAGAATGGTTATGAAAGTTGTCTGGGAATCTGAAGAAGCTCTAGATCTTGCGAACGTAATGAGTCGTGTGAATGAAGAGTTCAGCAAAGACTGGAAGCCTCAAACTGTCTCCACTTTTTTAGCACGCCTTGTAAGAAAAGGATATCTGTCAACCTACAGAAAGGGCAGATACACTTACTACCAGCCGCTCGTAGATGAGCGTGACTTCAAAGCAAGTACAGTGTCTGAGAACATTAATTACTTTGATCATGGTAATATCGGAGCATTCGTGTGCAGCTTATTTGACAACATGAAGCTTACAAAAGAAGATCGGGAGAGAATTAAAAAGAAAATCGATGAATTGGATTAGTCTGATATTTTACGCAGTTTTACTAACCTCAGTGACAGGAACGATTATGTTTCTGGGCTGGATGGTATTCTCAGTTATATGTTTAGTATGGAAACCTCACATGATTTATCATACGTTAAAGTGGATCATTGTCATGTATCTGGTTCCGGTTGTATTCTTAGCGATGGTGGTAGTCAGACATGACTGCTATATACAGGAAGAGAATTTTTCCATAAAGAGCTTTGTAATGCCGCTTGGTATTAATATTATAATTGTATATGCACTTGCAATACTTTGGTTAGTAGCAACGATCGTAACATTGATCAGATGTATCATAATGATATTGAAGAAACACTCCATTCTTAGAGGGAATATACCAGAAGATGATCCTCAGGCAGCCATTGTATTTGAAGAAGTAAAAGAAGCATTGAATATGAAGTGTAAGGTGACACTGGAACGGAATGATTTACAGCTTAGTCCGATTACATTTGGTATTCGGAACAAATACGTTGTTCTGCCATATGAGCATTATGAACCAGAGGAGCTTCGCATTATTTTTATGCATGAATTATTACATATCAAGAAGCATGATCTGGTCTATAAGCTGCTTGCGGTCATAGCTATGGCAATCCAGAGTTTCAATCCGTTTGTTTATTTGCTGGAAAGGATGATTTCTTTCTGGAGTGAACAGGATTGTGACACAAGAGTACTTGAATACATGGAACCGGAAGGGCTGACTTCAAATCACTACTTTGACCTTATCTTTCGCTTTAGCGATAAGGACGAGCATGTAAGGAGAAGTGCGTTCATCTTTTCGATGCTTATCGGTAGAAAGTACGACTTTGAAAGGAGAGTTACGTTTATGATGAAGTTTGGAAAGAATAGAAAGAGAGCATCACGTTTTGTTACAGCAGCGATCGCTATGGCATTTATACTGATCAGCACAATAAGTGCTTATGCTGCAGGAGTAAAATTAGCGGATGTAAATGATGAATTATATAAGAAGAACATGGAAGTTGATCAAGATACAGAAAGTGTTGAATTAAAACCATTTGTTGTGACACCGGCTGATGATCCCGATGTAATAATTATAGAAATGAAGGATATGCTTGGCGTATGTGGAATGGATAATTTTGACTGGACTATTAAGGAAGGAACTCGATTGACAACCGGTTTGAAGTGGATGAATAAAGGTACTGAGGTTTCGATTTCTGTAACAGTTTCACCTACGGACTGTACCTATTGGTTTGGGTTGATGGATCCAAATGATAAATGTATTGTTAGTGAAACAAAAGGTGCAGGTGCAGCAACTTTCACCACGAAATCAACAGGTTTTTACCGTATCATGGTAGAAAACCGCAGCAAGAAAGAAATCAGAGCAATGGGATCTTATAATTACTAAATTATATATAAAGCTCAGCCGTAAATCGCTCTCCGGAGTCGATTTACGGCTCTTTCTTTTTGCAATATCCGTATTGTTTTACTCGCTTATTTAACAGTAAAACACATGTTGATTTACTACACAAAAAGAGATTCAGTTGTCGAATCTTGTCGAAACTTGTCGTGCGAAAGTTGTGTGATGTTTTTACAGGATATGCTATAATGTGTTCAGGCAATGAGCAGTGAGTGAGGCAGAGCATAATCAGAGCATTTTGCCGGCAGAAGAAGCAGACAGGAATCGTCATTGTCAAAACCAGACAGAAATCGAGGAACGCTTCATATGATGAGAGTATATATTTGTCCGGAATGTGGCTGGACAAGAATGGTATCCCGCAGGAAGTATGTGGAATGCCATAAATGTGGTGTGCAGAATATGACACTTGCGAAGGTCGATTTTGCAACGTTTACTTCCTGGACATTAAAAGAACGGGAAGAGTATTCAGAGGCGTGGATGTATATCCACCAAAAAGGAAAAAGGAAATGAAAAGAACATGCAGGAAGTGACGATCGTAATCCCAAATTATAATGGAAGAAAGCTGCTTGAGAATTGTCTTGAGACATTGGAGAAGCAGACAGTCAGAGACTTTAAAGTGCTTGTGATCGATAATGGATCGACAGATCACAGCACCGATCTGCAGTCAGATAGATTAGATCTTGAAATGATCGCTCTCCCGGAGAATCTTGGGTTCTGTGGAGCGGTGAATCTTGGGATCAGCAGAACGAAGACACCGTATCTGATTTTATTGAATAATGATACAGAGGTTGATGAACATTTTGTCGAGGCACTGCTTCATGCAGTGAAGAGATCGGAACGTATTTTTTCCTGTGGTGCCCAGATGATCGATTATCATCACAGAGAGCTTTTGGATAATGCAGGAGATCTCTACACGGCAATGGGCTGGGCGGTTGCAAGAGGCAAGGGAAGGCCATGCAGCGAGTTTGATCGTCCGTCGAATGTGTTTTCCTGCTGTGGCGGAGCAGCGATTTACCGGATGGAACTTTTGGAGAAGACCGGAGGACTGGATGAACATCATTTTGCATATCTGGAAGATGTGGATCTTGGATACCGTGCCAGGATCGCAGGGTATGTGAATACCTATGAACCTTCGGCAAAGGTTTTTCATGTGGGAAGTGCGACAACCGGAACCCGCTACAATACGAAGAAAGTATTTCTTGCAGCGAGAAATACGATTTTTGTAATTTATAAAAATATGCCGGCTTTGCAGCTTTTGCTGAATCTTCCGTTTATCCTCGCAGGAATGATCGTAAAATCCTTATTTTTCCTGAAAAAAGGATTTGTGGGAGAATATCTTAAGGGGATCGCAGAAGGATTAAAAGATTGCAGAAAGTGCAAAAAGGTAAAGTTTCAATGGAAAAATACAGGGAATTATTGCCGGATCCAGTTGGAATTATGGTGGAATATTTTCCGTGTCATATTACATAATTAATGCTGCATATTCGCAGAAAAATGTGTCATCCTAACAGTGAAAATGCTGTTTTCACAAAAAATAAAGAAATTATTAAGAATTTCAAAGCCCTCTTTTGAGAAAATAGAGTTGTGATTTTACAGAAATTATTGTATCATAAAAAAAGATAAACAGTAATTATGCAGCCGAAGGATGTTTTTTTGCTGCATGATTGCATATAGCAATCGAGAATAAGGATGACATTATGATAAAAGATAATCAGCGGCACTTTAACAAACTGCAGGTTGTACTGGACGCAGTTGTTGTCGTACTGGCCTATGCATTGGCTTGGTGGCTGAAGTTTGCAGGAAGTGGCGAGAATAACCAGATCGGTGTCCTTTCATTTGAATTCTATATGAGGGCACTGATTTTGATTGTTCCGCTATATTTGCTGCTTTATTATGCGTTTAATCTGTACACACCGAAGCGTGTGCAGGGCAGACGGCTGGAGCTGTCTAATATCTTCATGGCGAATACCGTCGGAATCCTGATCGTATTTGCCGGATTTTTCCTTGTCCTGTCTTATTCAGAGGATGCGAAGAACTTCTCGCGTTCGATGTTCGCGTATTTCTATATTTTGAACATTTTCCTGGAAGAGGCAGAACGTCTGGTAGTCCGCGGCTTTTTACGGAGTATCCGGAAAAAAGGATATAATCAGAAGCATATTTTACTTGTTGGATATTCCAAAGCAGCAGAACAGTACATTGACAGAATCAGACAGAATCCGCAGTGGGGATATAGCATCCGGGGAATCCTGGATGATAATATTGCAAGAGGCACAATATACAAGGGTGTGAAGGTGATCGGAAGCATTGCCAATCTGGAATATATCCTTCCGGAGAACAAGCTGGATGAGATCGCGATCACACTTGGTCTGGAAGAATACTATAAGCTGGAGAAGATCGTATCACAATGTGAGAAATCAGGTGTGCATACGAAGTTTATACCGGATTATGGCAATATTATACCGACGAGACCTTATACCGAAGATTTGCTCGGACTCCCGGTCATTAATATCCGGTATGTTCCGTTGTCGAATACATTTAATGCGATGGTAAAGCGTTTGTTTGACATTGCAGGCTCGCTGGTCTGTATTGTGATATTCTCACCGGTGATGTTAGTGTCTGCGATCCTTGTGAAGACAACCTCAAAAGGTCCGCTTATTTTTAAGCAGGAGCGTGTGGGACTGCACAATGAACCGTTCCTGATGTATAAGTTCCGTACGATGTATGTGCAGACAGAAGAGGAAGAGAAGAAGGGCTGGACGCAGAAGGATGATCCGCGTGTGACGAAGGTCGGCAGATTTCTGCGCAAGACAAGCCTGGATGAGTTCCCACAGTTGTTTAATGTCTTAAAAGGGGACATGAGTCTTGTGGGACCAAGACCGGAGCGGCCGCAGTATGTGGAGAAGTTCAGGGAAGAGATCCCGCGTTATATGATCAAGCATCAGGTCAGACCCGGTATGACCGGATGGGCACAGGTGAATGGATTCAGAGGAGATACCTCGATTCGAAAGAGAATAGAGCATGATTTATATTATATAGAGAACTGGACACTGGGACTGGATATCAAGATCCTGTTTTTGACAGTATTCAAGGGATTTATAAATAAAAATGCATATTAGGAGAAAAATAAGATGAATAAGGAAGTTCATAAAAGACCTTTGACAAAGCAGCAGAAGATGGCAATCAAAAAGAAAAAAAGGCAGAGGAAGATTATCCTTCTGGTGGTTGAATTACTTGTATTGCTGATCCTGGCAGCTGTTTTATATGGTGTCAGCAAGTTATCAAAGATCGAGCGTGAGGATGTTCCTCTTGAAAATATTGAAGTAAATGAAGGTATTTCAGAAGAATCACAGGAGATCATGAAGAATTATAAGACGATCGCTTTGTTTGGTCTTGATAACCGTTCGAATGGTAATCTTTCCAAAGGCCGCAGTGATGTTATCATGATCGCCAACATTAATAACGACACAAAAGAAGTAAAGCTTTGTTCCGTATTCCGTGACAGTTATCTGGATGTAGGAAACGGCAGCTTCCGCAAGTGTAATGCAGCATATGGCAATGGTGGACCGGAAGCAGCGATCAATATGCTGAACAAGAACCTGGATCTTGCGATCACTGATTATGTGACAGTAGATTTTAATGCAGTTGTAGAATGTGTAGATCTTCTTGGTGGAATCACACTGGATGAAGTTACAGATGAAGAAGCGGTTCTGATGCAGGGTTATCAGGATGAGATCAATAAGCTGACCAAGCATAATTCACCATATCTTTCCAGTGGTGGTACGAATGTGACATTAGATGGTGTTCAGGCCTGTGCATATTCCCGTATCCGTTATACGAAGGGTGATGATTATAAGCGTGCAGAGCGTCAGAGAACAGTTCTTGCAGCAATGGTAGCCAAAGCACAGAAGTCAGACCTTAAGACGATCAACAAGCTGATCGATGCAGTCTTTGGAGATATCCAGACAAGCTTCTCCAATACAGATCTTGTGGCACTGGCGGCACAGGTATTTAACTATAAGCTTGGCGAATCTTCCGGATTCCCATTCAGCAAGAATACAACAACACTTGGATCGAAAGGAAGCGTGGTTGTTCCTTGCACACTGGAAACAAACGTAATCGAACTGCACCAGTTCTTATTTGATGACACAGAATATACACCATCAGATGCAGTGATTACGAACAGTAAGAAGATCATCAATGACACTGGTATGTACGAATCGAATGGATACAGATAAATGACAGTAGATATTATTATTCCAACTTATAAACCGGATGAAACATTATGTCTGCTCTTGCAAAAGCTGCAAGGGCAGACCTTTGTCGTTCATAGGGTAATTATTATGAATACGGAAGAGGCACTCTGGACGGATGCGGTGGCAAAGTATCCGATTGAAAAAGCAATCGAAGATCTTCCATGTCCGTGTGACCTGTATCATATTAAAAGAGCAGAGTTCGATCATGGAAGGACGAGAAGATGCGGAGCGTCAAAGTCGGATGCGGATATTGTGATGTTTATGACACAGGATGCAGTTCCGGCGGACGAATTTCTGGTAGAAAAGCTTGTGGAGGCTTTTTCGGAAGAATTTGAAAGAAAGTATGGCACGATTGGCAGCGATGGAAAGAGCAGGGCACAGGTTGCAGTTGCTTATGCAAGGCAGCTTCCGAATCCGGATTGCCATATTGTAGAACAGTATACAAGGCAGTTTAATTATCCGGATCAAAGCAGAGTGAAAACAAAAGAGGATATTCCAAAGCTCGGGATTAAGACATTTTTCTGTTCGGATGTATGTGCGGCATACCGAAGGGATATTTTCGAGGAACAGGGTGGATTTGAATCACCGGTTATTTTTAATGAAGATATGTTTTTTGCAGCAAAGGTTGTGGAGCAGGGATATGCAGTTGCTTATGCAGCGGATGCAAGGGTGATCCATTCGCATAATTATACAGTCAGCCAGCAGTTCCACAGAAATTTTGATCTTGCGGTTTCACAGAAAAAGCATCCGGAAATTTTTGAAAAAGTAAGCTCAGAAGCGGAAGGAATGCGGCTTGTGAAGAGCACGGTGAAGTATTTGTGTAAGATTTGGAAGCCATGGCTTATTTTTTATTTTGGTATGCAATGTGTCGGAAAGTATGCAGGATACTGGATGGGTAAGCATTATGAGAAGCTTGGCAGAAGGTTGATCTTAAAATGCACCATGAATCCGGAATATTGGAAGGCTGGAGAGGAAACTCATGAATAAGATTTTATATATTGTGATTCCCTGCTATAACGAGCAGGAGGTTTTGCCGGAGACATCAAAACGGCTGAGAGAAAAAGTAAATACACTGCGGGTTCAGGATAAGATTGATGCAGGAAGCAGGATTTTATTTGTAAATGATGGATCAAAGGACAGAACATGGGATATGATACAGGAGCTTTGTGCCAAAGACCCTGTATATGCAGGAGTGAACCTGTCGCGTAACCGTGGGCATCAGAATGCACTGCTGGCAGGAATTTCCGTGGCAGTACAGCATGCAGATATGATCATTACGATGGATGCGGATCTTCAGGATGACATTCATGCAATTGATAAGATGGCAGAGGCTTTCGAAAAAGGTTATGATGTGGTCTATGGAGTGCGTTCTTCCAGAAAGAAGGATACTGCTTTTAAACGCGGTACTGCACATTTCTTTTACAGACTGATGAGCTTTCTTGGTGCCGATATTGTATATGACCATGCGGATTTCAGGCTTTTGAGCAGACGGGCAGCCGAGAATCTTCTTGGTTTTGAAGAAGTAAATCTCTTTTTGCGTGGGATCGTTCCGATGATTGGATTTCCGAGTACGACAGTAACATATGAGCGTGGAGAACGTTTTGCAGGGGAAAGCAAATATCCGCTTGGCAAGATGATCACATTTGCATTTGAGGGGATCACGTCGCTGTCCGTAAAACCGATCCGGATGATCACGATCGGTGGACTGGGAATCTGCCTGATCAGCCTGATCATGCTGATCAAATCTTTCGTGGATTATTTTCACGGAAATGTAGTCCCGGGATGGGCGAGCATTATGGTTTCCATCTGGGTGCTTGGTGGATTACAGCTTTTTGCGATCGGGATTATCGGGGAATATATCGGTAAGACCTATCTTGAGACAAAGCGGAGACCAAAATTTATTATCGAATCGGTTCTTTTAAATGATCAGGAAATGGAAAATTGAGTTTATGGAAAAAAAAGATCGTATGAAAAAACAAAAATGGATTTATTTTATATTCTGGTTTGCTATGGCGGCAGGCATTTTTGTGATTTTAAACAGAGTCGGATATTCGGATGGGGATGACACCTATTTTTATGAACATACAAGGGCGATGGGATTTTTCGAATACCTCATCTGGCGCTATCAGACATGGGTTGGACGTATGGCAGGAGAAGCACTTGTTTATCTGACGTTTCATCTCGGACTTGGATTCTGGCGTGTTATGGAGGCACTGATGATGGTGCTGCTTCCGGCAGGCATTTTAGAACTTGCCTGCAAGACGGCAGGATACCGGGGCTATTTTGACCTGGTACAGCAAAGGGAGGAAGACAGGATGCCGATCCGTTATCCTTTTTTTCTTGCATGCGGATATTTCCTGATGAGTGTTATGACGCTTGGTTATGCGGCAGTCTGGGTAAATGGCTCTATTTTTTACACATGGACCTTTACAGCAGGTGTATGGGCGATGATGCCGCTTGCGGATGCTGCGTTTGAAACAGGTGCGTTTTCAAAGAAACAGCTGATTTATGCATTGCCATGCAGTGTGATCGCGGCGATGTCGATCGAACAGATGGGAGCAGTACTGATTGCATTTGAAGGACTGGCCATTTTTGGAATGATGTTCAATGTGCAGGAAAAACTGCATATAAGAAGAAAAGATGCAGGAAAAGTACCAAGTACGGTCTGGATCCAGTTTGTAATAACACTGATTGCATTTGTGATTTTGTTCCTTGCACCGGGCAATTCCATACGTGTGGAGACAGAGATTGCAGCCTGGATGCCGGGATATGGAGAGCTGACAACAGGAGGACATCTTTTCCTGACATTACAATGGATTTTGTCTTCTTTTGCAAATGAAAGCAGAGCAATTTTTGTTGGAATGTGGGTTGTTGGTCTTGTGCTATATAAGGGAAAAAACAGACTGCTTAAGATTTTAGCAATTCTTTTCTCTGTGATCGGCATCTTACCATATATTTTTGGAAATAATATGTCAGAGATGGGGCTTGGTGGGATTGATATAGAGCAGTGTCTTTACGAAATCCCGACATGGCAGGCAATGACGACGCAGAATCGTGTGAATTTATTTGTCTGGCTGGCTGCAGTTGTATTCACACTCGTGTTCCTCTGGCATGTAAGTGAGCGATCCATTTTTGCTGTAATGGTATATCTTGGAGGAATTGCCAGTGAGGCGATCTTATATTTCTCGCCGACAATCTATGCGTCCGGAGCGAGGGTGTATTACCTTACGGATCTGATGTACATATTCCTCATTTTATGGATGCTGCTTCGCATAAAGAGTGAAAGAAAGAAAAATATTCTGGTTATCGGACTGTTTCTGCTTGGAATCGTGAATTTCCTTTCGCAGTATTCAGTGATGCTGCTGCAATTATAGGATTCAGGTGTCAAAAGGTCTGCTTGTATAAGCTTAAATACAGACCTTTTGACACCTGAACCATTATAGAAGAGAAAATCACATTTTTTTGATAAATCCTTCACAATTCGAACACAATTTAAGGCTAGACTATAGCCATAAAGATGAAGCAGGAAAGGCTTCCTGCAGAGTGAGACAGAAAGGGGAATTATTATGGACGACAATCATATTTATAATAATGAGAATCAGATGAATCAGAATCAGGCGAATGAGAACCAGACGAATGAGAATCAGAATACAACAGAGGATAAATTTTATTCTTATGGAAATCAGTCTTATGGAAATCAGTCATATGGCAGTCAGACTTATGGAACACAGGGAGGTTCGTATAATGGTGGATATAACCCGTATGGGCAGAACACTTATCAGAATCATACCTATAACAGCAGCCCAAAGCCGAAGAAGGAAAGAAAGCCGGGTGGTTTTGGAGTGAAGCTTGCTAAGTGTGCAGCACTTGCGCTAGTTTTCGGATTAGTTGCAGGCAGCGTGATGACCGGTGTGAATTATGCAGGAAGAAAGGCACTTGGTATTGAAAATTCATCCTCAGGATCACAGGCAGCACTTACAACATCGGATGGAAGCAATATAAAATCTACAGCAGTTTCTTCATCCTATGTCGCAACGGATGTTTCTGATATTGTAGAAGAGGTAATGCCTTCTATCGTTGCAATCACAAATGTCAGCGAGACAGAGTACCAGAGCTTCTGGGGACGCCCACAGACATATGAAAGCACAAGCTGTGGCTCCGGTATTATTGTAAGCAAGGATGACAATTATCTGTATATCGCAACAAACAATCACGTAGTCGAAGGTGCCAACAGCCTGACAGTTGCATTTGCAAATGATGATACAGTCAGTGCAGAAGTCAAAGGAACAGATCCTTCAACAGATCTTGCAGTTGTAAGAGTTGCATTAAGCAGTATCAAGGACGAGACAATGAGTGCGATCAAAGTTGCCACACTTGGAGATTCAGACAGCCTGAAGGTAGGTGAATCCTGTATCGCAATCGGTAATGCACTTGGATATGGTCAGTCAGTTACAACAGGTGTGATCAGTGCATTGAACCGTCAGGTATCTGTATCAGATTCGTCCAGCAATACAAAGTATACGGCAGAACTGATCCAGACAGATGCAGCGATCAACCCTGGTAACAGTGGTGGCGCATTATTAAATACAGCAGGCGAAGTAGTAGGTATCAACTCTGTAAAATACTCTGACACATCTGTAGAGGGTATCGGTTATGCAATCCCGATGGATACAGCAAAACCAATTATTGAAGAGCTGATCACAAAAGAAAAAGTTGATAAAACAGACAGTGCATACCTTGGTATCGCAGGAGTAGATGTTACGGATGATGTCGCAAAAACCTATAATATGCCGACAGGTGTATATATTGCACAGGTTATGGAAGGTTCTGCAGCAGAGAACGCTGGCATCAAAAAAGGAGATATCCTTACAAGCTTTGATGGCAAAACAATTACTTCCATGGAAGAACTTACATCTACATTACAGTATTATGCAGCAGATACACAGGTAGATGTAGTAATACAGAGATCTTCAAACGGAGAATATCAGGAGCAGACAGTTTCTGTGACTCTTGGCAGAAAAAATTAACAGACAGTTCCTTAAAGATTAAGCGGACGATATCAAAGTTGTAGAGGAGCTGTTTTCGAGAGGGGCTAAACATTATAAACATAATAAAAAAGCAGGGTTAATCAGTTATTAGCTGGTTAATCCTGTTTCTTTTTTGAAGTGCTATTGGCCCTTCCAGCCTTCTTCTCTTATGATATTTGATTATCCTATCTTACATATGTGTTGATAGAGAATTAATTTTGTTTGAGTTTAGCAAGTTCTTCTTTGAGCTTGTGTATCTCAGAATCTTTTTCTGCTATCATTGAGTTCTTTTCTGCAATAGAATTGTCTTTTTCAATCAGAGCTTCTTCCAGTTTTTTTATCCGGGCATTACGGTTCCGTTCCCAGAATTCGGCATCTGCACGGGCTCTGGCCTGCTGGCGGATGAGATCATCTTTATTTATTGTATAAAGTTCATTAGAAGCTTGCAGTAAGTCTGGATTATTCTTTGCAACCATACGTAATTCCTCCCATGTCTTAGCCATGAACAGTCTTGCCCAGCGGTCAATGCCAAACTTTTTATCTTCCTTGGTGGCAAGATCTATCTTAGTTAAGTCTAGCACATGGATTGAAAATTTACTACTGTAAAGTTTTCCCGTTTTTCTGTTGCGTAGTTCATATGTAGCGAAAAACTCAGGTGCTTCCGGAAAGAGCGTATAATTTAAAAAGCCGATGCTGTGAACAGTAAGTACTTCAGAGTAATCCTGCCCGGAATTTAAATGATCGAAGCTTCGTGCAGCATAACTGATTGAACGTTCCGGCCAGTTATACTGATTTGTAACTTGCATTTCAAGATCAATAAGCTTCTCACCATCAAGGTCGATACGGATGTCAAGAATAAAATCCTTATCCGAGATAGCAGCACCCAGTTCGATAGGATTTGTGATGGTAACTTCTTTTACAGAGTCCTTCTCGAGATGAAGAAGTGCACTGACAAGAGCTTTTAAAACCTGCTTGTCTTTCTGTAAAATAGCCCGGAACATATAGTCGTTCGTAAAAGGATAGTCAATACTGCCGGTGGCAGTTTCAAAAGAATGGTCAGGAATCATTTGTCCTCCTTTGCAGATATGGAATTAGTAAAGTGTTTCTGAAAAACATGGCGAAGTGCCAGATCCTTAAGAAAACGCAGTTGAGAAAATGAAATAAAAATACAATTATCAGACAATTGTAAGAAAACTGCGTAAATATAGACTACCACAGAAAAAGCATATTGTACAGAGTATCTGCGTTTATTTATAAAAACTTTAGAAATGGTTTTATAGTATAATCCGGGTGCCAAAAGGTTATATCAGACTTTTGACACCCGGATTATACTAGGAAAAAAACCAGTAAATAATGCCTAGTACCCAGCTGGAAAAAATTCCATACAAGATCACGGGACCTGCAATTGTGAAGATTTTGCAGCCAATCCCAAAGACCTGTCCTTCCTTCTGGAATTCAATTGCAGGTGCAGCAACCCCGTTTGCAAAGCCGGTGATAGGAACAAGAGCTCCGGCTCCACCCCAATTTGCGATAGAAGGGTAGATGTTGAATCCGGTCAGGATGACGCTGATGAGGATGAGAATCAGACTGCACCAACTGCCAGAGGCGTCTTTGTCAAGACCGTAATTTTTACAGACAGTCAATATCATCTGTCCGACACAGCATATAATGCCGCCTGTAAAAAAGGCTTTTACACAATTGTGAATAACATTGTGGGAGGGAGTTACAGCTTTGACATATTCGTTATAGGCTTTATCACGAGCCTCTTTTTTCTCGCTGTGCACGGTTTTTGATAAATGCTTTAATTTTTCGGTTTCATTTTTAGACATAATAAATTTCTCCGGATTATGATAAGATTGTGTTTCAGGATTTTTAAACTCTTATGGATAGTATTTCCGGGGAAATTAATTTTATACAGCAAGTTTTTATCAAGATTTAGGTGCCAAAAGGTCTGTTTTATAATCTTTATTAGCAGGTTGCACAAAAGAAATATGAAAAGTTTCTTTTTGTGCAATGGAGATAAGACTCATGAAGCGTGGAAGTCTCTGCTGAACACGCTTCACGCTTTCAGAGGCTTAGCGGAATGTTTTGCACAATGAAACTTGGAATATTTCTTTTGCACAACCTGCTAGTATAAATCTAAAGGCAGACCTTTTGGCACCTAAATTCTATCAATACAGAAATTGACCTTTTTGTATTTAGATGATAAAATGAGAATTGTATACAAAAAACAAGAAAAAAACAATGATGATTGTGTTTTAATTTTAATACAATTCTGTTATATTAATAGCAGAAGAGTAAGGAGAGACTAACTAATGAATGATATTTCAGTAAAAGCACTGGCGAAAATCAATCTGGGACTGGATGTTGTCAGAAGAAGAGAAGATGGCTATCATGAAGTCCGTATGGTCATGCAGACAATACATTTATTTGACCGCCTTGAGATTTCCAGAAATGATTCCGGACAGATCACAATGGAAACAAATCTTTCTTTTCTTCCGACGAATGAGAATAATCTGGTGTATAAAGCAGCAAAGCTCTTACAGGATGAGTTTGCAATAAAAGATGGTGTGCATGTCTGGCTGCATAAGTATATCCCGGTAGCTGCCGGAATGGCAGGTGGAAGTACGGATGCGGCTGCAGTATTATATGGTATGAACAGGATTTTTGAACTTGGACTTACAAAGGAACAGCTGATGGAGCGTGGAGTGAAGATCGGTGCAGATGTTCCTTACTGTATTATGCGTGGAACTGCACTTGCAGAAGGAATCGGAGAGAAGCTGACGAAGCTGGCACCGATGGTGAAATGTCCGGTACTTATTGCAAAACCGCAGATCAGCGTATCGACGAAGTTCGTATATGAGAATCTGAAGCTGAACGAGAATACGATCCACCCGGATATTGATCGGCTGGTTGCTGACATCAGTGAGGGGAATCTTACAAAGATTGCAGCGGATATGGGAAATGTTCTGGAGACTGTAACAATTCCAGAATATCCGGTAATTGCAGAGATCAAGGAAAATATGATGCAAAATGGAGCTGTGAATGCAATGATGAGCGGAAGCGGACCGACTGTATTTGGACTTTTTGCAGATGAATCTACAGCAGTAAAAGCGTATGAAGCGATGAAAAAATCAAACCTTGCAAAACAGGTTTATCTTACAAGTATTTATAATAATGTGCGTAAATAACATAAATTGGGGGAATGAAAGATGACAGATGATTTAACTTTGAATATGGATGCGTATCTTCCACTCCGTGATGTGGTTTTTAATACGTTAAGAGAAGCTATTTTAAAAGGAGAATTAAAACCAGGTGAAAGACTGATGGAGCTGCAGCTGGCTGCAAAGCTTGGAGTCAGCCGGACACCGATCCGTGAGGCGATCCGTATGTTAGAACAGGAAGGACTTGCGGTGACGATTCCGAGAAAAGGTGCAGAAGTTGCGAAGATGACAGAGAAAGATATGGAGGATGTCCTTCAGATCAGGGAAGCATTAGATGAGCTTGCTGTCAAGATCGCATGTGAACAGATCAGGGCAGACCAGCTGGAAGAACTTTCAGATACGATGCATGAATTCGAAGAATCAACAAAGACCGGAGATGTGAAGAAGATTGCAGAGGTGGATGTGAAGTTTCATGATATTATCTATCAGTCAACAGGCAATCCGAAGCTTGTGAATATGCTGAGTAACCTGAGAGAGCAGATGTATCGTTACCGTGTGGAATATCTAAAGGATGAGAGTAACTACCCGACTTTGATGAAAGAACACAAGGATATTGTGGATGGCCTTTGCAAGAAGGACAAGAAGAAAGTAACAGAAGCGATGTATCATCATGTGAATAATCAGGCAGTAACGGTAAAGGCAATGATACGCGAGCAGGAATAGTACATAAAAAAGTAAATAAAAGACATACTGAAAAAAGATAAGCGATGGCTTATCTTTTTTCGTTAATGAGATTCAGGTGTCAAAAGGTCTGCATTTAAATTTATACTAGCAGATTGCACAAAAGAAATATTAGCGTTTCTAAGAAAAAATAAGGAATGGCGGAAAAATGGGAGAAAATAACAAAGAAATCAGAGAAGAAACAACAGAAGTATCTTCCGTTCTAAAGAAAAATATAGATGCAATGGAAATGTATTTTCATGACTGTGCTGATATAAAGAAGAAGCAGATGAATCTTGGAAAAAATCAGGACGTCCCGTGTTATCTGACCTTCATTGAAGTTTCTGTCGATATGGGAACGGCTGCGTTGGGAGAGACACTGAAATATTTAAACCATCTGACAAAAGAAGAAATGATAGAAACACTGGAGAGAAATGCACTTGGAATCTCAGATGCCACTTATTTTAAAACGATAGAGGAAGCAGTGGATGGTCTGCTTACCGGGGAAACGATTCTTTTTGTGGATGGCTTTACGAAAGCGGTTAAAATACCGGATGACGGATATCCTCATATGGGGATTACCGAAGCTGATTCAGAGAAGGTTATCAGGGGATCAAATGAGGGATTTTGCGATTCCGTAAAACAGAACGCTGCGTTAATACGAAAACGGGTGCGTTCTCCGAAAGTTAAAGTGCGGCAGGTAAAGGCAGGGGTTCGTTCAAATACAAATGTATATCTGGTCTACGTGGAAGACCTTGCCAGGCCGGAACTTGTACGGGAGATGGAAAAAAGGCTGGGAAACTTTAAAATAGATGGGGTTTTGGACAGTGGGGTGATCGAACAGCTTACCGAGAAAAAGTGGTATTCGCCATTTCCACAGTTTCAGACAACACAGCGTCCGGACCGTGCAGCTATGTCGATACTGGAAGGACGTGTGGTGGTTTTGTCAGAAAATTCGCCGGTTGCACTGATATTGCCGACGGATTACAACTCTTTTATCCGTACCAGTGATGATTATTATAACCGGTTTGAAATCGCAACATTTGGAAGAATACTGCGTTATCTGGCATCTTTTTTTTCGATGACATTGCCGGGATTCTATCTTGCAGTGACAAATTTTCATACACAGATATTGCCAACGACATTGCTGTTTGCATTTGCCAAAGCAAGACAGGGCGTTCCGTTTCCGGCGGTGGTTGAAGTGTTGCTTATGGAATTATCATTTGAGCTTTTGAGGGAAGCAGGAGTGAGGCTTCCGGGAGCAATGGGCAATACGATCGGGATCGTTGGAGGACTTATCATAGGACAGGCCGCTGTAGAAGCAAATCTGGTCAGTCCGATCGTCGTGATCGTTGTGGCATTTACAGCACTTTGTTCATTTGCTATTCCAAATGAAGAGTTTGCGACTGCCTTTCGGATCTTAAAATTTTTCTTTATAGCTGTCTGTGCATGGATCGGTTACTTTGGAATGCTGTCAGGGCTTCTTGCAGTGCTGACACATCTGTCACAGCTGAAAAGCTTTGGTATTCCTTATCTTATGCCGTTTGTTGGAGCAGATTTAAACAATTATGAAGATGAGAGAGATTTTATCTGGAGATGGCCGCTTCAGAAATTGAAAAAAAGACCGATTTATGCAAATCCAAAAGAACAGATAAAACTGGTTTATCCTGATAAGAATGATGCAAAATAGGAAATGGAGTGGATATGTTTTCAGACAATCATCAGATTTCGGGACGACAGGTGTTCCGATTACTGACTTATGATATTTTGGGGATCGGAACACTGCTGATCCCGACTGTTTTATCACAAACAGCTGGTGAGGATGGCATTTTTTGTATCATGGCAGGTATGATCCTTGCCCTGATCTATCTTAAAGTTTTAAAAGGTTTGCTTGTGTGTATTGGAAAATCTTATGTGGAATATCTTATGCAGCGGTTTAAATGGGCGGCAGGAATGATTCTTGTGGGATATTTTTTGTATTTTGTCCTTATGGCAGCACATACCTCCTGTCTTTTTACTGCATTGATCGCACAGAACCTTGTGGAAAATATCAGTGACGTTACGATCACAGCATTGATTTTACTGCTCGTATTTTACGGAATGGCAGGCGGCATAGAAGGAAGAGCCAGAGTTTATGAAATATTGTTCTGGTTTCTTATGCTCCCATTATTTCTTATGATGTTTGCAGCAGGAAAAGAAGTGGAGCCTTCTTACTGGCTTCCACTATTTCGGACAGATGGGGCACATATGATAACCGGAAGTTATTATGTACTGTTCTGTTATTCGATGATTTCCATGATACCTTTTTTAAAAGAGTATGTGTCGGGAGAAAAAAGTCCGTTATACAAAAGCAGCAGAAGTGCGGTCTTATTTTCGGGCGTATTATTTCTGGTATTATACCTGTTGCTTGAAGGAATGTTTGGAAGTCCGGCACTTTCTCATATGCAGTTTCCGGCAGTTGTGATGATGAACCGGGTGCAGATCACAGGTGGATTTTTGAAAAGGACGGATGCATTTATGATAGGGATCTGGTTTTTTACTTTGTATGCATTGCTTGGAAGCATGGTGTTTTACAGTGGTAATCTGTTTGGAAAAATACTGGAGAAAACCGGATGGATGGAAGAGAAAAAAAGAAAAATGTGCGCCTATGCAGCAGTGATCGGAATCGTCTATATTTTAACAATCTATTTGTACCATAAGACATGGCTTTGGAGACTTGCGGAGGAGATTTTGTGGAAATACGGAACGGCATTTGTGATTGGTGTGCCGGTTTTACTTATAATATTTTCAGGGAAAAAGAAAAGAAAAACCATATTGACAGTGGTATTGTTGGCGATATGTTTTCTGGTCGAAGGATGCAATGTGACAGAGTTGGAAGATCGCGAATTTCCATTGTGCCTGAATGTCAGATCGGAGGACGATTTCGAAAAACAGTGGTTGAATGCTGCCAGAATAGGTGGAAAAATCGTAGACTATAATCATCTGAAAGTGATACTGATCGAAAAGGAGTTTCTGGAAGACAATGCGGCTGTAAATGAGATGCTTGCTATGCTGAAAAAAGAGCATCAGCTGCCACAGAACACCTATGTCTTTGCGACAGAAGACTGTGATGCACTCGCAGCAATAGAAGAGAATCTTCCACAGGATCTTGGAACTTATCTGGAGCAAATGATCGAAAATGGAACAGGCATAAAACAGAATGCTTATCCGACTATCGGGATGCTATATCAGGAACAGGAAAATCATCTGGAAACACTTTTTATCCCTTATGTGGCAGTATCCGAAGAAGAACCTGTGATCTGCGGTTATGAGGCATGGAAACGTGGATGTGCGGAGGGTCTTACAGACAGCAGCATAGCATATGCATCATTTTTTACGCAAAATAAAATGGAGGAATACACATTGCAGCTTGCACCGGATCAGTTTGTAAAAATAGATTCTGCTCACTGTAATGTCAGAGTAGAAGAAGTGACCGGCCCGGATGGGAAAAAAGAAGTCTGCATACAGGTGAAAGTAACCGGAGATGGGGAAGTTATGAAAGGAACAGCAGATACAGGTATCATCCGGGAACGGATGGAAGCTTACCTGAATGCCAAAGCTACGGATGGACTGGCACAAAATATTGATATTACAGACAGTTATAAAAAACTTGGAGGCAATAACCGGAAACTATACGAAAGATTTCATAATGCTCCGGCACTTTATGAAAAAGAGATTCAGATAAAATATACTGTAGAGATGAACTGGCATACCGAAAACTTTTTGGAATAAAAAGGCAGCAGCTGGGAAGAATTTCCTGTAGAACCGAAAATAAATGCAAAAAGAGAAATTATGTTTGCATACGTATTTTCAGAAAGCAGGGAAAATAATGAACAAAAAAATAACAACAAGAATTTTATTGGCAGGATTTGCGGTCTTTGCTCTGACCACTGGGATTTTGTATACAAAACAGATCCGGTTACAGCAAAATCTCGCAGGGAAAGTGTTACGGTTTCATGTCCGTGCAAACAGCGACAGTGAACATGACCAGGAACTAAAGTTAAAAGTCAGGGATGCAGTCGGTGGGTTTTTGTCCACAAAAATATCTGCAGCCCAAAATCTTGCCCAATGTGAGCAGATCGTAGATGAGAATATGGATGAGATTATCAAAGTGGCGGAGAAAACCGTGCAGCAGGAAGGAGATTCCTATCCTGTTACAGCAAAGCTGGAAATGACTTCATTTCCGGTAAAAAGCTATGGGGAATATACATTTCCTTCCGGAAAATACGAAGCATTGAACATAAGAATCGGCGAAGGAAAAGGGCACAACTGGTGGTGTGTGATGTATCCGAACCTCTGCTTCTCCGGCAGTGTGTATGAAGTGACAGACGAAAAATCCGAGGCAAAGCTAAGAGAAGTTCTGTCCGAAGAAGAAATACAACGCATCCTTTCAGAGGGCAGCTACAAAATCCACCTGAAATACCTGCCATTTCTCGATCCATACCTCGAAAAACTCTACGAATCGGCCCCACACTAACCACCCATTTTCTGCCTGATCTTTCCCGGTTACCCAAACTCCCGTTACCCAAAGTCAAAATATCATGCAACAATTTGTACAACCAACAATACGGAATATACCATCCTTTGCAGATTATGAGCACAGCTAAATGACGATTCCAGGTTGGTTCCTGTGGGCAGAGGCATACTTGTTTGTAAAAATGTTCGAATTATGGGTTTTCTCCGATATCCCTTTCGACTTCTTCGATTACTTCAGTCCGTTCAGAGATGAACAGTTCCGCCGCCTGTGTGTGTATCCGGCAAACGCTTCGCGAGTACATCGTGCCTGCGTTAATGCTGCCATTCAGGCAGAAGGGCGGCTCTAAAATAATCTAAACGAAGTGATTTTATTTTATGAGCCGCAATCACCAATGCCGATGGCAGCATTTACACAGGCTAGAGGTGCGAGCAGCGTTTGCCGGATACACACACAGGCGGCGGAACTGTTCGTCTTTGAACGGACAGAATCCTTAAGTCAAAAGGGATATCGGAGAAAACCATATAATTCTCACGAATTTTCACAAACAAGTATGCCTCTGCCCACAGGAACCAACCCGGAGTCGTCGTTTGGCTGTGAATGAAGCCTTTAGGATGGTATATTCTGTATCGCTGGTTGTACAAACTGTTGCATGATATTTTTGATTATAGGATAACAGGAGTTTGGGTAACCGGGAAAGATCAGGAGGAAAATGGGAGAAAGTGCTTGTCATTTTGTGGAATACACGTTAATATAGTTCGCAGAATGTATGAAGTTTTCTGTGGGGAAGTCCCACAGTCTGATAGAGAGGATTGATAGAATGACGAAAGATGTATTAGTGAAAATCAGTGGTCTCCAGTTTGGAGAAGAGATAGAGGATGACGAACCGGTAGAGATCATCACAACGGGGAATTATTACAAGAAGAATGGCAAACATTATATTTTATATGATGAAGTGCAGGAAGGCTTCGATGGGGTAACGAAGAATGTGATCAAACTGAACGATGATTTCATGGACGTGACCAAAAGAGGTGCGACGAATGTGCACATGATGTTTGAAAAGAATAAAAAAAATCTTTCTTATTACAGTACACCATATGGAAATCTGCTTGTCGGGATTAATGCGACTGATGTAAAGGTCAGTGAGACAGAAGATAATATTGATATTAAAGTAGATTATAAACTTGAGGTTAATTACGAACATCTTGCAGAGTGTACGATCACGATGAGTGTTATGTCAAAAGATGTAAGAGACTTCAGGATTTAAAGATCTGATGGCATGGATACGTATGATCCGGGTGTAATGGATAAGTATCAGGAAAGAAAAAGAGTCGTCCGCATATCCGTTTGGAATGTCAGGACGACTTCTTTTGATTCGTTAGTTCTGTTTTTTAGCAGATTTTTTTGCAGCTTTTTCAGCATCGAGAGATTTCTTCTCAGCTGCAAGTTCTTTGTTAGCTTTTTCAGCTTTTCTTTTTAACTTGGTTCTCCAGCTTACTTTTCCTTCCGGTTTTTCCAAAGGACCACGCACACCGGTAACTTTGGTAATGTAGATACCACTTACGGTAGCTTTTACTTCCTTCTTGATCGGAATGAGATCGAAACAGGAATCGTCTGCGATCAAAGTCATAACCTTAGGTCCGACTTTGGCCTTAACGATCGGGAGTTTGGAACGTCTCATAAGCTTTGGAGTCTGGTCGATGACTGCCTGTGGTAAACCGGCCTGGTTCAGACGCATACGCTTCTTATCAATGATAAGCATCGGAACGGTCTGTGCGGTTGCAGCAAGCTGTGCATCCTGTTCTTCTTTTCTTTTCTGTGCTTTCTTTCCGAAGAAATATAAAGCGATAGTTGCAGCAATAAGTACTACTAAAATAACTAATAAAACAATCGTTACTGGACTCACAACGAAAATCCTCCCTAAATTTCAGATTCGAAATTAATTGTAGCATTGATTTTGGGAAAAAGCAATGTGAATTTGGGGAAATCCCTTTTATTTTGGGGAAATTTGTGATATGTTATAAAAGTTAGACGGCGAAGTCCGCCTTTTTGGATCCCCGGAAATATTCAAAATGGGGTAATTGTGAAGAAAAGAAAGGTAAGAAATTAGATGAAAAAAAGACTTTTGGCACTTTTATTATGTGCAGTGACCGCTGTGAGTATGACAGCATGCGGGAACAAAGATAATACAGAGGCTGTAGAGAACACAGAGAGTACAGAGGATGCAGAGAGTGTGCCTGCAGTGAACCTGTCACAGTATGATTATAACGGAACAGATCAGGTAGAACTCTGTGATTACAGTGCAGTACCGGTGACTTTTGATGGAACTTATGAAGTGACAGAGGATGAGGTACAGGATTATGCAGAACAGGTTTTTGCATCAGGTGGACCGTTTTATGTTGCAGATGAGAGCAAGACAACGATCGAAGAAGGTGATATTGCCAATGTAGATTATGTTGGAAAGCTTGACGGAGAGGCTTTTAGCGGTGGATCAGCAACCAATCAGAACATTGATGTTTCCAATAATTCATCTACAAGCGGAAGCGGTTATATTGATGGCTTTACAGACGGATTGTTAGGCGCATCCGTAGGAGATGTGGTTGATGCACCAGTGACATTCCCGGATGAATATCCGAATAATCCGGATCTTGCCGGAAAAGAGGTTATATTTACCTTTACAGTTAATTCTATCCAGAAAGAAATCACATTAGATGAGATCAGTGATGAATTTGTATCCAAGCAGTTTGGACTGGATACTGTGGAAGATTTCTACAACCAGATCCGTAAGATTTTAGAGAATCAGAAGAAAAATACTTTGTACAATTCAATTGAGGACTATCTCATTGAGAACTGTAAGGTTTCAGTTCCGGAAGATTACAAAGCAGCTATGGTAGACGCGATCAAAGCAAGCTTTGTGGAGAGATACTGCAGCGGTGATGAAAGCCAGATCGATACTGTACTGGCAAATAACGGATATACTCTGGAAGGAATCGAGAAGACCTGGGAAGAAAATGCCGAGAGCAGTATCAAGCTTGAGCTGATCATTAAGGCTATTTCTGCAAAAGAGGAAATCAAGGCTGATGAAGTCGGATTCCAGTCTTATGTTAATAATGTTGTAAATAATAACGGACTTGCAGACGCAGATGCTGCATACAGCTATTACGGATATGGGGATGCAGCATATGGAGAGAACCAGATGCGTGTGATCTATACCGCTAACCTTGTACTGGACAAGCTTTCCGAAACAGCTGTGATCACCGAGAATACAGAGGCAGCAGACAGCACAGAAGCAGCAGACAGTACAGAGGAATAAGATTCCGGGGAAATAATCTGTTTTTATGTAATTAGGAAACTTCGTTTCCATTACATAAAAAACGCTCCGCGAGGACCGCACTGCGGCGGATAAGAAACATGTCGCATATTACGACCCGCCGCAGGCGGAGAATCTCGCAGGCGAGATTCTTTTTTATACAGATATGATGTAGATACAGAGAAAGAAGAGGGAGACAGAAAATGGAATTAGTAAATGTAAGAGATTTATTCCACAACAAAGAAGCATATGCAGATCAGACAATTACGATCGGCGGATGGGTAAGAAACATCCGTAATTCCAAGAATTTTGGATTTATTGTTGTAAATGATGGAACTTTTTTTGAACCGGTACAGGTAGTATATTCAGATGTTCTTGAGAATTTTGAGGAGGTTGAGAAGCTGAATGTCGGTGCAGCGATCATCGTAACAGGAAAGCTTGTTCTGACACCGGATTCTAAACAGCCATTTGAAATCCAGGCAGAGAAAGTAGAAGTGGAAGGACCTTCTACACCGGACTATCCTTTACAGAAGAAGAAACACAGCTTTGAGTATTTAAGAACAATTTCTCATTTGAGACCAAGAACAAACACTTTTGAGGCAGTATTCCGTGTACGTTCTCTTTGTGCTTATGCGATCCACAAGTTTTTCCAGGAGAGAGACTTTGTATATGTACACACACCACTGATCACAGGAAGTGACTGCGAGGGAGCAGGTGAGATGTTCCAGGTAACAACACTCGACATGAACGATCTTCCAATGACAGAAGATGGAAAAGTTGATTTTTCCAAAGACTTCTTTAATAAGCCAACGAATCTTACTGTAAGCGGACAGTTAAACGGTGAGACTTATGCAATGGCATTCAAAAATATTTATACATTCGGACCGACATTCCGTGCAGAGAACTCCAACACAACAAGACATGCAGCAGAGTTCTGGATGATCGAGCCAGAGATCGCATTTGCTGATCTTGAGGATAACATGGTCCTTGCAGAGAGCATGTTAAAATATGTGATCAATTATGTATTAGAGAATGCACCGGAAGAGATGGCATTCTTCAATAACTTCATTGACAAAGGACTTCTTGAGAGATTACAGCATGTGGCAAATTCCGATTTTGCACGTGTGACTTATACAGAAGCGGTCGAGATCTTAGAGAAACACAACGATGAATTTGATTATAAAGTGTCATGGGGATGTGACCTTCAGACAGAGCATGAGCGTTATCTGACAGAGCAGGTGTTCAAACGTCCTGTATTTGTAACAGATTATCCAAAAGAGATCAAGGCATTCTATATGAAACTCAATCCGGATGGAAAGACAGTTGCGGCAGTCGATTGTCTTGTTCCTGGAATCGGTGAGATCATCGGAGGAAGCCAGAGAGAGGATGATTACGAGAAATTACTCGGAAGAATCAAAGAACTTGGACTGAAAGAGGAAGATTACGGATTCTATCTGGATCTTCGTAAATATGGTTCTGCAAGACATGCAGGATTTGGACTTGGATTTGAGCGCTGCGTTATGTACCTGACAGGTATGTCTAATATCCGCGACGTGATCCCATTCCCAAGAACTGTTAACAACTGCGAATTATAAAAGGAATGTTTATACGCAGGTAATTACAAGAGATTCAAAAAGGCAGGAAATTTGGGGCTTTCGTGAAATCTGTAATTACCTGCGATGTTTCTGTGAAGAAGGAGAAGCAAGAATATGAGATATGTATTGGAAAATGAAATTTTTAAAGCAGAGATCGATTCTTTTGGTGCAGAATTAAAATCTGTCAGAAGAAAATCAGATGATAAAGAATATATGTGGTATGGCGATGAAAAATACTGGGGAAGAACTGCTCCGATACTTTTTCCGTTTGTCGGTAACTGTAACGGAAAAGAATACCGTTACGGCGGAAAGACATATGCGATCGGTCAGCATGGATTTGCAAGGGACAAAGAGTTTGTTCTTGACTCACAGAATGAGGACACGATCTGGTTCTCACAGCGTGCAGACGAAGAGACAATGAAAAAGTATCCGTTTGATTATATCTTAAGAATCGGATATCGTCTGAATGAAAATGAAATCCAGGTAATGTGGAGAGTTGAAAATCCGGATAACAAAACATTGTATTTTTCAATCGGTGCACATCCGGGATTTTTGTGCCCGATCAATGGAGAGGCTGATAAAATCGGTTACGGATTACAGTTTGGCGGGCTGAAAGAACTGCATCATCACGGAAACACTCCGGATACAGGACTTGCTGTTATGGATGAAGATATTGTGATACCGTTAGAGGATGAGAAAGTATATTTTACACCGGGATTTTTTGACCGCTGTACTTATATGGTGGAAGGAAAACAGACCGGAGAAGTTTCGCTTGTGACACCGGACGGAAAACCATATGTAACAGTCGAATTCGATATGCCGATGTTTGCAGTCTGGTCACCGGAAGGAAAGAATGCACCATTTGTATGTATCGAACCATGGTGCGGAAGATGTGATGAAGTAGGATATGACGGAACACTTGAGGAACGTGCTTATGGTAATCAGATCGAACCGGGTGAAGTGTTTGAAAAAGCATATCAGATAAAGTTTTTCTAGACCGCATACAAAAAAAGCTGCTTTCATATAATTGAATGAAAGTGTATTCTGTGGTGGAATATGAGGAAAGAACAGAAAATAAAGATTCTGGCGATCACAGTTCTTCTGATGTATCTTGTTAGTGGACTGCTTTTGCTGCTGCTGGCTTTGCTTTTATATAAATTTGGTTTGAGCGGCAAAGCTGTGAGGTCAGGAGTGATCGCAATTTACCTGATCACCGGGATGGCCGGAGGAATTTTTGCAGGAAAGAACATCAGGGAAAAAAAGTTCCTGTGGGGATTTGCCGCCGGAAGCTTTTATTTTATCGGATTATTTCTTATATCCCTGCTTACAGGCGGCGGGGAACAACTAGACTTTATAAAATCGGTCACAACACTCATTCTGTGTGTCTGCTCATCTACAGCAGGCGGAATGATAAGCTGACGGGACAATAAACGGAATGAAAAAAATACTTTTCTTATGAAAAGGTATGTGCTATACTATACATTATTAGTGAAAGAATGTAAAAAAGGAGATCATATTATGAAACACGTTAAAACATTAAATACCAGAAAATTACAGAACACAATCAAAAAAGGTGGATGCGGTGAGTGCCAGACATCCTGCCAGTCTGCATGTAAGACATCCTGTACAGTAGGAAACCAGACTTGCGAGAACAAATAAGTTTTTGAAAACAGAATAGTAAGACAGACAAACGACCGTTCGCGCAGCGTGCGGTCATTTGTACGTTTTATGGATACTATGAAAATTTTATAAAATAGACACATAATTAAGAAGATTCATAGATAATTTGGCACAATGAGAGAAAAACACTGAATTTGTGCAAATATTATTGTTGCCGGATGGTTAAGAAGGGCAGCAGTTTAACATTTTTAGAAAGAGAGGAAATATTATAGTGGTTCATCAGTATAAGAACAACGGCTATGATATTGTTCTGGACGTTAACAGTGGAGCAATCCATGTGGTAGACGATGTTACATACGATGTCATAGAAATGTATGCAGCACGCGAAAACCCGGAGGATACGTCAACAGAGGAAATCGTTGCAGCACTCGCTGACAAGTATGGCAAAACAGAAGTAGAGGAAGCAATCGAAGAGGTTTTAGAATTAATAAAAGCAGAAGAGCTTTTTACAAAGGATATTTATGAAAACTATATAATGGATTTCAAAAAGCGTCCGACTGTTGTAAAAGCACTTTGCCTGCACATTGCACATGATTGTAATCTTGCCTGTCGTTACTGCTTTGCAGAGGAGGGCGAGTATCATGGAAGAAGAGCATTAATGTCATTTGAGACAGGAAAGAAAGCACTTGATTTCCTGATCGCAAATTCAGGAAACAGAAGAAACTTAGAAGTGGATTTCTTCGGAGGAGAGCCTCTGATGAACTGGCAGGTTGTAAAAGATCTGGTAGCTTACGGAAGAGAACAGGAGAAGCTCCACGATAAGAATTTCCGTTTTACACTTACAACAAACGGAGTTCTTTTAAATGATGAGATTATGGAATTTGCCAACAAAGAAATGGCAAATGTTGTATTAAGTATCGATGGACGTAAGGAAGTTCATGATCGTATGAGACCGTTCCGCAAAGGAGCAGGAAGCTATGATCTGATCGTTCCGAAGTTCCAGAAATTTGCAGAGAGCCGTAATCAGGACAAGTATTATGTAAGAGGAACTTTCACTCACAATAATCTTGATTTCTCGCAGGATGTATTACATCTGGCTGATCTGGGATTCAAGCAGATCTCTGTTGAACCGGTTGTTGCACAGCCGACCGACGATTATGCGATCCGTGAAGAAGACCTTCCGCAGTTGTATGATGAGTACGATAAGCTTGCTGCAGAGATGGTAAGAAGACATAAAGATGGAGATGATTTCAATTTCTTCCATTTTATGATAGATCTTGAAGGTGGACCTTGTGTGGCTAAGCGTCTTTCAGGATGTGGTTCAGGAACAGAATATCTGGCAGTGACTCCTTGGGGAGATCTTTATCCATGCCATCAGTTTGTTGGTAATGAAGATTTCTTACTTGGTAATGTTGACGAGGGAATCAAACGTCAGGATATCTGTGATGAGTTCAAATGCTGTAACGTATATGCCAAGGAAAAATGCCGCAACTGCTTTGCAAAGTTCTATTGCAGCGGAGGATGTGCAGCAAATTCCTATAATTTCCACGGTGATATTCACAACGCTTATGATATCGGATGTGCACTCCAGAAGAAGCGTGTTGAATGTGCGATCATGATCAAGGCAGCAGAAGCTGACAACGAATAACAGGAAGGTAAAAACAATGAAAAAGAGTAAAGCAGCCGTCATATTAGCTTTCTTTCTCGCTGCATTAGTGGGACTTGGCTATTATGCATCAATTATTCTTTCATCTACCGGAGTAGGAAAAGACATGTCAATCCCTCTCGGACTTGATTTATCCGGTGGTGTATCTATTACATATCAGGTAGTAGATGAGAATCCAAGCGCAGAAGATATGAGTGATACGATCTACAAGCTTCAGAAGCGTGTAGAGAGCTACAGTACAGAAGCTACTGCATACCAGGTTGGTGATGACAGGATCACTGTTGAGATCCCTGGTGTACAGGATGCGAACAAGATTCTGGAAGAACTTGGAAATCCTGGTTCCTTAGAGTTCCAGAAACCAGACGGAACTGTTTTCATGACTGGTGATATGGTAGAAGATGCTCAGGGAGCAACAACGACAGACAGATATGGAAACAAGCAGTACATTGTATCTTTGAAATTAACAGATGAAGGCGCAAAGGTATTTGGTGAAGTAACAAGTGAAAATATTGGTAACAGACTTCCAATCGTATACGATGGTGAGACGATCAGCTATCCGGAGGTTCAGAGTGCGATCACAGGTGGTGAGGCACAGATCACAGGAATGTCTACTTTTGAAGAAGCAGAAAATCTTGCAACACAGATCCGTATCGGTTCTCTTTCCCTGCAGCTTACAGAGCTGGAGTCTTCTGTAGTAGGGGCACAGCTTGGAAGCCAGGCAATTGCATCCAGCTTAAAGGCAGGTGCGATCGGTCTTGTGATCGTTATGTTATTTATGATCGTAATGTATGCAGTTCCTGGTGTTGCTGCATCACTTGCACTTGCAATTTATACAACATTAGTGATCGCTACATTATACTTATTTGAGATCACACTTACATTACCTGGTATTGCAGGTATCATCCTTGGTATCGGTATGGCAGTAGATGCGAACGTTATCGTATTCTCCCGTATCCGTGAGGAGATCGCAGCCGGTAAATCCGTTCAGACATCTATGAAAGAAGGCTTTCAGAAAGCAATGTCTGCCATTTTAGACGGTAATATCACAACACTTATCGCAGCTATCGTACTTATGTCATTAGGTTCCGGTACAGTGAAGGGATTTGCTTATACATTAATGATCGGTATTATCCTTTCCATGTTCACTGCGATGTTTGTTACAAGATATATTCTGTATGCTTTCTATGCACTGGGACTGAAGGATGAGAAGTTCTACGGTCGTGCAAAAGAGAGAAAGAGTATTAACTTTATCGGAAAGAAAGCAGTCTTCTTTGCAATTTCCGGTATTCTGATCGCAGCAGGACTGATCAGCATGGGTATCCACAAGGCATCTGAAGGAAGAACATTGAACTTTGGTCTTGACTTCATGGGTGGTACATCCACAACTGCTGATTTTGGCAAAGACATGACGATCGAAGAGATCGAGAGTGATGTGATCCCTTATATTGAGAAGATCACAGGCGATGCAGATGTTCAGGCAACAAAAGTTGAAGGAACAACACAGATCACAATTAAGACACGTACATTAGATCTTGATGAGCGTCAGGCTATGCAGGATACAATGGTAAATGATCTTGGAGTAGATGAGTCTACGATCACATCACAGAGTATCAGTTCCACGATCAGTGGCGAGATGCGTACCGATGCGATCAAGGCAGTTATCGTTGCATGTATCTTTATGCTGCTTTACATCTGGTTCCGTTTCAAAGATATCCGTTTTGCAACAAGTGCGATCCTTGCACTTGTACATGACGTATTAGTTGTGCTTACGGTATATGCAGTACTCCGTATCTCCGTAGGAAATACATTTATTGCATGTATGCTTACGATCATTGGTTACTCTGTCAACGACACGATCGTTATCTTTGACCGTATCCGTGAGAACCTTGCAGGTAAGGTTGGAAAGCTTAAGGCTGAGGACTTAAAAGAAGTTGCAAACCGAAGCTTAACACAGACATTATCAAGAAGTATCAATACTTCTATCACAACATTTATCATGGTTGTAATGCTTTACATCCTTGGAGTTTCCAGCATCCGTGAGTTCGCTCTGCCACTGATGGCAGGTCTTGTCTGCGGTGCATATTCTTCCATCTGTATCGCAACAGAGCTGTGGTATGTAATGAAGCTTCATCTTGGAAAGAACAAAGCGGCCAGATAAATATGACAGCTTATTATTTCATAGTAATGAATCTGATCGGGCTGTTTGTGATGGCAGCCGATAAGAACAGAGCAAGACGCCACGCATGGAGGATACCGGAAAAAGTTCTGTTTCTGGTAAGTGTCCTTGGTGGCAGTCTTGGAACATGGGCAGGAATGTATTTGTTCCATCATAAAACAAAACACTGGTATTTTGTGATCGGAATGCCGCTTATCTTTTTTATACAGGCAGGGATTGCAGGATATTGTCTGCTAAGATGATAAATGGAGCAATTAATTTTGATATCTGAAGACAAATAAAAAAGGTTGCCACTACACCGTTTGAAATGTGTAGTGGCAGCCTTTTTATGTAGTAGAATTCAGGTGTCAAAAGATCTGCTGGTATAAGATTAAGTGCAGGACGCCTGACACCCTGATCGTAATAGTTTTACAGTAAGCGGATTCCATTTTCTTCACAGGCAGCAGTCATATCCTCTGGCCATAAGGAAGACTGGACTTCTCCGATATGTGCTTTGCGAAGGAAGAACATACAGATACGGGACTGACCGATACCGCCACCGATCGTGTAAGGAAGTTCTTCGTTAATAATTGCTTTCTGGAAAGGAAGTTCTTTTCTGTCTTCACATCCGGCCTTCTTTAACTGGGAAAGCAAAGCTTTTTTATCAACACGGATACCCATGGAGGATAATTCCAAAGCAATGTCAAGAACCGGATAGTAAACGATAATATCAGCGTTTAAACTCCAGTCATCATAGTCAGGAGCACGGCCGTCATGAGGTTCACCATTCTCAAGAACATCACCGATCTGCATAATGCAGACAGCACCTTTTGCTTTTGCAATATAATATTCACGTTCCTTTGGAGTATTATCCGGGAACATATCTGCTAATTCCTGAGTTGTTACAAAGAAAATATCATGAGGAAGGATCTCTTCGATATAATCATACTGGATCGCCATGTATTTCTCTGTCTTACGGATGCATTTATAAACAGTTTTCACGGTATTCATCAAAGTGGCAAGTGTACGTTCATCCTTGTGGATGATCTTCTCCCAATCCCACTGATCAACGAAAATAGAGTGGATATTGTCGGCTGTCTCATCACGACGGATCGCGTTCATATCCGTATAAAGACCCTCACCATAAGTAAAACCATATTTCTTTAATGCATAACGCTTCCATTTTGCAAGAGACTGTACGATCTCAGCTTCTCTGCCTGCCTGCTCCTTAATATCGAAAGTGACAGGACGTTCCACACCGTTTAAGTTATCGTTTAATCCGGATTCCGGGGCAACGAACAAAGGTGCAGATACACGGGCAAGGCTCAGCCTCTGGGAGAGAAGATTCTGGAAAAAATCTTTTACCGTCTTAATCGCAATCTGCGTATCGTGTAAATTTAATTCTGAATGATAATCTTTTGGAATAATCAATGTATCCATTAGTAAAATAATCTCCTTTTCTTAGTACAAAGAATAACATTAGTCAATTATAGCACAGAGTAAATGATTTTCAAGGATTCCCACGGTGGTTTTTAAAATAATACATGTATACATTTTCTGAAATTATCCAAAAATTCTTTAAAAAAGAGAAGAAATAGAGTATCCTATAGGGGATGATGGAAAGGATGGCTGACTGGATGGGGAAAAATCGTTTTTCAATGGAAGTAGTGATAATGGAAATTGTATCTGCGGTGGCAGGACTTTTTTATATAGGATTACAGGTTTATTATGGGATTGTCTATGGAGCTGTGGCAATGCGTGTGATCATGAATGTGCTTGTTATGCTGCTAGTGTATGCAGGGCTTACAATGATGCTGATCTATCCGGAGCATGTGAATGGTTTAAAGCGTGAAGTGTGCACCGGGGTGATCCGGAAATATACAGTACGGATGGTCTCCGTGATCAAACTCATCTGTGTACTGGCACTGTTGTTTTCGAGCATCTGTGATGCTCTTGGATACCGGGTGGATGGAGCCTATAGTCTGGTCGCAGTAGCCCTGATCGTGATCGTAGCAGTTTATTATGAAGGGAAGATCATAAGGATTTTCCGGAGCAGAAAATAAAAAGAAGTAGATAAATACCTGGCTTAAAAGAAGCCATACCACAAAGATAGGAATGGGCACAAGAAATCACTTGCAAGAATGGTCTTTGATTGTTATAATTAGCTTTAGTTTATGAATAGGAAATCGGGCGTTATTGATGTTTAGAAAGAAGAAAGAAAAGATCCAATACATAGTAGAGGAATTTAAAGAGACATCTGTGACATTATCCGGCAAGGATGGCACATTTGATGTCAAGAAGTACAAGCTTCCACTGGAACTGGAAGTAGGAGATGTTCTGATTCTGAATGAATTTGGAATTTACGAGAAGAAATAAGATCAAAAGGAGGGGTAGGATGCCTCTCCTTTCTGAATTTTTGGAAAAAGATGGAAGGAAGAAAAACCTGAGATGGAGAAGAGAAAACAGCTGGCAGCAATTCTGCTGTTGCTTGCTTTTATTTTTATTATTGCGTACAGGCATCATACCGGAAAAGACCAGGAACAATATGAAGCGTCTTTTTTTGATGTATTTGACACGCAGACACAGATTATCGGATATGCGTCATCAGAGAAGGAATTTACAGAAGAGATTGGTAAAATCAGGGAAAAGCTGCAGTATTATAACGAGTTATATGATATTTATCATGAATATGATAATATGAATAATATGAAAACGATCAATGATCATGCCGGAGTCTGTCCTGTGAAAGTAGATCCTGAGATCATTCATCTTTTAAAACTGGCAGTTTCAATGGAAGAGAAGACAGATGGCAAGATGAATGTTGCACTCGGAAGTGTGCTTTCTATCTGGCACGATTACAGAGAGGAAGGCACAGAAGATCCAAAGCGTGCAAGGCTGCCGGAGATGTCAGAGTTAGAAGCAGCTGCAGAGCATACAGACATCAGTGGGATTGTGATCGATGAGGAGGATGGTACCGTTTTTCTTACGGATCCGGATATGACTCTGGATGTCGGAAGTATCGGAAAAGGATATGCGGTGGAAAAGACAGCCGAATATGCAAGAGAAGAGCTTGGGATTTCATCTATGCTTTTTAGTGTAGGCGGAAATATCTGTGCAATCGGAGGACATCCGGATGGAACATCCTGGAATGTCGGAATCCAGAATCCGGATACAGATGCAGCACAGGCATATGTGAAGAAAGTAAGCGTAAAGGATGCCAGTGTTGTGACAAGCGGCAATTATCAGAGATACTATACGGTGGATGGAAAAAGGTATTGCCATATTATTGATCCAGATACACTGATGCCAGCAGATAAGTTTTCTTCGGTTACGATCATCACACAGGATTCCGGTATTGCGGATGCCTATTCCACAGCTGTGTTTAATATGACACTGGAAGATGGAATGGAGTTTGTAAACGGACTGGATAATGTAGAAGCAATGTGGATCCTTCCTGATGGAAGCATGGAGTATTCGAAAGGATTTGAGCAGTACACAGAATAAAGGAGCACTATTTTGACAGAAAAACAGGAATTAAAAATCAGAAAAAATGACATCATACTGATCGCAGTTCTTTTGATCGCAGCAGTAATGGCATATGCCGGCATACATGTTTATCAGAAGAAACATACAAAAAATGCAGTTGCGGTGGTAACGGTAGATGGGGAAGAATATGGACGGTATCCTCTTTCAGGAGATACGACAGAAACGATCCGGTTTGAGGATGGTTCTTATAATTCCTTTGAAATCCGTGATGGTTATGTGAGTATGACAAAGGCTTCCTGTCCGGATCAGATCTGCGTGAATCACAGCAGGATCCATCAAAACAAAGAGACCATCGTATGCCTCCCGGACAAAGTGGTTATAACGATTGAAAATGGCGAAGATGCAGGGATTGATATTCTGGTACATTAAAAGATCAGGGAATGGAAGATAAGATTTTACGAAGAGGAACGATTATGGCAAAAAAAACAGCACTTCTTGGAATGCTTGTAGCACTGGCGTTTGTGCTTTCTTACATTGAAACATTAATCCCTTTAAATCTTGGGATACCCGGAGCCAAGCTTGGACTGGCAAATCTGGTTGTTATGGTTGCACTGTATACACTTGGGACGAAAGAAGCATTTGGTCTCTCGATGGTCAGAATTTTGCTTACCGGGCTGACATTTAGTTCAATGGCGGCAATGCTTTATAGTTTTGCAGGAGGATTGTTAAGCTTCGGTGTTATGTATTTTGCAAAAAAAACAAAAAAGCTGTCCGCAGCAGGTGTCAGTGTGCTCGGTGGAATCGCACACAACGCAGGGCAGATCCTGGTTGCAATGTGGGTACTGGACACACAGACACTGATTTATTATTTCCCGGTGTTAGCGATCACAGGCATCATTTCAGGAGCAGTGATCGGACTTCTTGCAGTGATGGTTATAAAGCGTGTTTCTGGTATAACGAACAGATACCAATAAAAAAATCACAGAAAAATAAAAATAATTCTTGCATTTTGCTTTTTGGAGTGTTATAAATAGTACAACATTAACACAGTAAGGCGTTGAAAGAGACTCTTATTTTCAGATGTCGACAGGAATACAGCGTCACCGACTGAGAGCGCTGTTTGAAAGAGAAAATAATGGGAACACTCCGGAGCAGACTGGTTGAACCATAATGCTGTCTGATTTTGCAGGTATGCTTATTCACAGCAGCAGGATGTAAGTAGGTCAGTACGTTGGTGCACGTTACGCACATTGAGTGGGAAAATGAATTTTAATGTTATCATTTTTCAATGCGGGTGGTACCGCGGGATCATTGTTTATCTCGCCCTGAAAGAACGAAGATGTTCTTTCAGGGCGTTTTTTTATGTAATGGAAACTTCGTTTCCATTACATAAAAAACACTCCGCGAGGATCGCACTGCGGCGGATAAGAAACATGTCGCATATTGCGACCCGCCGCAGGCGGAGAATCTCGCAGGCGAGATTCTGTTTTATAAAGTAATATGTCCCGTCCCGCACCGAGTAATTCCAAAAGGAAAGAAAAGGAGCGTACAATTGTATGGAATTCATGACAGGAGTAAAGAAAAAGGAAACCGTAGAAATCAGCGAGATCTTAACAGGAGAGTTTGAAGGAAAGTCTGTAAGAGTAAATGGTGCAGTGCATACGATCCGTGATATGGGAGAAGTTGCATTTATTGTTTTACGGAAAAGAGAGGGACTTCTTCAGTGCGTATTTGAAGAAGGAAAGACACAGTTCGATTTAAAGGAGCTGAAAGAAGCAGCGACGATCGAAGCAGAAGGAATTGTGAAAACAGAAGACAGAGCACCGAACGGATTCGAAATCCGGCTGAAAAACATTCAGATTTTATCAGAACCGGCAGAACCATTGCCACTGGCAATCTCAAAGTGGAAGTTAAATACTTCTCTGGAAGCAAATTTAAATAACAGGTCGATCGCATTAAGAAACATTCGCGAGCGTGCAAAGTTTAAAATCCAGGAAGGAGTTGTCAGAGGTTTCAGGGATTTCCTTTATGAACAGGGATTTACAGAAATCCATACACCGAAGATAGGAGCCAAGGGAGCTGAGGGCGGAGCAAATATGTTCCGTATGGATTATTTCCACAGACCAGCAGTTCTGGCACAGAGCCCACAGTTTTATAAGCAGATGATGGTGGGAGTGTTTGACAGGGTATTTGAAACTGCACCGGTATTCCGGGCAGAGAAACATAACACAAAACGTCATCTGAATGAATATACAAGTCTTGATTTTGAAATGGGATATATCGATGGATTTGAAGATATTATGGCAATGGAGACCGGATTTTTGCAGTATATGACAGCTCTTTTGAAGAGAGATTATGAAAAAGAGTTAAAAATCCTTGGTGTTACACTTCCGAATACAGACAGGATCCCGACAGTAAGATTTGACGAGGCAAAAAGAAAGGTAGCCGAAAAATATAACAGACAGATCCGGAATCCATATGACTTGGAGCCGGAGGAGGAAGCACTCATTGGACAGTATTTTAAAGAAGAATATGATGCAGATTTTGTATTTGTAACACATTATCCTTCAAAAAAGAGACCTTTTTACGCTATGGACGATCCAAAAGATCCGACGTATACTTTAAGCTTTGACCTGTTGTATAATGGACTGGAGATCACAACCGGAGGTCAGCGTATCCACGATTATAACCTGCTGCTTGAAAAGATTGAAAAGCGCGGCATGACAACAGAAGGAATGGAACAGTACATGGATACATTTAAGCATGGAATGCCACCACACGGAGGTCTTGGAATCGGTCTGGAACGTCTGACCATGAAGTTGATCGGAGAAGATAACGTCAGAGAAACAACCCTGTTTCCAAGAGATATGAGCCGATTGGAACCATAGGGATATACAAGAGGAGAAAAAATGGATATTGTTACAGGTTTAATGGAGTATACACCATATAATGAACAGGAAGCACATGACAGGGAAGTTATGCTTCAGTTATTACAGGATGCACCGGATATTTTTGACAGAACAAATCAGACTGCACATTTTACTGCATCATCCTGGCTGCTTAATCAGTCGCATGATAAAGTGCTTATGATTTATCATAATATCTATCATTCCTGGTCATGGACAGGTGGTCATGCAGATGGAGACAGAGATCTTCTTGCTGTGGCAAAGAAGGAAGCGATGGAAGAGACAGGCGTGACAGAGATACGGACAGTGAGTGATGGTATTTTTTCCATTGAGATACTGACTGTAGATGGACATATCAAGAAAGGAAGCTATGTGCCATCGCATCTGCATCTGAATGTGACATATCTTCTGGAGGCAGATGAGGAGGAAGTGCTTCGCATAAAACCGGATGAGAACAGCGGTGTGAAATGGTTTCCGTTAGAAGAGGCATTAAAAGCCGCAACAGAACCATGGATGGTAGAATGGGTGTACACAAAACTGAACCGGAAACTGGCAGAACAGAAAGAGAGAGCATAATGGCAAATATTATTTCAGATGAAACAATTGAATATGTAGGGATTCTCGCAAAATTAGAGTTAAACGATGCAGAAAAAGAACAGGCAAAAAAGGACATGGGTTCCATGCTGGATTATATTGACAAATTAAATGAATTAGATACTACGGGAGTAGAACCTATGTCTCATATTTTCCCAGTCACCAATGTTTTTCGGGAAGATGTTGTAACAAATGGGGATGGAAGCAAAGAAACACTTGCCAATGCACCGTCCATGAAGGATGGAGGCTTTAAAGTTCCGAAGACGATAGGATAAAAGCACGGACAGTAACCTGTGAAGGGGCTGTTGCAAATTGCAGCAGCTTAGTATGGAATAAGGAAAATGGTGAGACAGATGAATTTGATGAGTTTAACAGCTGTAGAATTAGGCAGAAAAATACAGGCAGGTGAAGTGACAGTAAAAGAAGCTGTTACCGCTGCATTGGATGCGATAGAAGCGAGAGAAGGAAAAGTGAACAGTTTTGTGACTGTTGATAAAGAGGGCGCACTAAAAAGAGCAGAAGAAGTGCAGAAAATGATTGATGACGGAACATTGACAGGACCACTGGCCGGTGTTCCGGTTGCAATCAAGGACAATATGTGTACGAAAGATCTCCTGACAACCTGTTCGTCCAGAATCTTATCTAATTTTAAACCGGCTTATACAGCACAGGCGGTAGAGAATCTGGAAAAAGCCGGTGCAGTGATCATCGGAAAGACAAACATGGACGAATTTGCGATGGGAAGCACAACGGAAACATCCGCATTTGGTGTAACAAAAAATCCATGGAATGAAGAACATGCTCCTGGTGGCTCGTCCGGTGGCTCCTGTGCTGCAGTTTCAGCCGAGGAATGCTCTTATGCACTCGGATCTGATACCGGTGGATCGATCCGTCAGCCGAGTTCTTTTTGTGGAGTAACAGGTATTAAGCCAACGTATGGAACAGTATCACGTTATGGGCTGATCGCATATGCATCCTCGTTGGATCAGATCGGACCGATTGCAAAGGATGTGACGGACTGTGCAACGATCCTTGAGATCATTGCTTCTCATGACAGCAAAGATTCCACTTCGATCCTGAGAGAGGATTTAAATTTTACGGAAGCACTTGTTGATGACGTGAAAGGATTAAGGATCGGTATTCCGGGAGATTACTTCAAAGAAGGAATTGATCCAGAAGTAAAGGAAGCTGTGCTTGCAGCAGCAAAAGTGCTGGAAGAAAAGGGTGCGATCGTAGAACAGTTTGAATTAAGCCTTTCTGAGTATGCGATCCCTGCCTATTATGTGATTGCGTGTGCGGAAGCAAGCTCTAACCTGGCACGTTTTGACGGTGTAAAATATGGATACCGCACAGAAGAATACGAGGGACTCCATAACATGTACAAAAAAACCCGTTCCGAAGGATTTGGACCGGAGGTTAAGAGAAGGATTATGCTTGGCTCCTTTGTTTTAAGCAGTGGATACTATGACGCTTATTATCTGAAGGCACTTCGCACCAAGGCATTGATAAAAAAGGCATTTGATGACGCATTTGCAAAATACGATGTGATATTGGGACCGGTTGCTCCTGCAACTGCACCAAAAATCGGTGATTCTTTAAGTGATCCGATCAAAATGTATCTGGGGGATATTTATACGATATCCGTAAATCTGGCAGGTCTTCCTGGAATTTCACTTCCATGTGGAAAAGATTCAAAAGGTCTTCCAATCGGTTTACAGCTGATCGGGGACTGCTTTAAAGAGAAGAATATCATCCGTGCAGCGTATGCCTTTGAACAGACAAGAAAGTATGAACACAGTCCGATATGCGGTTAAGACAGAAAAAAGATATCAGACAACTGCGTATAGAAGATAGGGATCGTAAAATAGACGTAAATTTGGAGGAAGTGTCATGAGTAAGATATATGAAACTGTCATTGGACTGGAAGTTCATGTTGAATTAGCGACAAAAACAAAAATATTCTGTGGATGTTCCACCGCGTTCGGAGGAGCTCCAAACAGTCATACTTGTCCGGTGTGCACCGGAATGCCTGGATCGCTTCCGGTATTGAATAAACAGGTCGTAGAGTATGCGATGGCAGTAGGGCTTGCAACAAACTGCAGCATTACAAGATATTGTAAATTTGACCGTAAAAATTATTTTTATCCGGATAATCCACAGAATTATCAGATTTCACAGCTGTATCTTCCAATCTGCCGCGATGGTGGAGTGGAAATAGAAACAGCAGCAGGAAAGAAAATAGTTGGGATCCATGAGATCCATATGGAAGAAGATGCAGGAAAACTTGTGCATGATGAGTGGGAAGACTGCTCTATCGTTGATTATAACCGTTCCGGAGTGCCGCTGATCGAAATCGTATCGGAACCGGATATGCGTTCGGCAGAAGAAGTGATCGCATATCTTGAGAAGCTCCGTCTGATCATCCAGTATCTTGGTGCATCAGATTGTAAATTAAACGAAGGCTCCATGCGTGCAGATGTCAATCTTTCTGTCAGGGAAGTGGGAGCACCGGAGTTTGGAACACGAACGGAGATGAAAAACCTGAACTCTTTCAAGGCAATTGCAAGAGCGATCGAGGGAGAACGTGTCCGTCAGATCGAACTGATCGAAGAGGGAAAGAAAGTGGTACAGGAAACAAGACGCTGGGATGATAACAAAGAGTATTCTTATGCAATGCGTTCCAAAGAGGATGCACAGGATTATCGTTATTTCCCGGAACCGGACCTTGTTCCGATCGTGATCAGCGAGGAATGGATCAAAGAGGTAAAAGCAAAACAGCCGGAACTTCGTACAGAGAAATTAAAACGGTATAAAGAAGAATTTGATCTGCCGGATTATGATGCAGAGATTATTACCGGACATAAGAAATTTGCTGATCTCTTTGAAGCAACAACAGAAATTTGCAAAAAACCAAAGAAAGTTTCCAACTGGATCATGGGTGAGATCATCCGCCTGTTAAAGGAAAATGAAATGGATCCGGAAGATATCACTTTTTCACCGGTAAATCTGGCAAAAGTCATTGATCTTGCAGATTCCATGGCGATCAACAGCACTGTTGCAAAGGAAGTGTTTGAAGAAGTATTCAGGCATGATATCGATCCGGTCAGATATGTGGAAGAAAAAGGCTTAAAGACAGTCAACGACACAAGTGAACTGAAAGCAGTTGTAGAACAGGTGATCAAAGATAACCCGCAATCAGTAGCAGACTACCGGGGTGGCAAAGAAAAAGCGATCGGATTCCTTGTAGGTCAGACAATGAAGGCTATGAAAGGAAAAGCCAATCCGGCTCTTGTGCAGCAAATCTTAAAGGAGATGCTGTAAGAAAAAGCTTTATAGAAAATTCATATTCTTTTCACTGGTTTCTTATCTGGTATAATGTTACAATATATAGGATATGAAAATATGGAATATCCGATATAGATAAAACAGAAAATAAATAATAAAAATACAGATGAGAAACAGGAGAGGTAATCGATGAATATATTATTTTTTCTTACACCGAAAGAAGAAGTTGCACATGTTAAGGAAGATGAATCTTTGCGTCAGGCGGTAGAGAAACTGGAACATCATGGATATACAGCAATTCCGCTTCTGACAAAAGGAGGAAGATACATCGGAACGATCACAGAAGGAGATCTGCTGTGGGAGATGAAGGAAAAAGATTTCCCAGATGTACACCGCATGGAAAAGATACGTATCACGGATGTAAAGCGTCACAGAGATAACAAAGCTGTGAGGATATCAGAGTCGATGGAGGATCTCTTTGAGAAGATCACCAATCAGAACTTTGTTCCGGTGGTGGATGATGATGGTATTTTTATCGGAATTGTCACCAGAAAGGATATCCTGGTCTACCTTGGCAATAAACTGAAAAATATAGAAACTAAGCGAGATGAATAAGATACGGGAAAGCATGAGAATGGAGATACATAAGAAAAGAACACTGAAAGTTAAGTGCCTGGTCTTAGATCACGATGATACACTTGTAAAAAGTACGCCGGAGGTTAATTTTCCGGCGTTTTTACAATCCTTAAGTGATCTGCGGGACGGCATGACAATGGACTACGAACAATTTGTGTCATATAATTTTACACCGGGATTCTATGAATTGTGTACGGATATCCTGCATTATACACCGGAAGAAATAAAATATCAGGAAAAGATCTGGCAGGATGCAGCTGCAAAAACAATCCCGGATGTCTATGAAGGTCTTCCGCAGATTTTGAATGAATACGTGCAGAACGGTGGGAAAATCTGTGTTTCTTCCCATTCAATGAAGCATACGATCCTTCGTGATTATAAGGCGGCCGGTATTTCACAGCCGGAGCTTATTTTTGACTGGGCATGTCCCGATGGAAAACGTAAGCCGGATCCTTATGCATTGCAGGAAACAATGCGTATCCTGCATTTAAAACCACAGGAACTTCTGATGGTAGATGATCTGAAACCAGGATATGACATGGCAAAGGCATGCCAAGTGCCATTTGCATGCGCGGGCTGGTCGGATAACCAGATCCCGCTTGTGAGAGATTATATGCAGCAGTACTGCGACTACTACTTAAAGTCGACGGATGCACTGGAAAAGATTTTGTATCAGTATCCGTAAACGTCTCGTTTCTTACTCTAAGAATGTTTCGTGGATCGCACGCATGGCAAGATCAGTATAGTCCTCATCGATCAGGGCTGTGATACGGATCTCAGAGGTTGTTACCATTTCGGTATTGATTCCTGCACTTGCAAGTGCACCGAACATTTTTGCGGCCACACCGGAATGTGAGCGGATACCTGCACCGATAACGGATACTTTGGCAACTTTTTCATCAGAGTCAAGTTTTTTAATGCCAAGAGATTCTTTGTGTGCATTTAAGACCTCCAGTGTGCGGGCAAGATCTGTTTTGGCTACTGTGAATGATACCGATTTGGTGCCATCTTTTCCAAGTGACTGGATCATGACATCAATATTCAGATGATTTTTATCTAACGTATTTAAAAGGCGGAAAGTGCTTTCCGGATCATTGCCAAGACCGGCTACACGAACCTTTGCTACATTTTTATCGGCTGCAACGCCACTGATCAACATTTTTTCCATGATTGTTTTCTCCCTTACAATTGTACCGGAATGATTGTTTAAACTGGAGCATACGAGAAGTTCCACACCGTATTTCTTGGCGATCTCCACGCAGCGGCTGTGAAGGACTTTGGCTCCGAGAGAAGCCATCTCAAGCATTTCATCATAAGTGACTTCAGACATTTTCCTTGCAGATGGAACAATACGTGGATCTGCAGTATATACACCGTCTACATCTGTGTAAATCTCACAGACATCTGCGTGAAGTTCTGCCGCAAGAGCTACAGCTGTTGTATCAGAACCACCACGGCCTAAGGTTGTGATATCGTCATACTTATTGATCCCCTGAAAACCGGTGATCACAACAATTTTATTTTCGTCAAGTTCTTTCTGGATACGTTCGGTATCTATTTTTTTGAAGCGGGCATTCTGATAATCAGAAGTGGTGTGCATAGGTACCTGCCAGGCATTCAATGATATGGCACTGACTCCCATCTGGATCAATGTCATTGCCATAAGAGCAACGGATACCTGTTCGCCTGTGGATAAAAGCATATCCATCTCCCTGCGGGAAGGAGTCTCGGTAATCTGCTTTGCAGTTGCGATTAAGTTATCAGTTGTTTTTCCCATTGCAGAGAGCACAACGACAACCTGGCTGCCTGCCTTTTGCTTGGCAATACAGCGTCGGGCAACATTTTGGATATGCTCCAGATCAGCAACAGAGCTGCCGCCAAATTTCATAACTGTCAACATAATAGGTAAATCTCCCTTAAGTTATTGTAAAATTATCGTAAGCAAATGGTTTTGAAAATGCATACATGATTTTCGCTTAACCTTATGTATTATATCGAAAAATGAAGGAGAAATCCAGAGAAAAATACTGCAAATATCAGATTGTGCCTTGTTGTGGATATCGGATCGCACGAAGGATTATGATAGAAAAGCAGGAATTGGTATTTACAGGAAAAGAAAAAGCATATAATTAAGGAAAGCCAATGCCGGAGCGCCGAGTGGAAAAATTAAAGAATTCTGAAAGAAAAAATACAATAAGACAGGCAGTGGGATTCTTACTGTCTGTTTTTACATTTTTACTGTTTTTTGCGTTTTTTGGTTTATTTTCGTTATCCGTGCAGCGGGGAGAACGGAAATCAGATAGTTTGTGTGAAGCAATGACTGATCAAAGTAATGCTGAAGAAAAAAGAATTGCACTCACCTTTGATGATGGACCAAATCCGGATCATACAGAACGTCTTCTGGAAGGGCTGAAAAAGAGAAAAATCCTGGCAACTTTTTTTCTGCTTGGTGCAGAATGCGAAAAATATCCTGAGATTGTGAGCAAGATCGCAGAAGAAGGACATCTGATCGGAGTACATGCATATGAACACGTAAATCTGGCAAATCTTACAGATGAAGCCGCAATCGAACAGGTAGATAAAACAAACCGGATCATTTATGAACTTACGGGGAAATATTCAGAATACATCAGACCACCATATGGCTGTTTTAAAAGTAATCTTGATTATGAAACAAAAATGATCGAAGTATTATGGGATGTAGATCCACTGGACTGGAAAACAGATAATTCGGATGTGATCGCAGCGAGAGTGATAGAGACAGTACGGGAAAATGACATTATATTGTTGCATGATGCATCAGATTCATCCGTAAACGCAGCTTTCAAAATCATAGATGTACTGTCGGAGAATGGGTATACATTCGTAACGGTAGAAGATCTTTTACTGGAATAAGATATTTTGATACGGGATATGAAAAAATGAGGGAATGGACAGGCGAAGTTTATGTAAATCAGTAGAGAAAATAAAGCTGCTGTGTTACAATCGGAAGAAAGGCTTGCATAATTTTTTACAGTAGAAGATATGTTTTGTGATAAAAAACGTGCAGAATGTAGAAATTCATGGCAGATACTTGCCAAATAGGATGGTTTCATGTAAAGTAATAAAAGCGATGAAATTTTCAAGACGTTTTCTGTCATATTTGAATGATTATAAGTCGAAAAATTATACTTGCCATTCAAAACTTGCAAGTTTTGAATTGAAATAATTCAAAACAGACACATGACCGCGACGGACAGACACAAATCCGGTATATGGCGGAAGAAAAATCTGCACATGTGCGGCAGTATGGAATCACAGGTAAAGGCAGGTGCTTTTTATGGATTTATTTGATTATATGAGAGAGCAGAATAAAGAGAAGGAATCGCCGTTAGCTTCAAGACTTCGGCCAACAACGTTAGATGAGATGGTCGGACAACAGCACATAATAGGGAAAGACAAATTACTTTACCGTGCGATCAAGGCTGACAAATTAAGCTCCATTATTTTATACGGACCACCGGGAACCGGCAAGACAACACTTGCAAAGGTGATCGCCAATACAACGAGTGCTGAATTCTTACAGATCAATGCAACTTCTGCCGGCAAAAAGGATATGGAAGAGGTTGTTGGGAAAGCAAAGAATAATCAGGGAATGTATGGGAAGAAAACGATTCTTTTTATCGATGAGATCCACCGGTTTAACAAGGGACAGCAGGATTATCTGCTTCCGTTCGTGGAAGACGGTACGGTAATATTGATCGGAGCAACAACAGAGAATCCTTATTTTGAGGTGAATGGTGCGTTATTATCCCGTTCCATTATTTTTGAACTGAAAAATTTAAGCACGGAGGATATTAAAGTACTGATCCATCGTGCAGTAAATGACAGGGAAAAAGGAATGGGTGCATATGAAGCTGTAATTGATGATGAGGCACTTGATTTCCTGGCAGATATGGCGAACGGAGATGCAAGAGCAGCACTTACTGCGATCGAACTTGGCATTCTTACCACAGAGCGGAGTGAAGATGGGAAGATCCATATTACACTTGATGTGGCAAGCGAATGCATCCAGAAACGTGTAGTAAGATACGATAAGACCGGCGACAATCATTATGATACAGTTTCTGCATTTATTAAGAGCATGAGAGGATCCGATCCGGATGCGGCAGTGTACTATCTTGCCAGAATGCTGTATGCAGGGGAAGATATTAAATTTATTGCACGAAGGATCATGATCTGTGCGGCAGAGGATGTCAGCAATGCAGATCCGATGGCCTTAGTTGTAGCTACCAGTGCAGCACAGGCAATCGAGCGGATCGGAATGCCGGAAGCACAGATCATCCTGTCCCAGGCAGTTACTTATGTAGCGAGTGCACCAAAGAGTAATTCAGCAGTCAATGCGATTTTTGATGCAATGGATGTTGTGAAAAACACAAAGACGGCTCCGATTCCGGTTCATTTACAGGATGCACATTATAAATCATCCGGAAAACTGGGACATGGTGTTGGTTATAAGTATGCCCATGAATATCCGAATCACTATGTCAGACAGCAGTATCTGCCGGATGGACTTACGGATAAGAAGTTTTATGTTCCAAGCGAGAACGGATACGAGAAGAACATCAGAGCTTATTTTGAGCGGATTAAGGGAACGTCTGAAGAAAAATAGGGAGAATGGAAAGTAACTTGAAAATATGACCGGCAAACAGGGTGGTCATAATATTATAAAAATCAGGAGGATAATAAGAGATGAAGTCTTACATGGAGATGACAAAAGAAGAATTACTCAAAGAGAAAGAAAGTCTGGAAGCAGAATATAAGAAATTTCAGCACAGAGGATTAAAGCTTGATATGTCCAGAGGAAAACCTTCCCAGGAACAGTTAGATCTTTCTATGGGAATGATGAATGTTCTGACCTCAGATGTGGATCTGACCTGTGAAGATGGCACAGACTGCAGAAATTACGGTGTATTAGATGGTATTCAGGAAGCAAAAGTACTGCTTGGCGATATGATCGAGTGTAATCCTGATAATATTATTATCTATGGTAATTCCAGCCTGAATATTATGTATGACACAATCTCACGATCCATGACACATGGTGTTATGGGAAATACTCCATGGTGCAAATTAGATAAAGTTAAATTTTTATGTCCGGTTCCTGGATATGACAGACATTTTGCAATCACAGAATATTTTGGGATTGAGATGATCAATGTACCAATGCTTTCCACTGGTCCGGATATGGACATGGTAGAGGAACTTGTAAGTAAAGATGAAGCGATCAAAGGTATCTGGTGTGTACCGAAATACTCTAACCCACAGGGAATTACATATTCAGATGAAACAGTACGTCGTTTTGCAAGATTAAAACCTGCAGCAAAAGATTTCCGTATTTACTGGGATAATGCTTACTGTGTACATCATCTGTATGATATCAATCAGGATCATCTGATCGAAATCTTAAAAGAGTGTAAGAGAGCAGGAAATCCGGATATGGTTTACAAATTCTGTTCTACAAGTAAGATCAGCTTCCCAGGTTCAGGTGTGGCTGCTATCGCAACATCAGCCAACAATCTGGAAGATATTAAGAAACAGTTAAAGATCCAGACAATTGGTCATGATAAAGTAAACCAGCTTCGTCATGTCCGCTACTTCAAAGATATTCATGGTATCACAGAGCATATGCGTAAGCATGCGGATTCCCTTCGTCCAAAGTTTGAGATGATCTTAGATACGTTTGAAAGTGAATTAAAGGATCTTGGTGTTGGAAAATGGTATAGCCCTAAGGGTGGATATTTCATCACATATGAAACACTGGATGGATGTGCGAAAGCCGTTGTTGCTAAGGCGAAAAAAGCCGGTGTTGTCATGACACCTGCAGGAGCACCATTCCCATATGGAAAGGATCCACATGATTCTGTTATCAGAATTGCACCATCTTACCCAAGTCTTGAGGATCTTTCAACAGCTACACAGATTTTTGTGGTATGCGTAAAACTTGCAAGCATTGATAAAATTTTAGAAGAAAAATAAAAAGAAAAATAAAAACCAGCTTCCGGAAATCACACCACAATGGTCAACTTCCGGATGAGCTGGTTTTTTTATCTCATGAATATTATCTGGAATTTTGTTTGAGCTTAGCAAGTTCTTCTTTGAGCTTGTGTATCTCAGAATCCTTTTCTGCAATAGAATTGTCTTTTTCAATCAGAGCTTCTTCCAGTTTTTTTATCCGGGCATTACGGTTCCGCTCCCAGAATTCGGCATCTGCACGGGCTCTGGCCTGCTGACGGATGAGATCATCTTTATTTATTGTATAAAGTTCATTAGAAGCTTGCAGTAAGTCTGGATTATTCTTTGCAACCATACGTAATTCCTCCCATGTCTTAGCCATGAACAGTCTTGCCCAGCGGTCAATGCCAAACTTTTTATCTTCCTTGGTGGCAAGATCTATCTTAGTTAAGTCTAGCACATGGATTGAAAATTTACTACTGTAAAGTTTTCCCGTTTTTCTGTTGCGTAGTTCATATGTAGCGAAAAACTCAGGTGCTTCCGGAAAGAGCGTATAATTTAAAAAGCCGATGCTGTGAACAGTAAGTACTTCAGAGTAATCCTGCCCGGAATTTAAATGATCGAAGCTTCGTGCAGCATAACTGATTGAACGTTCCGGCCAGTTATACTGATTTGTAACTTGCATTTCAAGATCAATAAGCTTCTCACCATCAAGGTCGATACGGATGTCAAGAATAAAATCCTTATCCGAGATAGCAGCACCCAGTTCGATAGGATTTGTGATGGTAACTTCTTTTACAGAGTCCTTCTCGAGATGAAGAAGTGCACTGACAAGAGCTTTTAAAACCTGCTTGTCTTTCTGTAAAATAGCCCGGAACATATAGTCGTTCGTAAAAGGATAGTCAATACTGCCGGTGGCAGTTTCAAAAGAATGGTCAGGAATCATTTGTCCTCCTTTGCAGATATGGAATTAGTAAAGTGTTTCTGAAAAACATGGCGAAGTGCCAGATCCTTAAGAAAACGCAGTTGAGAAATGAAATAAAAATATAATTACAAGACAACTGTAATAGACTGCGTAAACATAGACTACCACAGAAAAGTTATATTGTACAGAGTATCACTGGTTATTTAATGAAAACTTTAGAGATAAAATAATTATATTAAAAAAATATAAAAATTTCAGTAGAAAGATTGATTTTTGACCTGAATGGAGTAAACTGATATCAACCGACCGACTGGTCGGTTTTGTATAATAAGATTCGTATGCTAAAAGGTCTGTTTCATAACGTTTATTAGCAGATCTTTTGACGCCTGAATCTTTATAGAAAAATCAGGGGGGTATAAGTGTGATTTCAAAATATAGTGTAAAGCGTCCGTATACAGTGCTGGTAGTTGTCGTTCTTGTCATTGTTCTTGGAGTGGTATCACTGACAAGAATGACGACAGATCTTTTGCCGGCTATGAATCTGCCATATGTGATCGTAGTAACAACGGATGTGGGTGCAAGCCCGGAGGAAGTGGAGAAAGATGTGACGTCTCCAATCGAAGCGTCGATGGCGACGACTTCCAATATCAGTAATGTGAGCTCTATGTCATATGACAATTATTCCATGGTAGTACTGGAATATGAACAGAGTACGAATATGGATTCTGCCATGATTGAAATCCAGCAGCAGTTAGACCAGCTTGCAGATAAGTTCCCGGATACGGCAGGTTCTCCGATCATTATGCAGATCGATCCGGATATGATGCCGATTATGATCGCATCAGCAGATGTGGATGGAATGGATCAGGCAGAAATCTCAAACTATGTAGATAATGAACTGCTTCCGTTATTAGAAAGTATCGAAGGAGTTGCGTCAGTTACAGCAACAGGAGTTTTGGATACCGATCTTCAGGTGACATTGGATCAGGATAAGATTGATGCATTAAATGAAAAGATTTTAGCAAAGATCGATGAGAAGTTTACGGATGCCCAGGCAGAATTAGATAAAGCGTCTTCCCAGATTGAAAATGGAAAGAAAGAGCTTGAAAAAGGTCAGAAGGAATTAGAAAGCCAGGTTGGTCTGGCATCTAACGAGATCATTAATAATAAAATCCAGCTCTTTAATACAGAGAAAGATCTTTCCAGTCAGTTAGAAGAACTGAAAACAACCCAGGCATCCATGGACAGTGCGATCAGTGGACTGAATGCGGCATATGACGGAGCAAATCAGATTGAAAAGGGAATCGAGGGGTTAAAACAGCTTGATAAAGCGGTAAGCCAGGCAAAAGACAGTGCCAGACAGCTTTATGCAATGAAACCGATTGTTCTGATCGTAAAAGGAATCCAGGAAAACTATCCCGAGATGGATTTCAATGACGTTCTTGATTATGCGGTAAATGCCGGTTATATCACGAAAGAGAACGCAGAGCAGTTTAAAATGCTGATGGATACATTTGAAAATGACAGTGAGCTGTATGACCATCTGGTAAACAGTATGGATGAAGCAGAGTTTTTAAGTTATATGGAGCAGCGGGTACTTGCAGAAGTGAATGCCAAGGCGGGAACCAATTATAAAAGCGAGAGCGAGATCACAGATCAGATCGCTATGCTTCAGTCAAAGCTGAATGATATCAATACGATGGTATTAAGTCAGTCGTCTGCATTTGCAGGTGCAGGTGTCACAATGACTTCCTATAAAGATATACCGGCAGCAGTTTTAAAATTAAGTGAGACAAAAACACAGATTGCTGCAGGAATTGCAACTATTGAAGCTGCACAAAAGCAGGTTGAAGAAGGAAAAACATCTTTAGATAACGCAATGGTAGCATTGAATCAGTCCCAGATATCCGGTATGATGCAGATGAGCAAAGGATATGCAGATCTTGCGGTTGCGGCAAGTAAGCTGGATCAGGGGCAGACCCAGATGGACGAAGCAAAAGAAAAGGCGGAGGATTCAGCGGATCTGAATACGATCCTTACAATGGATACTTTGAAAAATCTGCTGACAGCACAGAATTTTTCCATGCCTGCCGGATATGTAACTGAAGGGGAAAAGAAATATCTTATCCGTGTCGGAGATGAGGTTTCATCCAGGGACGATCTTTTAAATCTTGTACTGATCGATCTGGGACTGGATGGAATGGAGCCGATCCGCCTTTCAGACGTGGCAAATGTGGAATATATAGACAGCTCCAAAGACTCGTATTCCAAAGTGAATGGAAATCCGGCTGTGATGCTTTCGATTGAAAAACAGACAGGGTATTCCACCGGTGATGTGACAAAAAGCTTGCAAAAGAAGTTTAAAGGTCTGGAGTCTGAGAATTCAGATCTTCATTTAAGTATTCTTATGAACCAGGGAATTTATATAGAGATGATCGTGCAGTCTGTTCTGGAAAATATGATTGTAGGTGCAATTCTGGCGATCATTATATTGCTTATTTTCCTTAAAGATATAAAACCAACGCTTGTAATCGCCTGCTCCATTCCATTAAGTGTCGTATTTGCGGTCGTATTGATGTATTTTACCAATATAACGTTGAATGTTATTTCGCTTTCTGGTCTGGCACTTGGAATTGGTATGCTTGTAGATAACTCCATCGTCGTGATCGAAAATATCTATCGATTGCGTGGAGAAGGATATTCTATCCGAAAAGCGGCTGTGGAAGGTGCTTCACAGGTTACAGGAGCAATCATAGCATCCACACTTACAACCGTTTGTGTATTTGCACCGATTATTTTTACAGAGGGTATTACAAGACAGTTATTTGTTGATATTGCACTGACAATTGCATTTACACTTGCAGCCAGCCTTCTTGTGGCATTGACTTTCGTACCGATGATGGCAGCAGGATTATTAAAAAATACAAAAGAGATCAGGCATAATTTCTTTGATAAAGTGAAAGATGCTTATGGAAAAATTTTAGATGTATGTCTGCATTTTAAGCCGATCGTATTTATCGCGGTGATCGTATTGCTTGGAACAAGTGTTGTGGCAGCATTTTCCAGAGGATATTCCTTCATGGATATGAATATGGAGACAAACCAGATCAGTGCGACAATTTCGGCAAAAGAGGATGAGACGCTTACTTTTGACGAACTGACAGAAATGGCAGACGAAGTCGTGGAGAAAGCATTGACGATCGATGGCATCAAGACCATTGGTGCCATGGCAGGTGGAAGTGCACTTTCCATGATGGGAAGCAGTTCTACAGACAGTATTTCCATGTATATGATCCTGGATGAAGAATCTGAAGTGAGCAGTGCTGATGTGATCGCACAGTTAGATGACCTGACCAAAGACATGGACTGCGAGGTAACAGCAGATACTTCAGCTTCCGATATGACATCCTTAATGGGAAGTGGACTGACGATCAATGTAAAAGGAAATAATCTCGATAAACTGCAGGAACTTGCAGGAGAGGTTGCAAAAGTAGTAGAGAACACCGGGGGAACCGTGGATGTGGATGATGGACTTGACAATACGACACCATCCTTTACAATTTCTGTAGATAAGGAAAAAGCTGCAAAATATGGCATGACCGTTGCACAGGTATTTCAGATTGTTTATGGAGAGATGGCATCATCAACATCTGCAACGACGATCTCCACTGATGTAAATGATTATCAGGTTTATGTACAGAGCGAAGAGCAGTCTGATGTTACGTTAGAGGATATCAAAAACCTGACTTTTACCTATACAGACAGAGAAGGAAACGAGACAGAAATAGCACTTTCTGATATTACACAGTTTGAGGAAGGTTATACATTAGGAACGATCAACCGTGATGCACAGACCAGATATATCAGTGTGACCGCAGGAGTGGATGATGACCATAATGTCAGTCTGCTCAGTAAAGAGATTCAGAAGAAATTAGATAAAATTGACCTTCCGGAAGGATATTCTATTGAGATGGCAGGTGAGGACGAAATGATCGCAGATGCGATGAATCAGTTGTATCTGATGCTGCTTTTGGCAGTGATCTTCATTTACCTTGTCATGGTAGCACAGTTCCAGTCACTGTTGTCGCCGTTTATCATTATGTTTACGATTCCACTCGCATTTACAGGCGGTCTGTTCGCACTTTACTTTACCGGCAACGAAATCAGCGTTGTGGCAATGATCGGATTTGTAATGCTTGCCGGAATCATCGTTAATAACGGTATCGTCATGGTCGATTTTATTAATCAGCTGAGAAGGGAAGGCATGAGCAAAAAAGATGCGATCATAGAATCCGGAAAAACGCGAATGCGCCCGATCCTTATGACCGCACTTACTACGATCCTGTCCATGTCAACCATGGCAGTCGGGCTTGGAAATGGCTCAGAGATGATGCAGCCAATGGCGATCGTAACTGTAGGGGGTATGATATATGGAACGTTATTGACGCTTATAGTCGTTCCGTGTATTTATGATGTATTTAACCGTGAGAAGAGTATGGTCGAGGAGGAGTTATAATGGAAGAACAAAAACTGATCTGCAATCCGCCCCAAAAAGTACTGGCGATGTATGGAGCAGTGATCGATCTGATCAATGAAGGCTGTGATATCAATACTTTAAAAGTTGCAGACATTACAACACGTGCCGGGATCGGTAAGGGGACAGCATATGAGTATTTTTCGTCAAAGGAAGAGATCATTTCCTCATCAATACTTTTCCACATGCAAAAATGTGTGGAAGAACTAAAGGAGATCACAAAAAGCGAAAAATCTTTTCATGAAAAAATCGACAGTATCATGGATTTTATAGATAAACATGTGCATGAGAAACAGGGAGTTTTTTTCCTGATCAAAATTATAATGGAATCTTACGAGATCCCGAAGAAAATGCAGGATGAATACGAACGGATCCGGCACAGATGCTGTGAAAAGGAGAGGAATGAGATATTAGACAGCATTGTGGCAGACGGAGTCAGAGAAGGTCTGGTTCGGGAAGAGAATGTTTTTCTGCGAAGAGCAGCAGTCGAAACCCAGCTTTCCGTCTATTTTATGTACCGCATCGCAGCAGAGAAAAAATTGGAAATTGACCTGGAGTCAGATTTTCTGAGAGAATATGTATATCGGAATCTGTTGAAATTATTAGGATAGAAAGAAGGAATAAATATGTTGACATTTTTATTTATCGTGCTGATGTTTGGCGTTTTTGGAAAACTGCTTGTCTTTGCAATCAAGGCAACATGGGGCATTACCAAGATTATTGTTAATATTGTATTTTTGCCATTGATTATTATCGGATTGTTTGTGAGTGGTCTTACATATGCAGCTTTGGTCGTACTTGCGGTTGTAGGGATTGTTACGCTGATGAAAAACTATGCGTAAAAAAATCACATATAAAAAATCAGTTGACAAATACCACGTTAGCTTTTATGATGAGAAAAGATATAAAAAGGTGATGAGAAAGAGGAGTACACACAGACACCTGAAAGAGAATGACATTCACCGGCTGAGAGATG